>NZ_CP142675.1:331666-663333 GCF_036365825.1 Qipengyuania sp. HL-TH1
GGGCCGTGGGCAGTGCTGCTGCTGGTCAGCCTCATCGCGGCGCCGCTGCTGCTCGCCATCGCGCTGGCTGCGGGCGAACCGGTGTGGCCGGGCGAGGCGGGGTGGACGCCGGTACTGGTGCTCGCGCTCAGCAGCCAGCTTGTCGGGCAGGGCTTGCTGGTCTTCTCGCTGCGCCATTTCCCGCCGCTGATCATCGGGATGGCGCTGCTGACCCAGCCCGCCATTGCCGCCACGGTCGGCTGGCTGGCTTTCGGCGAATTGCTGGCACCGCTCGATGTCGTCGGCATGGTGCTGGTCGGTACCGCGCTGGTACTGGCGCGCGCGGGGCGGCCGGGCCGGGTTCGCTAGCCCCTACCAGAAGACCTTGTTGAACCGTGCGACGTGACGCTCGAACCGATCGAGATCCGGGCCGACAAGCACCAGCCGCGTTTGCCGCGCAAGCTTGTCGGCCTGGTCCTTGAGCAGCGTCTGGCGCCGCTCGTCGCGAATCGGCACCGCGGCATTGGCAAGCGTATCGAGCATGACTTCCGCTGCAGTGGGCGAACTCGCTACCCCGCTGCGGATCGCGCCGAACCCGCGGCTTACGTAGTGGGCGAAATCGTCGGGCAGCGGGATCACCGGACAATCGTCGCAATCCTCGCCGCAGATATCCTTGCGCAAGTCGCGCCGCCCGATCTCTGCGGTCGCGGCACCCAGCCAATGGAGCGCGGTGATCGCGGTGAAGGGATCGTTGATCCCGGGCGACAGCGCGCGCAGCCCGATCTCGACCAGTTCGTCGATCAGGAATTGGGGATCCTGTTCGGGTGTCCGGGTGGAGCCGAGCGTGAAGCAACCGCGGATGCGTTCATCGATGGTCGCGGGATCGCAGCCATCGACATCCAGGAACGGCATGTCGCGATGGACGAAGTCGCCCGTGCGCACGCGTAGCGAGATGGTGCAGCCGCAATCGCGCGCGATCTTCACCAATTCGTCGAAGTCCACCAGCTGGACATAGCCCGTGCCGCGTGCGGTCAAGGGTTTGCCGCCCTTGGGTTCGACTGCTTCGTAAAACTCGTCTTCGACCGGATAGGTCTCGCGGACCGCCTCGAGCAGCCGTTCGCCGATACCCTTGAGCACCTTGTTGATGCGAATGCTCGACGGGATATGGTTGAGGAAGAACACCAGCACCGCGACGCACAGGCCCATCAGGACATAGGCGACCAGCAGCGACAATTGCGGGGTAAAGCCGGGCAGGGCGGTGGCGGTGGCATCGGCCAGCGCGGCGGGAGTTTCATCTTCGGCCCGCACCGCGCGCAGCACGATCAGCGCATAGACGAAGCTGCCGATGAAGGTCGCCAGGCTCAACTGGTTGCCGCAATCCTCCATGAAATTGGTCAGCAGCCGCGGACCGTAATTGCCGCTGGCATAGGCGACCGCGGCGATAGTGATCGAAAACACGGTCGAGGCGACGCCGATCATGCTCCCCGCCATCACGGTGAGCATGTCCGCCGCCCCCTTGGGGCGCGCGGGCACGATCCAGTCGACTTCGTTGAGGAATTCGGCCAGCCCCGCTCGGTCGAGCCAGACCATGATGAACGCCAGCGCGCCCGCCATGATCGAGAACAGCGCCGGATAAAACCAGTAATTCGCGTTCAGTCGTGCCCAGAAAAAGCGTATGTCGGCGGTCACGCACCCATCCCCTGCCAGTTGCGGTCAGGGGATGAACGCGCGAAGCCCATCTCCGTGCCTAGTCCGCTCCGCTACCGATCTCGCGATTGAGATAGGCGAGCAGCAATGCGGCGCGCTTGGCGTCTTCCTCATGGTCCGATCCGACCGAATGGCCGCCCTCGCGGTACTCGTGATAATAGAAGGTCTGGCCCCAGGCTTCGTGCTTGGCCGCCGCCTTGCGCGCATGGCCGGGGTGCACGCGGTCATCGAGCGTCGACAGATAGTAGAACGCCGCGGGGACGTCGGGCGTATCGCGCATGTTCTGGTAGGGCGACCATTCGCGCATGAAGGCCCAGTCCGCCGGTACGTCGGGATTGCCGTATTCGGCCATCCACGATGCGCCCGCGAGCAGCTTGTTGTAGCGCTTCATGTCGATCAACGGACTGCCCGAGATGATCGCGCCGTAGAGATCGGGGCGCTGGTTCGCGACCGCGCCGACCAGTACGCCGCCGTTTGAGCGGCCCGATGCGGCGATGCGGCCCGGACTGGCCAACCGGTTGGCGACGAGATCGTCGGCCACTGCATGGAAATCGTCGAAGCTGTTCTGGCGCTTCTCGCGCAGCGCGTCTTCGTGCCAGCGGGGCCCGTATTCACCGCCGCCGCGGATATTGGCGAGGACATAGGCATTGCCGCTTTCGACCCAGAAGAGACCCAGCGGCCCGCTGCGATAGGGTTCGGCGGTCAGATACTTCGGCGTCTGCGCCGCGCGGAACCCGCCATAGGCGTGGATCAGCGTGGGCAGCGGCCCTTCGGCGCCTGCGGGACGGACGAGGTAATAGGGCACCTTGGTGCCGTCTTTCGACGTGGCAAACTTCTGCTCGACGCTGAACTTGCTCGCATCGAACTGTGCCGGCTCGCTCGCGATGGCGACGGGCTCGCCCTCGCTCGGCACGGCATAGAGCGTGGGCGGGGTCAGCATGCTTTCCACGGTGACGAAAGCGGTGTCACCCGTACCGCTGGTCTCGGCAATCTGGATGGTGCTGTTGGCGGGCAGGTCCATTGCGCGTTCGGTCCAGCCGGTGGCGTCGGGTGTCAGCTCGATGAGCTTGCCCGAGACATCGTCGAGCACCTTGACCCACAGCTTGTTTTCCGACGCCGCGACCTGTTCGACCGCCTGCGTTTCGCTCGGACGGAAGACCGCAAAGGGCTGCGGATCGCCCCCGTCGAGCACGTCGTCGAGCGACCAGGCGAGCAGGGCGCCCGGCTGTTCGGTGCCTGTAGATGTTTCCATCGGGGAATTGAGCTTGCCGATCACAAAGCCGCCAAGCACCGCCTCGAACTCGGCATCCTCGGGCAGTGGCAGCGGGACGGTGTCGCCATTGTCGGTCACCAGCGCATATTCGCTGGTCCAGAAGCTGGGGCCGCGGCGCACGAAACGGTAGCGGGTCTCACCGTCGAGCACCGAGAAACCGTTCATGCTGATATCGGTCTGTTCGCCCTCGGCAATCAGCCGGGCTTGCGCAAAATCGGTTCCGCGCTCCCACAGTTTGACGAGACGCGGATAGCCCGAATCGGTCAACGATCCGGCGCCTTCGTCGGTGCCGACGAACAGCGTGTTCTCGTCATACCAGGCGACATTGGACTTGGCTTCGGGAAGCGTGAACCCGCCTTCGACAAAAGCGCCGGTCGCGATGTCGAACTCGCGGACCACGTCGGCATCGGTGCCGCCCGGGCTAAGCGAGACCAGGCAGCGGGTGTAATCGGGCGCAAGGCAGTTGGCGCCGTGCCATACCCAGCTCTGGCCCTCGTCCTCGCCAAGCTGGTCGACATCGATGAGTGTGCGCCATTCGGGGGCGCCCGCCAGATAGCTGTCGAGCGTCGCGGTGCGCCACAGCCCGCGCGGATTGTCCGCGTCGCGCCACAGATTGGTGACCTGATCGCCCATGATCGCATCGGGCATGGCGATCTGGCGCGTATCGTCGAGGATCTGCCTGGCCCAGGCCTTGGCCAGCGGATATTCCGCCTGCGCGGTCAGCACCGCTTCGGTATCGGCATTCCACTGGTCGACCTTGGCCAGCGCGCGCTCACCCTGGATTTCCTCGAGCCAGATATACGGATCCTCCGCATCGCTCCCCTGCGCCGTAATCGGTGCGGCGGCGAAAACGAGCGCGGCGGCCAGCGCCAGACGTGCGACCATCAATTCTCTCCCTGAATTAGTATCCTAGACGCGACCCAGATCGCCCTTGCCGATCGTGCCGCTGGCCATTTCGAGCATGCGGTCGAGGCTCTGCTTGGCCTTGAGGCGCAGGCCTTCCTCGATCTCGATCCGCGGTTCGAGATCGCGCAGGCAGGCGTAGAGCTTTTCCATCGTGTTGAGCGCCATGTAGGGGCAGATGTTGCAGCTGCAGTTGCCGTCGGCACCGGGCGCGCCGATGAAGGTCTTGTTGGGCAGCGCCTTTTCCATCTGGTGCATGATGTGCGGCTCGGTCGCGACGATCAGCGTGTCGCCTTCGAAGGTCTCCGCGAACTGCAGTATGCCGCTGGTCGAACCGACGTAATCGGCATGATCGACGATGGTCGGTGGGCATTCGGGGTGCGCGGCGACCGGGGCGTCGGGATGCTGCGCCTTGAGCTTCAGAAGCTCGGTCTCGCTGAAGGCCTCGTGGACGATGCACACGCCCGGCCACAGCAGCATCTCGCGGTTGAACTTGCGGCTCATATAGCCGCCCAGATGCCGGTCGGGGCCAAAGATGATCTTCTGGTCTTCGGGGATCTGGCTGATGATTGTTTCCGCGCTGGAGCTGGTGACGATCACGTCGCTCAGCGCCTTAACCTCGGTCGAGCAATTGATGTAGGTCAGCGCGATATGGTCGGGATGTGCTTCGCGGAAGGCCCTGAACTTGTCCGGCGGGCAGCTGTCCTCGAGGCTGCAGCCCGCGTCCATGTCGGGCAGCACCACGATCTTTTCGGGGCTGAGGATCTTGGCCGTATCGGCCATGAACTTCACGCCGCAGAAGGCGATGACATCGGCATCGGTTTCGGCGGCTTTCTTGCTCAATTCCAGACTGTCGCCAACGAAATCGGCAAGGTCCTGGATATCGGCAGTCTGGTAGTAATGCGCGAGAATGATCGCGTTCTTCTCCTTGCGGAGGCGATTGATCTCGGCGAGCAGGTCCTGGCCGGTCGGCAGGTCGGTCTGTGCGGTCATGTGGGGTCCCGTCTGCTGCGTTTGGGGCGCTTATAGACTGAACGGCCCGGAAGGCGAGGGCGTTCCTACATTGTGAAGCCGGGCGGCAGAAACGCCTCCATCGGACGCAGTTCGCCCGGCGTGTCCGCGATCACGCTGCTGGTAATCGCCATCCCCGTCTCCGAATGGGCCAGCACCAGCGACAGGACGAAGACGGCGGCGTAGATGCCGAGGCCCCACAGATAGGCGGGATGCACGCGTCCGTTGGCGCGCTTGTCGGCGATCATGCCGATCAGCGGAAACACCATCGTAGCCAGCGTGGTGATCGTCCAGGCATGCGGGATCATCAGCGGCAAGGGCAGGATCCGGCCGAGACCGGGTCCGGTCAGGATCGCCATCGCGCACAGCATCAAGCGCCGGTGCCAGCCGGTGTAGCGCCGCCTACGCAGTGCCCAGAAGGCGAGGCCGCCGAAACACCACAGCAGCATCATGTTGCTCCACAGGAACTCGCTCACGTGGAAAAAGAACGGCCCGCCGGTGCGCCGCGCGACCACCACCATCAGCACGCTGCCGAAGACCAGCATCAGCGGGATCCAGAGATAGGCGATCCGGCCAAAACCGGCATGCCATGCCCATTGCCCGCGCAGCGCGGTGACGTGCTGCATCAGATAGATCCCGATCCAGCCCATGAAGACCGCGGCATGCAGGTGATAGGTGGCGGGAACCGCGAAACTGGACCGGCCCATCGCCAGCTGGAGGGTGAAGCCGCCCACGATCACCAGCGCCATGACCAAAGCCATGACAAAGAAAAACCGCGTCTGTTCGCGCGGCGCTGCAACCTGCGGCGGATGAATGGTCGCCATGATCCCGTATCTCCTCCAAAAACGCGACCTGGCTATTTTTGGAGGAGGTTACCCGGCGGTTCGCGGAGCGTCAATTTCCGGGCGCGGCTTCCCCGTCGAACCGGACTGCCACCGTCACATCGCCATAGCCGGCAATCTGCAACGGAATGGCGAGGTTCTGCCGCACCGCATCCTTTGCGGCCTGCCGTGCAAGCGCGAGGACTTCGGGGTTCTTGGCAAAGGCGGCGGCCTTGCGTTCGGCCTGCTGCGAATTGTTGCGTGCAAGGTCGGCGCTCGCATCACGGCTGACATAGGTGCCTTCGGTAAAGGTTTTCTGCGCCGCCTCGTCGAGATTGGGCCGTGAGATACGCAGCGGGGGCAGGATCACCGACAAGGTTTCACTCTCGGCGTCCCAGGCGAACCGGTCGCGGTCCATGCTGGACAGGTCGAGGCGGTATTCGACCGTCGCTGGAATGATCGCCGCCTGCCGGCTTTCGAGCAGGTCGATATTCAGCACGCCGCGCCGGTCGACGCTCTCGGCAACAACCTCGAAGCGGCTGGAAAAGACGGTTAGCGAATTCTGCTTCTCGAACGCCAGCATCGCGCTGCCCACCGGGTCGCCTTCTTCCTCGTAGAAGAAGGCCCGCCAGCCGAGCCAGGCGACTGCCGCAAGCAGAACGATGACGATCAGCCACGGCACCGCCTGGACGCGCGCCAGCGGGCGCTCCTCGCGCAGTTCAGGTGCGATGGTTTGTACGGCGGGTTTCAGATCGTCTGCCATGTATTGCCCGAACGGGCGACGAGGCCGCGCTGTTCCAGATCGATCAGATGCGCGGTCACCGACATTTCGGCCGCCTTGTGCAGTTTGGGGTCGAGGCCCTTGTACATCTTGCCGACGAAATCGGGGGCTTCATGCGGGCCTTCACCCAGCAAGCGGACAATCTGGTTCTCGCGCTGGCGGCGGTGGCCGATCATCCCGCGCACCAGCTGGCGCGGCTTGTCGACTGCTTCGCCATGCGCGGGGTAGAACACCCGGTCCTCGCGCCCATAAAGCCGCTCGAGGCTCTTCATATAATCGCCCATGTCGCCATCGGGCGGGATCACGACGCTGGTCGACCAGCCCATGATATGGTCGCCGGTAAACAGCGCGCCGCTTTCCTCCAGCGCGAAGCAGAGGTGGTTCGACACGTGTCCGGGCGTGGCGACCGCGGTCAGCGTCCAGCCGGGACCGGTCATCTGTTCGCCATCTTCCATGACCCTGTCGGGTTCATAGGTGCGGTCGAATGAGGCATCGGCGCGCGGGCCGCTGTCGTCGAGCACCAGCGGCGCGCAGCCGACAATCGGCGCACCCGTGCGCGCGGCCAGCGTCTTCGCTGCGGGCGAATGGTCGCGGTGCGTATGCGTGCACATGATCGCGCAGACGTGTTCTTCGCCGATCGCGGCATCGAGCGCGAGCAGGTGCTCGGTCTCGTTCGGGCCGGGATCGATCACTGCGCAGCCATCGCCGATACCGACGATGTAAGATTGCGTCCCGGTGTAGGTATAGGGCGAGGGGTTCGGCGCCAGCACGCGCCGCACCAGCGGCTCGAGTTGCATCGCCTTGCCGGTCGGCCACGGTTTGGGAGGAGGTCCAGCCATGCCCTTGCATATGGGGACTAGGCTGCGCCATGTCACGTCTCGCCGCTTGCATGGGAGACAGCATGGCCGATTGCATCCTCGTCCTCGACGCCGGGACCACCTCCACACGGGCCATGATGTTCGCCGCCGACGGCACGATGGAAGCGGTCGCGCAGCAGGCGCTGACGCAGCATTATCCCAGGCCCGGCTGGGTCGAGCACGATGCCGCCGAGATCTGGGACAAGACGCTCGCCTGCGCGCGCGAAGTGACCGGAGACGATGTCGGCCGGATCGGCGCCATCGGCATTACCAACCAGCGCGAGACCGTGGTGGCCTGGGACCGCGAGACCGGCGAGCCGCTGGCACGTGCGATCGTGTGGCAGGACCGGCGGACTGCGGGTTTCTGCGCAGACATGAAGCAATATGGCCACGAACCGGAAGTGCAGCGGCGCACCGGCCTGCTGCTCGATCCCTATTTCTCGGGCACGAAGATGCGCTGGATGCTCGACCATGACGAGGGTGTCCGGTCGGCCGCGCAAACCGGCACGCTGGCCTTCGGCACGGTCGAGAGCTGGCTGGCCTACAAACTGTCGGGCGGCGCGCATCTGAGCGATGCAAGCAATGCCAGCCGCACACTGCTGCTTCCGCTCGACGGGGCGCAGTTCGACGAGGATCTGTGCGAACTGTTCGGCGTGCCGCGCGCCGCCTTGCCCGAAGTGGTCGATACGCATGGGCAGTTGGCGACCTGCGATGCGCAGTGGCTCGGCGCGGCGGTTCCAATCTGCGGGCTGGCGGGCGATCAGCAGTCGGCGACGATCGGGCAGGGGTGCCTTGGTTTCGGCGAAACCAAGGCGACCTACGGCACCGGGGCCTTCGTGCTGACCAATATGGGGCAGGAAATCCCGCGCTCGGAGCATCGGTTGCTCGGCACGGTGCTCTATCAGCAGGACGGTGTGCGGACCTACGCGATCGAGGGTTCATGCTTCGTCGCGGGCAGCCTTATCCAGTATTTGCGCGACCAGCTTGGCCTGATCGGCAGCGCTGCCGAGACCGAGGATCTGGCGCGCTCGATCGAGGATAGCGGCGAGGTGGTGATCGTGCCCGCACTTGCCGGGCTGGGTGCGCCGCATTGGAACCCCGATGCGCGCGGGGTCATTTCGGGCCTCAGCTTTGCCAGCGGGCGCGCACAGATCGCGCGCGCGGCGCTCGAGGCGATGGCGCACCAGACGCATGATCTGGCAAGCGCCTTCGCGGCGGACGGGGCCCCCTGGTGCCGTCTGCATATCGACGGCGGGATGAGCGCCAACGACTGGATGGCGCAGGACTTGGCCGATATTCTCGATCTCGAAGTCGAACGGCCCGATTTTGTCGAGACGACCGCGCTCGGCGCCGCCATCCTCGCTGCTGTCGGATCCGGGATGCAGGATAGTCTAGAAAGGGCCGCGCAGGCCATGCGCGGCGGCGGAAAAACGTTCAATCCGCAGATGACCGGGGACGTGCGCGAAGCCCGCCTTGCGCGTTACGCGCGGGCACTGACCGCCGCCTGATCAGCCGGTGGCAAAGGCCTGCGCGATCCGCCCTTGCAGCGAGGCAACCGGCGTGGCTGCCACGACTTGCGAGCGCCGGTGGCGATCGAGCCGTGCCACGCGCGCATGCAGCCGCTCGCTGTCCTCGATCAGCGCCCGGGTGCTCGGTTCGAGCCGCGCAAGATTGTCCGCATCGGCTTCGCGTTCCTCGGGCAGGGTGCCGCACCGCTCAAGCTGCTGCTCGGACAGCTCGCCCGCCATATAGGCACGCTGGTTGAGCAACCACGCCAGTACGTGCATCAACCGGGTGGTCGCGCGCAGCCCCTCGATCGACAGCGCCACGCGCGTCAGGTCGTCGGGATCGGCGCTGGTGTCTTCACAGCGCAGGTCGAAAGCCGCGCGCGCATCATCGGCGAGCATAAGCGCTGCGCTGTAGAGATCTTCGATGATCTCTTCGTTGATATCGCGGGCCGACATGCGCTTTTATTACGCATTTCGCGTCATTCCTTCCAGCGGATTAACCACGGCGCCGCTCGCATGACAGCGGGTGCGACGCAAGCTGCGGGAATCAGGCGATAATATCTGGCAGCAGCACATCCTCGATCGCGGCGATCCGATCCTTGAGCACGAGCTTGCGCTTTTTCAGCCGGGCCATCTGCAACTGGTCGGTAAAGCCCCGCTGCTCGCCCGCGTGAGTCAGTGCCGCGATCGCGACATCGAGATCGCGATGCTCGCTGCGGAGCAGCGCGAGCCTCTTGCGCAGTTCCTGTTCGTTCACGCCGACCTTTCCGGACAATCGCCCCTCGCGACCGCTTTGTCGCATGCCCACAACAAGGCTCTTTGTAAATTGGCAATCCTGTGGTTTGTTACCTGGTCTGCGGCTCGTTCCGCGCAAGCGTACGAGTCGCTCCTGGGGTCAAACAACCGTCAAGGAGACAACCCGATGCAATCATCCCATGTCGACGCGCTCAAAGCCAAGCACGCCGGTCTCGAGGTCCGCCTGCACGAGGAACAGATCCGACCGGCACCCGACATCGCGATGATCCAGCAGATCAAGAAGCAGAAACTCCGGATCAAGGAAGAGATCGCTTCCTGCTGACGATGGCAAACGGGGGGCGGGGCCACGTGCCCCGCTTCCGCCCGACCAGTTATTTGCTATAGGCTGAGGCATGTCCGCAGTTGCTTCCGCCCGCCAGATACTTACGCGCCTGCACGAGGTCATGGCCGGGCGTACCCATGCACAGCACAAACTCGACCGCGTGGTCGAGATCATCGCCGAGAGCCTGTCGAGCGAGGTCTGCTCGATCTACCTGCTGCGCGAAGGCGCGCTGGAGCTGTATGCGACGCAGGGCCTCAATGCCGAAGCGGTCCACGTCACGCGGCTGGCCGTGGGCGAGGGCCTGACCGGGACCATCGCCAACAATATCGAAACGCTCAACCTGGCCGAGGCCAAGGCCCACCCCGATTTTGCCTATCGCCCCGAGACGGGGGAGGAAAAATTCCATTCCTTCGCCGGCGTGCCGATCGTCTACCGCGAACGCGCAGTGGGCGTATTGTGCGTCCAGCATGTCGATCCGCGCCGCTACGAGGAAATCGAGATCGAGGCGTTGCAGACCACCGCCATGGTCCTGTCGGAATTGATCGCGCACAAGGAACTGGTCGATGGCGAAGGGCCGATCGACCTCGAGGTTACGCATGTCGAGAATGATGTGCTCGAGGGACTGGCTCTGGTGAAAGGCCTTGCGGCAGGCCACGCGGTTTTCCACCAGCCGCGGATCGAGATCGATCAGGTCGTGGCCGAGGATATCGAAGCCGAGCGCCAGCGCGTCTATCGCGCCTTCGACAAGATGCGCGACCAGATCGATGCGCTCGGCAAGGAAGCGGAATTCGGCAAGGGCGGCGAGCATGTCGAAGTGCTCGAGACTTACAAGATGTTCGCCTATGACGAAGGCTGGAGCCGCCGGATCAACGAGGCGATCGACAGCGGCCTGACCGCCGAGGCGGCGATCGAACGCGTTCAGCAGCGCACCCGCATGCGCATGCGCGAAATCGACGATGCGCTGCTGCAGGACCGGATGCACGATCTGGAGGACCTCTCCAATCGCCTGCTGCGGATCGTGTCTGGCCAGCTTGGCACCGCGGCGACGCAGGGGCTGCGGCGTGACACGATCCTGTTCGCGCGCAATCTCGGTCCGGCCGAACTGCTCGAATACGACCGGCGCCGGCTCAAGGGTGTGGTGCTGGAGGAAGGCTCGCTCACCGCTCATGTCGTGATCGTGGCGCGCGCCATGGGCGTACCGGTACTGGGCCGCGTCACAGGTATTCGGACGCGGGTTGCCGAAGGCGACGAGGTGATCCTCGATGCCGACAGGGCGCGGGTCACTCTACGCCCCAACCAGCAGGTGCTCGAGGCATTCGAGACCCGCTTCGCCAGGACGCGCGAAAAACAGGCTGCCTACGCCGAACTGCGCGATGTCGAACCCTTTACCCGCGATGGGACGCGCATCACCGTGATGATGAATGCGGGCCTGCGCGACGACATGAGCGCGCTGGCGATGAGCGGCGCGGACGGCGTCGGCTTGTTTCGCACCGAATTCCAGTTCCTGGTGTCCTCCACCCTCCCGCAGCGCGACCGCCAGATGCGACTCTATCGCGATGTGCTCGACGCGGCGGGCGACAAGCCGGTTATCTTCCGCACGGTCGATATCGGCGGCGACAAGGTGGTCCCCTATCTCGCCAATGCCGTGGCCGAGCGGGAAGAGAATCCGGCGATGGGCTGGCGCGCGCTGCGGCTTTCGCTCGAACGCGAAGGGCTGCTCAAGGCCCAGGCGCGGGCGCTGCTCGAAGCCGCGGCGGGCCGCACGCTTTCGGTGATGTTCCCGATGGTCAGCGAGCCATGGGAGTTCGATGCCGGGAAGAAAGTGTTCGACGAACAGCTCGCCTTCCTGCGCGACCGGCGCAAGCTTGTGCCCGAAACGATCGAATATGGCTGCATGCTCGAAGTGCCGGCCTTGGCCGACATGCTCGACGTATTGGCGCCCAAGCTGTCTTTCATCTCGGTCGGGACCAACGATCTCACGCAGTTCCTGTTTGCAGCCGATCGCGCCAACCCCAAGCTGGCGGAGCGCTACGACTGGCTCAGCCCGGCTATTCTGCGCTTCCTTGCACGCGTTTCGCAGACGCTGGTCGGGCAGAATGTCCGGCTTGGCATCTGCGGCGAAATGGGTGGGCGGCGGCTCGAAGCGCTGGCGCTGCTGGGGATCGGCTATCGGCGGCTATCGATCACGCCCGCCGCGGTGGGCCCGATCAAGGAACTGGTGCGCAAGGTCGATCTGGCCGAACTGACCGAGCATATGACGCGCCTGCTGGCATCCCCGCCCGAAGACATGCGCGCCGAGTTGCACAAATGGGCCAGCGAACGCGATATCGATCTCGACTGATTTCGTCGCGAAACCGCCTCTTCTCGTCCATAGATACCAACTGTGTTATGATGCATGCTTGACAGGCGTACCGCGGGTTCGCTTTTCCTGCGTCAAGACCACATGCGGGAAAACCGCAGGATCGCATTATCGGGGATCGCATGAGCGACGAAGAAATTCTTGAACAGGAACCGGTTGTACCAGCCGGCACCGTCGGCGCGCGGCTCAAACAGGCGCGCGAGGACGCGGGGATGGAGCTGACGCAGGTCGCGGCAGAGACTCGCATACCGCAGCGCCATTTGCTGACAATCGAGAACGGCCGGCTCGCCGATCTCCCCGCACGAACCTATGCGGTCGGTTTCTCGCGCACCTATGCCCGGCTGGTTGGGCTCGATGAACGCGAGATCGTCGAACAGGCCCGCCTGGAGCTTGCCGATGGCGAAGATGTCGGTGATGCCCCCGCCAAGTTCGAGCCCGGCGATCCGGCGCGCGTCCCGGGGCGCGGACTGGCGTGGTTCGCGCTGTTCGCAGCCGTGCTGCTGCTGGGCGGGATCTACGCCTTCTACAGCAGCTATTTTGCCCCCGGCATGGGGCCTGCGCCGCTGCAGGACCCGAAGGCCGAGGTCGCGGACAAGGCCGCGAACGGCGATGCACCCGCGCAGGCAGCGGCCCCCGCGGCTGCAGGTCCGGTGGTCTTCACCAGCGAGATGGATGGCACCTGGGTCAAGTTTTACGACGCCAATGGCGAGCGTCTGTACGAGGCGCAGATGGCCGAGGGTGACAGCTTCACCGTGCCCGCCGATGCCGAAGGGCCGCAGGTCTGGACCGGTCGGCCCTATGCGCTGGCGATCACCGTGGGCGGCCGTTCGGTCCCCAAGCTGTCCGAAGTGGACGAGGTCATCAAGGACGCGCCGATCACCGCCGAAGCGCTGCTGGCGCGCGCCGAACGACCGGCAACCCCCGCCTCTCCCGCCGCCGACGGCGGTTAATTTTCCCCTTCCGAAAGGGGGATAAGCGCGTTTCATGGCCTCGACAGATTCGCGGGGCTAGGGCAATTTCCGCCGCCTACGGACATCCCACCAGGAGCCTCCCGATGACTTTCGGATCGATTACCCGCAACCTGTCGTTTCTCGGGGCGGGTTTTGCCTTGCTGGCGACTGCCACGCCGGCGCTGCCGCAGGACGGCAATGACGAAGCGCGCATGCGCCGGCTCGAGGCCGAGGTGCGGGCGCTGCAGCGCAAGGTCTTCCCCGGCGGCGACGGGCGCTTTTTCGAACCCCAAATCTCGGCGCAGCCGACCGTTTCCTCGACCGCGCCGAGTACGTCGACCACGGCGGTGACCGACATTCTGACGCGGCTCGACGCGCTCGAAGCGCAGCTCCAGCGCCAGACTGCGCTGAACGAGGAAAACGCCAATGCGGTCCGCCTGCTGAGCGAGCGGATGGATACGCTCGAAGGTGGTAGGGGATCGGCCACGGTCGCGGCGACGACGCCCACTGCCACGCCTGCCGCGAGTACGGGCGCAACGCGCAATGTTGCCGCGACGGCGACCGCTGCCGGGCCGAGCGACGAACGTGTCGCCGCGGTGCAGGCGATTGCCAAGCCGCAGACCGACGATGCGGCGGACGACGAATATTCCTATGGCTTCCGCCTGTGGGATGCGGGCTTCTTTCCCGAAGCGCAGCAGCAGCTGACGCTGTTCGTCGAGCAGAATCCCGATCACTGGCGCACGACCTATGGCCGCAACCTGCTCGGCCGGGCCTATCTGGATGACGGCAAGGCCAAGGAAGCGGCGCCGTGGTTCCTCAAGAACTACCAGGAAGACAAGACCGGCGCGCGCGCGGGTGACAGCCTCCTGTATCTTGCCGAGACCATGATCGCGCTCGACGACACGCGGCGTGCCTGCATCGCGCTGGCCGAATTCTCCGAGACCTATCCCGCGCTCGCCGCGGGCCGCTTGCAGAGCCAGTACGAGGCCAATCGCGGCAAGGTGACGTGCAATTGACGGGGATATCGCTCCCGCGCTGCTAGCGCGCTTCGAAGCGGCTTTTGACCGCTTCCAGCTGAACGGAAAGCTGGGCCTCGCAGTATCGGGCGGGCCCGACAGCATGGCGCTGTTGGCATTGACGCATGACCTGCTCGGCGATGCGATCGAGGTCGCGACGGTCGACCATGGCCTGCGCGCCGAGGCAGCCGAGGAATGCGCGCTGGTCGCGCGGGTCTGCTCGGACCGGGGCATCGCCTGCCGCGTGCTCAACGTCAGCGTGGAAGATGGCAATGTGCAGGACCGCGCGCGTGCGGCGCGCTATGCGGCATTGGGCAAATGGGCGCAGGCGCGCGAGCTGGCCGCGATCGCCACGGCGCACCATGCCGACGACCAGGCCGAAACGCTGCTGATGCGGCTCAACCGCGGAAGCGGGTTGGCGGGACTTGCAGGCATCCGCTCGTCGACGATGATCGCGGGCTGCGCGGTTCCGGTGCTTCGCCCGCTGCTCGGTTTCCGCAAGCAGGAGCTACGCGATCTCGTTGAGCGTCTGGGAATTCCGTTTGCCGAGGACCCGAGCAACCGCGACCAAAGCTACGACCGGGTGCGTATCCGGCGTGCGCTGGAAGCGGCCGACTGGATCGACCCCGTGGCGCTGGCTCGTTCCGCGTCGCATCTAGAAGAGGCGGAGCAGGCGCTACAGTTAGTCGCGGACCAATTGTGGGAAGATGCGGCTGTGATCGGCGATGCACGCGTTGCGGTGCCGGTCGGCCCCACGCGCGATACGTCCGCGCGGCTGGTCGCACGTGCCATTGCCATCCTTGGCGGCGAGATTTCGCATGGCGAGGTCGCCGCATTCCTGAAAGCGGCGGATCGGCGCGGCAATATCGCGGGAGTGCTGGTCGAACGGCGCGGCGATAGGTTTATCTGCACGCCGGAACCGCCGCGTCGCAGCGGCTGATACACATCAGATGATGCTGTCGCCGACGCTCATCTGCTCGCCCCTGGTGATCACGATCTTGTCGCCCTTCTTGGCGATCGCGAACAGACGCTTGGCGATGTCGTCGGGCACGCCGATGCAGCCATGGCTGGCATAGCCGTTTTCGACGACGCTGCCGCCATGGATGGCGACCCCGTCGGTGGTCAGGAACATGCTCCAAGGCATCGGCGCATTGCCGTATTTCTCGGAGACATTGTGCCGCTGCTTCCACAGGATCGGGAAGACACCGGTCGGGGTCGGATGCTCGTCCGTGCCCAGCATGACCGCCGCGGCGCCGATTTCATACCCGCTGCGAAAGATCGAGATCACCCGCGCTTCGAGGTCGACGGTCACCAGCAGCGGGCCATCGGGGACGCCTTCGTCATCCCAATGCCATTCGCCATATTTGATCGGTCCGTCGATCGGCAGGATCCTGCGGACGGTGTAAAGGCGCTTAGCATCGGCAACCGCCTTGGCTGCAAGCGCGCCATGGACTTCGATGGGTTGTCCCACTAGATTCGGCTCAGAGGCGGCGGCCACCACTTCGGGCGCTTCCGCTTCCGCGGTTGCGTGGCCGCCCATAGCGACGCCCGCCAGCACCAGCGCCGCAACGACGGTTCCCCCGCCGATCCATTTCAGAATCACGTCCATCCACCCATTATGCGCATGAATGGGTGAATTTTCCACCTAGGCTGGAGAGAACGCCCCGCACAGGGACGGATCGGCGCTGGTACTAAGCAGCCAGCGCGGCGGCTTCGCGGGCCAGACGCTCTACTTCCGCTCCATCGATGGCGCCGCGCGGGGCGACCCAGCTGCCGCCGACGCACAGGACCGGATCGAAGCCGAGCCATTCGGGCGCATTGGCTAGCGAGATACCTCCGGTCGGGCAGAAGCGGCATTGGCCGAAAGGTGCGGCCAAGGCCTTGAGCGCGGGCAGGCCGCCGGCGGCCATCGCGGGGAAGAACTTGAAATGCGTGAGTCCCAGATCGAGCCCGCGCATGATGTCGCCCGCATTGGCGATGCCGGGCAGAAAGGGAATATCCGCGCGAATGGCAGCCTTGCCCAGCGGTTCGGTCAGCCCGGGCGAAACGATGAACTGGCTGCCGGCATCGACTGCAGCGGCAAGCTCGGACTGGTTGGTAACCGTTCCCGCGCCGACCACGGCTCCTTCGACCTTGCGCATCGCGCGGATCGCCTCGAGCGCGGCAGGCGTGCGCAGCGTCACTTCCAGCACCGGCAGCCCGCCCGCCACCAGCGCGCGCGCGAGCGGTTCGGCATGCTTCAACTCATCGATCACGATCACCGGAATAACCGGCGCGGTCTGCATGATGTCGGCAATGGTCAAGCGTGTCTCCTGGCGAAGGCTGCGGCCGCGCCGAACAGGCCCGGCTGGGGATGGGTGATGAGCTTGACCGGAATGGTCGCCATCAATTGGGCGAAGCGGCCCTTGGCGCGGAAGCGCTGGGCAAAACCCGACTTTGGCAGGTGGTCGCGCAGACGATAGCCAAGTCCGCCCGCGATCACGACACCGCCAAAGCCGCCCTGCGCCAGCGCGATATCGCCCGCGACGCTGCCCAGCGACAGGCAGAACCGGTCGAGCGCTGCGGCGGCGAGACTTTCTTCGTCGCTCATGGCTCGGGTCCAGATCGCGATATCTTCCTCGTCGCGCGTCTTGCGTTTTTCCATTGCGGCCAGCGTCTCGTAGATGTCGACGATCGCCGGTCCGGAGACGACCCGCTCAACCGATACGCGCGTATGGCGCTTGCGCAGCCGGGCAAGGATCGCATCCTCGATGCTGTCGAGCGGGGCGAAATCGATATGGCCGCCCTCGGTCGCCTGCACCCGGTAATCGCTGCCCGAGCGCCACAGGTGAGCGACGCCCAGCCCGGTGCCGGGACCAAGCACGCTGATCGTGCCATCGGCAGTAAGCGGTTCGTCGGGCCCGGCAAGGTGCAGGAACTGCTCCTCCGGCGCGCGCGCCACTGCATGTGCGACCGCTTCGAAGTCATTGACGAGGAAGTAGTTCTCGACGCCCAGCTTCTGCTTGATCAACGCGGGGCGAATGATCCACGGATTGTTGGTAAAGCGGATGACATCACTGCCCACCGGCCCCGCGATCGCCATCGCCACGCGCGGGGGCAGGGTGCCGCCCATCCGCTTGCGGAAATCCTCCCATGCGGTCTGGAAGCTGGCATATTCGTCGGTGTGCAGCGTTTCGGGCTCGCCGAGGACGATCGTGCCGTCGTCATGCACGGTGGCCAGCGCGAACCGCGCATGGGTGCCCCCGATATCGACGCTGACGAGATCCACGCTCACAGCCCGGCCAGCGCCAGCATCGAGGAGGCACCCTGTTCGGCGCCATCGGCGTTCGCGCGGAACATCGCGAAAAATTCGCGGCCCATGCCGGTCTCGGGCGGGGGCGCCGTGGCGGGATCGCGATTGTCGAGATCGGCCTCGGTGGATAGCGTCCCCGTGGCGGCGCAGACCCGCACGATATCGCCATCGCGCAGCCGCGACAGCGGACCGCCGCCCCGCGCTTCGGGTGTGCAGTGGATCGCCGCGGGGACCTTGCCCGATGCGCCCGACATGCGGCCATCGGTGACCAGCGCGACGCGGTATCCGCGGTCCTGCAGGACACCGAGCGCGGGAGTGAGCTTGTGCAGTTCGGGCATGCCATTGGCCCGCGGTCCCTGGAAACGGACCACGACGACAACGTCGCGGTCGAGCTCACCCAGCTTGAACGCCTCGTTCACCTCATGCTGCGTCTCGAACACGCGGCATGGTGCCTCGACGGTCCAGCGCTCGCGTTCGACGGCGGAGGATTTGAAGCAGGCACGGCCAAGATTGCCCTCGACCAGACGCATGCCGCCATCGGGTTCGAACGGCGCGGAGGCCGGGCGCAGCATCTCGCTGTCGCCCGAAGGACCCGGGTCGCGCCAGGTCAGCGCCTCCCCGTCCATGCCGGGTTCGCGCGAATAGCTTTCGAACCCGCCATCCCAGATGGTCATGATGTCGGAATGGGCGAGGCCCTCATCCAGCAGCGTGCCGATCACATAGCCGATCCCGCCCGCCTCGTGGAAATGGTTCACATCGCCCGAGCCATTGGGATAGACTCGTGCGACGAGCGGAACGACAGAGGACAATTCCGCCAGATCGGCCCAGTCGAAGCGAATGCCTGCCGAGCGCGCCATCGCAGGGATATGGATCGCGTGGTTGGTCGATCCGCCCGTGG
The DNA here is from genome assembly GCF_036365825.1 of Qipengyuania sp. HL-TH1. Taxonomy (NCBI): domain Bacteria; kingdom Pseudomonadati; phylum Pseudomonadota; class Alphaproteobacteria; order Sphingomonadales; family Erythrobacteraceae; genus Qipengyuania; species Qipengyuania profunda. Next base: position 350,100 of record NZ_CP142675.1, read on the forward strand.
CCAGCAGGCCGATCGCCGCATTGACGATCGACTTTTCGTCGACCACGCGGGCGAGGGGGCGGTAATCGTCGCCCGACTTGCCGATCGCCGCGAGCCGATGCGTGGCCGCGCGGCTCAGTTCCTGCCGCAGCTTGGCGCCCGGCTGGACGAAGGCGGCGCCGGGCACGTGCAGGCCCATCATCTCCATCATCATCTGGTTGGAATTGGCAGTGCCGTAAAAGGTGCAGGTGCCCGCGGAATGGTAGCTGCCCATCTCGCTCGCCAGCAGTTCCTTACGGGTCGCCTTACCCTCGGCATAGAGCTGGCGGACGCGCTGCTTTTCCTTGTTGGAAATGCCGGTCCCCATCGGGCCGGAGGGCACGAAGATCGCGGGGAGGTGGCCAAAGCGCAGCGCCCCCATCAGCAGGCCCGGCACGATCTTGTCGCAAATGCCCAGCAGCGCGACGCCATCGTACATTGCGTGGCTCAGCGCGACGACGGTCGACAGCGCGATCGTGTCGCGGCTGAACAGCGACAGTTCCATCCCCGCTTCGCCCTGCGTCACCCCGTCGCACATGGCGGGGGTGCCGCCCGCGACCTGAACGGTAGCGCCCACCTCGCGCGCCCAGATCTTCATCCGCTCAGGGTAGCGGTGGTAAGGCTGATGCGCGGAAAGCATGTCGTTATAGGCGGTGACGATGCCGAGGTTCGGCCCCCGCGCGGCCATGATCGCGGCCTGGTCTTCCTCCGCCCCGGCAAAGGCGTGCGCCAGGTTCGAGCAGGACAACGAACCGCGGTTGACCTGCCGGTCGCCTTCGCGGTCCATCAGGTCGAGATAGTCGCTACGGCTGTCGCGCGAATTGTCGATCACCCGCTGGGTGACGCGGTGGATCGTGTCGTTGAGCGGTTTATTCGTCATGCCAGGTCACTCCGTCGCGTTCGGCCAGCGCGATGGCCGCGCTGGGCCCCCAGCTGCCCGCGCCATAGGGCTTGGGCGCGATTTCCTCATGCTCCCACAATGCGCGGATCGCATCGATCCACTCCCATTGCGCCTCGACCTCGTCCCGGCGGACGAACAGCGTCTGGTCCCCTTCGATCAGGTCGAGCAGCAGGCGCTCGTAGGCGATCCGGCGGACCGTGCCGGAAAAGGCATCGGGCATGGCGATATCGAGCGGTACCTGCCGCAGGCGGATGCCCTCGCGGTCGAGCCCCGGCACCTTGGCCATCATCGACAGCTGGACGTTTTCTTCGGGCTGGATGCCGATGACCAAGCGGTTGGGCTTGGTGCTCGCGCCGCGGCCTTCGAAGATCGAATGCGGGATGCAGCGGAATTGGATCACGATTTCGGTCACGCGTTCGGGCAGGCGTTTGCCGGTGCGCAGGTAGAAGGGCACGCCCTTCCAGCGCCAATTGTCGACATGCGCCTTCAATGCGACGAAGGTTTCGGTGTCGCTGGGCTTGCCCAGTTCCTCGTCATAGCCGGGCACCGCGGCCCCATCGACCGCGCCCGCGCGGTACTGGCCCGTCACGGTTTCGCCCTTTGCGATCGGTCGCAGCGCGCGCAGGACCTTGACCTTCTCGTCGCGCACGGCGGTGGAATCGAAGCTGGTCGGCGGCTCCATCGCCACCAGCGCGAGCAATTGCAGCATGTGGTTCTGCACCATGTCGCGCAGGGCGCCGCTGTCGTCGTAATAGGCGACGCGCGATTCCAGCCCGATCGTTTCGGCGACGGTAATCTGGACGTGATCGATATAGGTCGCGTTCCAGACCGGCTCGAACAGCAGATTGGCAAAGCGCAGCGCGAGCAGGTTCTGCACCGTCTCCTTGCCGAGGTAGTGGTCGATGCGGAAAATGCGGTCTTCGCTGAACGCCTTGGCGACCGCATTGTTGATTTCCTCGCTGCTGGCGAGATCTGTGCCGAGCGGTTTTTCCAGCCCGATGCGGACATTGCCTTCGGTCAGCCCGGCATGGACGAGCCCGTCGATGGTCGGTTCGAACAGGCTGGGCGCGGTCGACAGAAAGATCGCCAGACCCTTGTCATAGGTGCCGACTTCCTTGGCGAGCTCGTCATAGCCGTCGAGCGTCGTGGCATCGACGGGTACGTAGCTGAGGCGGTTGAGGAAGGTGGCGACACCGCTGCGGCGGTGGTCGGGGAGATTTTTCTCCAGCGCGGCGCGGGCCCAGTCGCGGTATTCGCGCGTGGTCATTTCCGAGCGGGCGGTGCCGACGATTTTGAGGTCCGGCTCGAGCAGGCCGTCGGCATCCAGCGCGCAGAGCGAGGGCAGCAGCATGCGCTGCGCGAGGTCTCCGGTCGCGCCGAAGAGCAGCAGGCGGTCGGCGTTCACACTCATGCGCGGGGGCAGGCAATCATCGGTTGGTCACTCCTGGTCGATGCGGGTACCAGCGCCAACTCATGCACACCAGCCGCCTGCATTCCTATTCTTTCTTCACGCTGACCGAGCTGGAGCGAAAGTCGTTGGGGCCAAAACTGGTGAGAAAGCTGACATCGGCGGCATCGCGACCGACGCCGATTTTCACGGTTTCGGCCGGGTCGGCCATGCCCGTCGCATCGACCAGCTGCCAGGTCCCCCCGTCGGCGCGGCTTGGATCGGCCAGGAAGACCTCTGCTATCGCATGGAAATCGGGGGGCTGCACGCCGGGGGCAAAACAGGCGACATAGCGCGCGGGGATCGTGCTGGCGCGCGCGAGCGTCACCAGAACATGCGCATAGTCGCGGCAGATGCCCTTGCGCGAGATGAAGGTTTCCGCGGCCCCGGTTTCGGTGGTCGAACTGCCGGGCGTGTAAGTGAAATGTTCGGCGATCCAGTCGCGGATCGCGGCCACCCGCGCACCGCCGGTGGTGCCGGCAAACTGCGCCTCGACAAAGGACTGGAAATCGTCCGCGGGACAATAGCGGCTGTCGAAGAGGTATTCGACCGCTTCGCCGGGCAGCTCGTGCGGGGCGAGGGCGGCCATATCTTCCAGCGTATCGAGTTGCCGGTTGAGGTCGACGCGTGCGCGATAGTCGACTTCGAAATCGCCCTCGGCACGGATCCAGATCCGTTCGCCGATATGGTCGCGCGCGGGGACGCGGGCACAATGTTCGCTGTCCCCCAGCCGTGTCTCGCTCGACAGGATCGTCTGTTCGGGGATGGCAGCCACCTCGAACTGCAGCAGCACATCGGTGGGTGCGGGCAGGTGGAAGGCGAAGCGGGTTTCGATGGAGATCGGCATATGAAGGGTCAACGCCGCAGCCGCAGGTTCGTTTCGCACCTGCGAAACGAAAAAGGGCCCCGTAAACGGGGCCCTTTGAATCACTTAAGTTATGAAATTCAGCCGTCGAACAGCCATTCCCAAATATTCCACATGGTCGTACCTCCTGATTGCTCAAGAGTTATATTTCATTAACCATGTCTGTTTGTAAAGTCTAAACCATGTTTGCGATGGCCCTGTCTGACGTAAAGTCCTGATATTCCAAAAGATTGGATAATGAGAGAGGACGAGAAAATGCAAAACCCTGCACCTGCTGGCACCCGACATGCTCGAGCAAGGCGATGTCTTGCGGGTTCTCAAGGCCCTCTGCCACCACGGTGATTCGTGCTTCGCGGCCCATTGCCGCGATGCTCGACACGATGGCTCGGGCCTTCGGGTCCTTGGCGATATTGGTAATGAAGAGCCGGTCGATCTTGATCTCGTCGAACGGCAATTCGTAGAACGCTTCGTAGCTGGCCGCACCGACGCCGAAATCGTCCATGGCAATGCGCACGCCGATCGAGCGCAGTTCCTGAAGGATGCTCGAAGCCACGTTGTGATCGGAGATACGCGCCGTCTCGGTGATCTCGAGCGTCAGATACTGGGGATCGAACCGCGTCGCCTGCAACACGTTGCGCACCAGCCCAACCACGCGCATGTCGCCCAGCAGGGTGGCCGAGATGTTGACCGACATGGAGATGGTCCGGCCGCGGAAATGCAGGAGCTGACCAGCGGAGCAGGCGCTTTGCAGGACGTAGCGGGTCAGATGCTCCATCCGCCCGGCCTTTTCGCACTGCTGGATAAAGTGCAGCGGCGAAATGAAACCGCGGGCCGGATCATGCCAGCGTACCAACGCTTCGACCCCGACCATGGATTTCGACGCCAGGTCGATCTTGGGCTGGTAGACGCAGTAAATCTCACCGGCTTCCATCGCCTCGTCGATCCGCGCGCGGAGCGAGATGTCCCAGAGGAGATCGGTCTCGGACCCCGTTTCGGCGATGGCGATCGGATTATGGGCCTCGGACGTTTCCTCGGCCGCCGCGACGGCAGCCGCCAGGCGAGCGGGCGGATCGCCCTCGATCGATGCGACCCCGAAGGTAATGCCTACATCGACCGAGAAGCCGCCGACTTGGACCGGGGCGGCAAAGATCGCGCGCAGTCCTTCGAGATGCTCTACGACCGCATCGGTTTCGTCGCTCGCCACATGCCAGCCGAGGCTATGGCCTTCGCTGTAAACCGCGAGGTTTGGATCGGCGGCGCGCAGCCGGTCGACGAGCTTGAGAACATAGCTGCCCTTGTCGTCCGCCCGTAGCGTTTTCAAAACGCGTTCGTAATTCTGGATCTTGGCGATGACGATGTGACCATTGCCAATCGAATCGCGCACCAGCCGCGCCTCGAGCGCGCGCAATTTCGGCAGTCCGGTGTCCGGATTGACCATTTCGACGCGACGCTTCCAGCGCATGCGCGAGCGGAAGGCTGCATAAACCACCAGAAACCCGAGAGCATAGGAGAGCTCGACCCGGACGCCGATCTTTGCAGAGGCAAACAGGAGGACGGGCGCGAGGAGGGCAATCCCCGAATACGCAATCCAGCGATGCTTCCTCGGCCGACATACCAACAAGGCGATCAGTAACAAGGATGCGAACAGCGACAGAACCATAGGTCCACGAAGATTGCCGGTGTAGCCCGCTTTCAGCGACTCCCCGGCATAGATATCGACATAGCTCGCCGCTGCGTCGATCTTGCGCGGCATGGCTTGTTGGCTTCCGGGCACCCGGCCGGTGTGGCCGACCACGATGGTCTTCCCGGTAATTTCGACCGGAATGGTGGCACCTTCGGAGCTGCTCTTCGACAAAGTGGCGAGGGGCAAGACGGGAATGCGATCGAGAGCGAAGCCATAGTCGACCGAGAACGTGGCTTTGGGTTTGGCTTCTACACCGGCAATCGCTGCACCGAAGGACCGGACCTGTTTGCCATTGACCTCGTAGGCGTAGTGAAGCTCCCACGCAAAACCCAGCCAGTTGCGGTCGGTCTGGTCGGACACGACATGGGGTGCGGTACCACCAATAGCCGGTGAGGTCGTGCGGAGAAATTCGTCTACGCCGGTTCCTTCGACGATCCGGTTGACCAGTGTGATACGCGGCCCGAGGTCGGCGATGGCGCGCGCAAGGCGTTTATCGGCATTCGAATCCCCAGATTCCGCGAATGAAACGTCGAGGAAGACTTTCCCCACGCCTCTGCGGTCGAGCTCGTCCAATGCGGCGGCAACTTCATAGCGCTTCTCGGGAACGTCGGGATCGTTCAGCGCCTCGTCGGAGGCGACGAAGACCACATCGCCCGTCGGGCTGCGATCGGCGGCGCGCGATTGTACCAGCCAGAGGAACTGATCGATAGGCTGGAACAGGAAAACCGCATACATCGCCAGACTGATCAGCCCTGCCCACAATACGTGGCGCAAGCGCTCGATCAGCCCTCCGCGGAACAGCAGACGGCCATGGGTCACAATTGGCCCGGCAAGGTTCGAGATGCGTTGGTCACCCATCGAACGCCCTTATGGCGCTCTTAAGTTTAAGAAAGTTTTGATGGTGCGGGCGCGAATCCCTCGTAACCCACCCGGGCCGCGGGTTGCGAAGGTAAATTCCGGTTTAGGAACTGGGGTGAAGAGAATTCACGCTTGCCGCGGATCTCGTTACCGCGCACGTCCAATTAGATGTTGTATAACAACGTGTTATGACCATACCTACTGCGTAACTTCACTAGGTTAACGGCCCATTGAGGGCTTACTCGATTACCACCCCGAACAGATCGTGGGCATCACTGTCCTCAATTGAGACAGTTACGATATCGCCCTGGGCTAGGCCTTGCGGCACGTTCCGCAGGTACACCGCGCCGTCGATTTCGGGGGCATCGGCCTCGCTGCGACCGGTCGCGCCGACATCGCCGTCCTCGTCGGGCTCGCCCACTTCGTCGATGATGACCGGGATGTTCCTGCCGACCTTGGCCGCCAGCTTGGCAGCGCTGATCCGCTCCGTGACTTCCATCACGCGGGCGTAGCGTTCTTCCTTGATCTCTTCGGGTACCGGATCGGGCAGGGCGTTGGCCCGCGCGCCTTCGACCGGTTCGAAGCGGAACGCGCCCACGCGGTCGAGCTGGGCTTCTTCGAGCCAGTCGAGCAGATATTTGAAATCGTCCTCGGTCTCGCCGGGGAAGCCGACCACGAAGCTGGAGCGGATCGCGATCTCGGGGCAGATCTCGCGCCAGCCCTTAAGCCGTTCGAGCACCTTGGCTTCGTTTGCGGGGCGCCGCATCGCGCGCAGCACCTTGGGGCTCGCATGCTGGAAGGGAATGTCGAGATAGGGCGTCAGCAGGCCTTCGGCCATCAGCGGGATGACCGCGTCGACATGCGGATAGGGATAGACGTAGTGCAGCCGCACCCACGGCGGTGTGCCGCCGCCGATATCGAGCTGGCCCAGCTCGCGCGCGAGGTCGGTCATATGCGCGCGGACGGGGTTACCCTTCCACAGCCGTTCCTCGTGGCGGGTATCGACACCGTAGGCGCTGGTATCCTGGCTGATGACCAGCAGTTCCTTCGTGCCCGCCGCAACCAGCTTTTCGGCTTCGCGCAGCACTGCGTCGATCCGGCGGCTGGCGAGCTTTCCGCGCAGGTCGGGAATGATGCAGAAGGCGCAGGAATGGTTGCAGCCCTCCGAAATCTTCAAATAGCTGTAGTGGCGCGGGGTCAACTTGATGTCGGGTTGCGGGATCAGGTCGACATAGGGCCCCTGGCTGGGCGGGGCGTGCGTATGCACTGCATCGACGACCTGCTCGTACTGATGCGCGCCGGTCACTGCGAGCACCTGCGGATGCGCGGCGCGGATCGCGTCGGCCTCTTCGCCCATGCAGCCGGTCACGATGACGCGGCCGTTCTCCGCGATTGCCTCGCCGATCGCCTGCAGGCTCTCTTCCTTGGCGGAATCGAGGAAGCCGCAGGTGTTGACCAGTACCACGTCGGCCCCGGCGTAATCGGGGCTCATCGCATAGCCGTCGGCGCGCAGCCGCGTGAGGATGCGCTCGCTATCAACCAGTGCCTTGGGACAGCCGAGGGATACCATGCCGACCTTCTTCTGGTCGGGGATTGCGGTGGTGGTCGTGCTCATGATTGCGCGCGCCCCTACACCCGTGCGCCCAATTAGGCTAGCTTCCTGCGCATCGAGAGACATGGGGAGGATGGGATATGGCCGAAATCAACTGGTTGGCAGTATTGCTGGGGGCGCTGGCGTTCTTTCTGGTGGGCGCGATCTGGTATGGCGTGCTGTTTTCGCAGGCCTGGCAGAAGGCTGCGGGAATGAGCGACGAGAAAATCCAGAGCGGCAATATGGCGCTGATTTTCGCGCTCACGTTTCTCGCCGAGCTCGTGATTTCGCTGACACTGTGGCACGGGATCGCGCGCAGCGGCGCAAGCGACCGGGCGGTGATGATGATGGCCGTCGGCTTCGGCGCCACGATCATGGTGCCCGCGATCGGGATCAATTATCTCTACCTGCGCAAGACCCTCGCGCATTTCCTGATCGATGCGGGCCATTTCATCGTCGGGATGACGGCGATGGGCGGGGTCTTCCTGCTCTTCCGCTAGCGCTTAGCTATTATCCAGATCGTCGCGGTCGTGCCCGTCGCCGCGGGTTTCGCCATTGGGGGTCGGGATGATTTCCACCACGATGTCGCCCGCGAGCAGGCTCTGGCATTCTTCTTCCCAGAAGCCGAGCGCCTGGCCGTTGCGATAGACGCGCAGCCCGCGCCCGCCGGTAGTCAGCTCGCCGATGGTCTTGCCGCATTCCTCTTCGGTGACTTCGCGTTCGACCAGCTGGACGCGGCCTGACACGCTGGCGAGATCGGCGAGGTAGTCGGCGATATGTTCGCCCTTGGCGCTGCCCGCCAGCAGCAGGCCGGTAAAGCGCACCGGGTTGATGACATTGTTCGCGCCCGCCTGCCGCGCGAGCGATTCGTTATCGTCGGCGCGAACCACCGCGCTGATCGGGACATGCGGCGCCAGCGCGCGCACGGTGAGCGTGATCAGGATGGTGGTATCGTCGCGTCCGGCCGAAACCAGCACGTTCTGCGCTTCGGCGATGCGCACTGCCTTCAGCGTCTGGTCGCGTGTCGCGTCGGCCGCCATCACATTGCAGCCGAGCGCTTCGGCCTCGTGCAGCCGATCCTCGCTCGGGTCGATGACCACGATGCAGCTGGGATCGGTGCCGCGTTCGATCAGTTCTCCCACCGCCTCGGAGCCGGAGATGCCGTAACCGAGCACCACGATATGGTTCGAGAGCTGTTCCTGGATGCGGGCCATGCGCCATTTCTCCCAGCTGCGCTTGATAAGGAAATTGTAGGCGGTGCCCACGAAGATGAAGAACACCGCAAAGCGGATCGGGGTAACGATGACTGCCTCGACCAGCCTTGCACGGTCCGAAATCGGGGCGATGTCGCCGAACCCGGTGGTGGTGATCGAGATCATGGTGAAATAGACGACGTCGAGGAAGCTGACCTCGCCGTCGAGATTGTCGACCAGTCCCTCGCGGTCCCACCAATGGACCAGCACCACGACGAAAATCAGGAACAGCGCCGCGCCAAGCCGGATCCCCAGATCGCCCCAGACGGGCAATTTCACCGCGCGGCGCAAGGGCTGGAAACTGGGCCCTCGATAGGTCCGCACCCGCGTGCTTGCGGCGATCCGGTCGACCTTTTTCTCGCTGCTCATGCGCCGCCTAGGTGCGCGCGGAAGACCGCAGGGTCAATAGCATAGCGTCGGCTCAGCCTTCGTAGCGTGCCGCGAGCGCGCCGAGCGACGAATGGTGCGTCAGGTCGAGCTGGAGCGGGGTGACCGAGATATAGCCCTCGTCGATCGCCTCGAGGTCGGTGCCGTGGTCGAGCGTGTGTTCGATCGCCTCGAGGCCGAACCAGTAATACTGGAAGCCGCGCGGGTCGCGTCCTTCGACGACCGTGCCGCGCGAATAATCGTGGAACCCCTGCCGCACCGCGCGAACGCCCTTGACCGCATCGGGCGCGATCGGGGGGAAGTTCACATTGACCAGCGTGCGCTTGGGCAGCGGCGTGTCGAGCAGCGGGCCGAGCACCCGCGCGCCCCATTCGGTCGCAGCGGCGAAGGCGGAATCGCTGTTGCGGGTCTCCTTGGTATAGACCTGGCTCATCGCGATCGAGCGGACGCCCGCCAGCGCGCCTTCGATCGCCGCCGAGACGGTGCCCGAATAGGTGATGTCGTCGGCGAGGTTCGCGCCGCGGTTGACGCCCGACAGGATCACGTCGGGCTGCGCCTCGATCACCTTGCGCAGACCCATGGTCACCGCATCGGTCGGCGTGCCGGTCACCGAAAAGCGGCGTTCGCCATGCTTGCGCAGGCGTACGGGGCGGGTGAGGGTAAGCGCATGGCCCATGCCCGACTGTTCCTCGTCGGGCGCGCAGATCCAGATGTCGTCGGAGAACTGCCGCGCGATTTTCTCGAGCACCGCGAGACCCGGCGCGTGGATGCCGTCGTCATTGGTCAGAAGGATACGCATCAGGCTGCAGGCTCCAGTTTGGTGACACCGCCCATATAGGGGGCCAGCGCTTCGGGGACGGCGACGCTGCCATCGGCCTGTTGGTAGTTTTCCATCACCGCCACCAGCGTGCGGCCGACTGCGAGGCCCGAACCGTTGAGCGTATGGACGAAAGCGGTCTTCTTCTCGCCTTCGGGGCGATAGCGCGCATTCATCCGGCGCGCCTGGAAATCGCCCGTGTTCGAGCAGGAGGAAATCTCGCGATAGGCATCCTGGCCGGGCAGCCAGACTTCGAGGTCGTAGGTCTTGCGCGCGCCAAAGCCCATGTCGCCCGTGCACAGCAGCATCCGGCGATAGGGCAGCTCGAGCGCTTCGAGGATGCCCTCGGCGCATTTGGTCATACGCTCATGCTCCGCCTCGCTGTCTTCGGGGCGGCAGATGCTCACCATCTCGACCTTTTCGAACTGGTGCTGGCGGATAAAGCCGCGCGTATCGCGGCCCGCCGATCCCGCTTCGGAGCGGAAGCACAGCGTATGCGCGGTCAGGCGGATCGGCTGCGTGAGACCGGTAAGGATGTCGCCTGCGACCGAATAGGTCAGCGGGACTTCGGAGGTCGGGACCAGCCAGCGATCATCGGTGGTGCGAAAGCTATCCTCCGCGAACTTGGGCAGCTTGTCGGTGCCGTACATCGCGTCGTCACCCACCAGCACGGGCGGGTTGCATTCGGTATAGCCGTTCTCGCGCGTCTGCTTGTCGAGCATGAACTGCGCCAGCGCGCGGTGCAGCCGCGCGATGTCGCCGCGCAGGAAGGTGAAGCGCGCACCCGACAGCTTGGTGCCGGTTTCGAAGTCCATTCCCAGCGCGGAGCCGATATCGGCATGTTCGCGGGGTTCGAAATCGAAACTGCGCTTCTCGCCCCATCGCGCCATTTCGACATTGTCGCACTCGTCCGCGCCGTCGGGCACATCCTCCGCGGGGAGGTTGGGCAAGGTCGCCAGCAGATGGTCGAGTTCTGCCGCCGCAGCGCGTTCGGCCTCTTCCCATTCGGGCATCGACGCCTTGATCTCGGCGACCTCGGACTTGAGTGCTTCGGCCTTGTCCGTGTCGCCCTGGCCCATCGCCTGGCCGATCGCTTTCGACGCCTCGTTGCGGCGGCTCTGCGCCTGCTGGACCTTGGTCGTCGCCTCGCGCTTCTGCGCATCGAGCGCGATGATGCGGTCGGCCACCGGTTCGGCCCCACGGCGGGCGAGGGCGGCGTCGAACTCCTGCGGATTGGCGCGGATAAAGGCGATGTCGTGCATGGCGCGGCCTATGCCTTTTCGCTTCCCGCTTGGCCAGTCACTTCGAGCCGGGCGAGCTTGTCCTTTTGCGGGCACCGCATTAGGCCCCGGACGTTCAGGGGGACATCCAAGAGCTTGAAAGGGCTGCCAGCTTGAACGACCAGCCGATCCAGCCGCCGCGCCGCACGCGCTTTATCGATATTGCGGACGGGGTGATCCGGGGCGGACGCAAGCTGGGGGTGTTCGGCCCGGCGCGGCTGGAAAAGGACTTCCTTATGGAAGAGGCCGTACAGGCCACCGGGCTCGACGATTTCGGCGATGGCTGGTTCGAACGCCCCCTCGAAGTCCTGCTCGACAGCGTGAAACGCGAAGCCCAGCTCAACGCGGCGGGCGAATTTTCCGCCATGAAGATGTTTCACCACGTGCTGCGCGACCGGCTCTACACGCAGATGTGGTTCAAGCGGCACCCGGAAATCCTCGCGCGCCCGCTCAAGAACCCGGTGGTTATCGTCGGCCCGATGCGGTCGGGTACCACGCGGCTTCACCGCCTGCTCGCGGCCGACCAGCGCTTTGCCCACCTGCGCAGTTTCGAAACCATCAGCCCGGTGCCGCGGCCCGAGTTCGAGCAGGTCCTAGCCGGCGAGGCGGAGGACTTCCGGCCCAAGCTGGCCGCGCGCATTCTCAAGGTCGCGCGGCTCGCCAACCCGCGCACGCTGTCGATCCATCCGACTGGCGCCTACGAGCCGGAGGAGGAACTCGGCCTCGTTGCCGCGTCGATGTACGGCATGAAGTGGGAAGCGCAGTGGAACGTGCCGTCCTATGCCGAATGGTGCCACGAGGAGAGCGCCATTCCCGCATACCGGCACATGGCCAACCTGCTGCGCCTGATCGGCTGGTCGCAGCAGGAAAGTTCGCTGCGCCCGTGGATCCTCAAGACCCCGCAGCACATGCTCGACCTGCCCGCACTGCTCGAGGTCTTCCCCGATGCACGGCTGATCTTCACCCACCGCGATCCCAAGCAGGTGGTCGGCAGCGCCGCCTCGCTCGCCTGGAACCAGACCATCATCTATTCGGATCACAACGATCCCGCGCAGACCGGCCGCGACTGGCTGGGCAAGACCGCGACCATGATCGCCCGGATGCGCGCGGCGCGCGACGCGATCCCGCGCGAGAGGATGATCGATGTCCAGTACGAGGACATGGAAACCGACTGGCGCGGCACGATGGAGCGCGTCTACCGCTTCCTCGATCTCGAGATGGAACCCGCGGTCGCGGGGATGGAAGACTATCTCGACCGTTCGGCCCGGCTCAAGCGGCACCCGCATCGCTACAGCCTCGGAGAATTCGGATTGGGCGAGGGCGAGGTGGACGCGCTGTTTGCGGATTATACCGAGACATACGGCATTCCGGTGGGCGACGCTCCGGCGTTACCCCGCATGCGGTTGGCCGAATAGGCAAGCAAAAGGGGCGGGAAGCGAACTTCCCGCCCCTTTGCCAATCTCAGTCGATCAGTAGCTGAAGGTAACCGTGGCGAAGACCTGCCGCGGGTTGCCGTAGAACGCCGTAAGCGTACCCTCGGGCCCGAGCGTCGGGACGGGGAACCCATTGGCACCATTGACGATGTCGCCGGTGACCGGATCGGTGGCAACGAAGGTGTAGCCGCTGGTCTTGTATTCCTTGTCGAGCAGGTTCTTCCCGTACAGCCCCACGCTCCAGCGATCGTCGGGCGCGCTATAGACCACGCTCGCGTCGAGCAGCGCATAGCCGCCCTGGTCGAGATAGGGGTTGGGTATCTCGAACTGGCTGGTCTTGCTGCGATAGGACAGCGTCGTTCCCAGATAGAGATCGCCTGCGCCAACCGGCGTATCGTAACTGGCAGTGATGCTGCCGGTCAGCTCGGGCGTGTTCTGGACCACGCGGAACGCCGCCACATCGGTCGGCGTGTTGCCGATATTGGTGATGTATTCATCGTATTGCGCGTCGATATAGCCGAGCGACCCGGCAAGGCCGAAACCACCGCCGAAGCGGGCATTGGCTTCCAGTTCGACCCCCTTGAAGGTAGCCTTGCCGGCATTCGATACCACGCCGCAGAAGCTGGGCAATCCGCCCACCTCGCAGGCGACCGAACCCGGTATCTGCACATCGGTGTAGTCCGCATAGAAGGCGGCGGCGGCGATGTTGAGGATGCCGATATTGCCCTTGTAGCCGATTTCGTAGCTGTCGACCTCTTCGGGTGCGAAGCTGAGGAACGCGGCCACTTCGGCATCGGTCGGCGCCCCCGGCGTGGCTGCCGGCGCGTTGGTGCCGACCCCGCGCGGATCGAAGCCGCCGCCCTTGAAGCCCTTCGAATAGCTGGCGTAGATATTGTGATCGGGCGTCGGCATGAAGCTGAGCGAGGCACGCGGCGTGAACTTCTTGAACTCGCGGCTGCCGTTGAAATCGGTGCTTGCGGCCCCGAAGGGTACGCCCGCCCCGCCGAACTCGGGCGACCCGCCGCCGAGATAGTTCTGCCGCAGGATTTCCGCGCTGCGTTCGTCCCAGGTATAGCGTCCGCCGACCGACAGGCTGAACTGGTCAGTCAGATCATAGGTGAAATCGCCGAAGATGGCGAAGGTTTCGGTATCGACATTCGCCTGGGTGAAAGCGGTCAGGCCGGCGAAGGTGGTGTAGATACGCACATCGAACAGCGTATCCGCCTTGGCATCGAGGTAGTAGAATCCGAGCAGCCCGGCGAACGGTCCGTCATTATCCCACAGAAGCTGGAATTCCTGGCTGATCTGTTCGTTGAGATAGGCGCCGGGCACGTCGAGATCGACTGCGGGGAGCGCATCGAAATCGATCGGCGAATAGCTGTCGTCCTTGCGCCAGGCGGAAATCGACCGCAGCGTCAGCGCGTCGCTCAGCTCGATTTCGGCATGCATCGCCAGGCCGTAGGATTCGACCTCTTGCTCGGGATCGTTGAGCGCCCCGCGCGTGTCAAAGACATTGTCGAGCACGGGCGCGCCCGACACCAGCCCGGGGATGAGCCGGTGGCCGCCGCGCGGATCGCTCGTATCCTTGGTGTAATCGCCCTGGATGCGGATGAAGCCGGGCTCGCCGTAGCCGCCGACCTCGAGGCTCATCCGGCCGCCCCAGATATCCTTATTGTAGTTTTCCAGGCCGGTGGTGAGGTTGTCGCCGAACCCACCGCGCGACAGCCGCGCGACCGATCCGCCGACGCGAACCAGATCACTGATCGGCGCCGAGGCGGTAATTACGCCTTCGGCCTGGTCGTCGGTGCCGTAAGTCGCGCGCACTTCGATCGAGGGATCGAGCGGCAGGCGCCGCGTGACGTATTTGACCGCGCCGCCAATCGTGTTGCGACCATAGAGCGTGCCCTGCGGACCGCGCAGGACTTCGATGCGCTCGACATCATAGATATCCAGCACGGCGGCTTGCGGGCGGTTGAGATAGACATCGTCGAGATAGATGCCGACGCCCTGTTCGAAGCCCGAAACGGGGTCCTGCTGGCCGATCCCGCGGATAAAGGCCGACAGCGTCGAATTGGTCGCACGGCTGGCTTCGAGAGTGACGTTGGGCACGCTCTGGCCGACATCGGTAATGTCGAGCGCGCCGCGCCGTGAAAGCTCTTCGCCGCTGATCGCGGTAACGGCCACCGGCACGTCGATCAGCCGCTCCTCGCGCCGGCGCGCGGTAACGATGATGACGTTGTCGTCGGCGGCGGGTGCGGCCTCGGCGATTTCGTCACTGGCGGATTGGGCCTGTGCAGGGGCTGCGGCAAGCGCGGCAGTCGCTGCACCGCAAAGCAAGCTGGCGGTTAGAATCTGTGTCGGACGCATTTCGGTATCTCCCTCCCGATTATCTTGTTGGAGGTACAATACTGAAACCTGAACCACCTTTCAAGTTTGTTGTTGCGCAGGGGGTGCGATTTGATAGGCTGGCCGCGCATTCGAAGGGATCGACATTGGCCGCAACGCACCGCCCGAGCGACAAGACGCCGCGCACCGAGCGTGGGCGCATAACCCTGCGCAAACTGCTCGACGCAGCCGCGACCGAATTTGCCGACAAGGGGTTTCACGAAGCCTCGATCAGCGGGATCACCCGCAGTGCCGGCGTCGCGCTGGGCACGTTCTATACCTATTTCGACAGCAAGGATGCGGTCTTCCGCGCGCTGGTTTCCGATATGAGCGCGGGCGTCGGCAAGGCGGCGCGCGAGGCGCTCGCCCCGTCGATGGGTGCGCTCGAGATCGAACGCGCCGCGCTGCGCGCGTTTCTCGAATTCGCCGCCGAGCACAAGGAAATCTACCGCATTATCGACGAAGCCGAATTCGTCGATCCGGACAGCTACCGCACGCATTACGAAACCATCGGCGCCCGCATCGAGGAACGGCTCCGGCAGGGCGGCGACAGCGGCGAATTCGTCCCGGGGCTGGGCACGCCCGAAGCCTGGGCGCTGATGGGGATGAACGTGTTCCTCGGCCTGCGCTATGTCATCTGGGGACGCGAGGGCGACCCCGATTTCACGGAAATCGCACGCCGTGCCAATATCTTGCTGACGCAGGGGATCGGGCGCTAGGCTTGCTTCTCTGGAACCACCGGGCGGCGGGGCCGTTGGTTTTCCAAAGGAGAAATCGACATGATCGGCAAGGTAATCGGAGCATTCGTCGGCGACAGGCTCGCCAAGCAAACCGGCAGTATCGGGGGCGCCAGCGGTGCCGCGCTTGGCGTGGTCGCCACCAGCGTCCTGCGCCGGATGAGCCTGCCTGCAATGGTTGCGCTCGGCGTTGGCGGCTACGTCGTCAAGAAGGTCATCGACAAGAAGCAGACGGGCGATGACACCACCACCCCGCCGCACACTTCGACGGCGCCCGCGGGCACGGCCAAGGCCAAGGCTGCCTGACACCGTCTCGTCCGTTTTGGACTAGCGAAGGGTCGCCCCGATGGGCGGCCCTTCTGCGTTCCGGGGACAAGACGTTTGCATCTTGCGCCCCGCTTTCTATGCTTCCCCCACACGGTCCCCCCGAAACATATGACCACTTCGCACCCGTCAGGGTGTGCAAGGGCAGGAGATAGCATGACAGCCGAGACCGATTATCCAGTCGAGCCTCCGCTGATAGATTTACCGATCAAGACCGCCTCCCGCGGATTTTACGATGGCTTCAGCCGTGAAGTGACGATCCCCTCGAAGATCATCGTCTCGCTGCTGATCATGTGGGCGATCTTCTTCCCGGTCAGCGCGAGCGAGACGCTCACCGCTGCCAATTCGAGCATCATCGCCACGTTCTCCGGCTGGTACGTCTATCTTGTGGCGTTCCTGATGCTGGTGTGTTTCGTGCTCGCGATCGTCCCGCAGTCGGGCAGCCTGCGCATCGGCAATCCCGGCGAGAAACCCGAGTTCGGGCGCTTCTCGTGGTTCGCCATGTTGTTCGGCGCGGGCATCGGGATCGGCATGCTGACCTATTCGACCGGCGAGCCGATGGCGCATTTCGCGAACAATCCCGACATTATCCGCGGTACCATCGAGGCGCAGACTGCCGAAGCAATCCGTCCCGCCTATGTTTATACCTTCCTCCATTGGGGGTTCGCCGCCTGGGGCACCTATGCGCTGGTCGGGCTGGCGATCGGCTATGTCGCCTATCGCCGCGACCTGCCGCTGACCATCCGCTCGGCGCTCGCACCGCTGTTCGGCCTGCGTCTCTCGGGCGGGTGGGGGCATGTGGTCGACATCGTCGCGGTCGTTGCGACGATCCTCGGCGTGGCAGTGACCATGGGCCTTGGCGTGGAGCAGTTCGTCGCCGGACTCGCCCGCCTGGGACTGGGCGACTGGTTGCTCGATCCCGACGGGTCGTCCTCCGCCCTCGCGGTGATCGTCGCGCTTTTCGTGCTGGTCGGTGCCTCCACGCTGAGCGCGCTCTCCGGCGTGGGCCGGGGGATCAAATGGCTCTCCAATCTCAATATGGGCCTCTCCTTCGCTCTGCTGGCGCTCTTCCTCGTGGCCGGCTCGGGTCTCTACGGCCTGAAACTGCTGGGTGTGGGCACGTGGGATTACATCCGCACGCTCGTTCCGAATTCACTGACCCTGTTCCAGGGCGGCGGCGAATTCGGCGATGCGCTGGTGCAATGGCAGCTCGACTGGTCGGTGTTCTACTGGGCGTGGTGGATCGCCTTCGCGCCGTTCGTGGGCATGTTCATCGCGCGCATCTCGCGTGGACGGACGATCCGCGAATATGTTCTCGGCGTGATCCTCGTGCCCTCGCTGATGTGCTTCGCGTGGATGACCATCGTCGGCGGGACCGCGATCGATCTCGAACTGAGCGGCGCGGCGCAGGGCAGCATTCTCAACGCCGGAATTTCGGACCAATTGTTCGCCACGCTGGCGGTGCTTCTCGACCCCGCGGTGGCCTCGGTCGTGTCGGGCCTCGTGGTGCTCCTGCTGATGACCTACCTCATCACCTCCGCCGACAGCGCCATCCTGATCGTCAACACGATAAACGGGGCGGGGGAAAGCGAAGGCGAGCGGCGTCATCACATCCTGTTCTGGGGTGCGGCACTGGCCTTCGTGGTCGGCAGCATGCTGATCCTCGGCGGGATCGATGCGATCCGTATCACCATGATCATCGGCGCTCTGCCGTTCAGCTTCGTGGTGGCGATCATGGGCGTCGCGATCCTCAAGGCGGTGGCCTACGACCTGCGGCGCAAGCATCACGGGGTGCCCACTACTGCGCAGGCCTGCAACGAAATCGCTGCCGGCAAGTAACCGCTTTCCTAGAGTTTTGGGCAATTGGTGGCGGATCGAAATGGATATCCGCGGCCACTTGGTGGGTATTTGCGCATCATATAAGTAAAGTCCAGGCGCAATTTCAAATTATAAGTCCCCAAAATGAATATTTGGCATTTTCATGGCAGAGTGAAAAAGTAATCTCTCTGGCGGAATTAAATGTTGTTTCGATGTCACAGGCGTGACCATAATCCCCCGCCTATCCGGTGTCTCCGGTGGTCGCGTTCGATTTAGCTTGTTACTGCTTTCGAGGGCGAAGAGTTCAATCTGAATTCGCGCCCTGTTTTTGCCGGTCGGACCGGGGTCTGTCCGCGAGGCAATTGAGACATAATCGAGAGCGAGGGCTTCCCGAAATGAAATATCTTGTAAGCGGTGCGTCGTTGGGCGCGCTGGCTATTGCATCCGCCGCACCTGTTGCGGCGCAAGACACCGCACCTGCCACGCAGGAACGCCAGGGCGGCGTCAACGTCATCATCGTGACCGCGCAGAAGCGCAGCGAAGATTTGCAGGACGTGCCCGTCTCGGTTTCCGCGATCGGCGAAGAAGGGCTCGAAGAGCTCGCCATCGACACCTTCGAGGATTACCTTGAGCAGCTGCCGACCGTCACTGCGGGCGGTAGCGGCCCGGGCCAGAGCACGATCTATATTCGCGGCCTCGCCTCGACCACGCCCAACCTCACCACCGCGGGCGTTGCGGGGCTCGCGCCCAATGTCGCCATGTATCTCGACGAGCAGCCGCTTGCGCAGCCGGGCCGCAACCTCGATGTCTATGCCGCCGATCTGGCGCGGATCGAAGTGCTCTCGGGTCCGCAGGGCACGCTGTTCGGTGCCAGTTCGCAGGCCGGCGTCGTTCGCCTGATCACCAACAAGCCCGACCTTGGCGGCTTCGACGCCGGGTTCAACACCGGCGTGTCCTTCACCAAGGGCGGCGAGTCGAGCTACAAGGTCGATGCGATGGTCAATGTGCCCGTCACCGACACCCTCGCGCTGCGCGGCGTGGTCTATCTCGACGACCAGGGCGGCTATGTCGACAATGTCGCGGGCACCCGCAACGCCAGCGAAAGCGCCCGCTTCCGTCCCGCCGGAACGGTGCGTTCGAACGGCGTGCCCGTCAGCCCGCTGCGCGGCGGCTTCCAGGCCGGCGCCGACCTGTCGAACGTGAGCTTCATCGATGCCGACAACGCCGGCATGGTCGAAGACGATTTCAACGACACGCAATACGCCGGCTTCCGGGCGACCGCGCTGTGGGAAATCACCCCCGACTGGACCGTGACCGTCGCGCATTCGCGTCAGAGCGTCGAAAGCGATGGCGTGTTCTTCGCCGATCCCGAGCTCGGCGGGCTCGATGACCTCGAGATCCAGCGTTACGAGGAAGACCGCCTCGAAGACGACTTCTCGAACACTAGCTGGACGGTGGAAGGCCGCCTGGCGATGCTCGATGTCGTCTATACCGGTGCCTATACCGACCGCGAAACCGAACAGCGCGTCGACTATTCCGACTATCTCTTCGTCGGCCAGTACCTGCCGTATTACATCTGCGACGGCAGCGTCAGCTATCCCGGCGCGGCCGATCCGAGCGGCACCTGCCAGGCGCCCAATCTCTATGTGACCTCGGCCAGCAAGACGACCGTGTTCACGCAGGAACTGCGCTTCAGCACGCCGGCGGAAAACCGCTGGCGCGTGACGGCAGGCGGGTTCTATTCGGACCTCGAGCTGAAGGAACGCAATGACTTCGCCTATCCGGGCAATGTCCTTGCGCAGCCCTTCGGTCCCTTCGCCCCGAACTTCCCGCAGGAAGGGTTCACCACCGATCCCGGACCGTTCCCCGCCGAAACGATTTTCCGTAACGACATCCGCCGGACGGACGAACAGTGGGGCATCTTCGGTGAAGCCAGCTTCGACATCGTGCCCGACCTGCTCACCGTCACGCTGGGCGCGCGCTATTACGATATCGAAGTCGATTTCGAAGGCAGCGCCAACGGCAGCTTCTGCAACAGCGGCGCGGCCACCGATGCCAACGCCTTCGGCACCGATCTGAACGATCTCTACGATGGCGACGGCGAATACACTTTCATCGGCTCGTGCGATGCCTCGCTGCGGCAGACCTTCGACCTCGATGACAGCCTTGCCGACATCCAGGCCGCGGGCCTTTCGGCAACGCAGGCGCAGCAGGTGTTCAACGCCGTCCGCGCGCCCGACACGGCCAAGACCGACGGGTTCATCTACAAGGCGACGGCAACGATCACCCCGACCGAAGACCTGCTGTTCTACCTGACCTATTCGGAAGGGTTCCGTCCCGGCCTGCTCAACCGGCCCGGCGGCGCGACCAATGGCGCGGGCTTTACCGTGCCGTTCGAACTCGAAACCGATGAAGTCAAGAACTACGAACTGGGCTGGAAGCTCGATCTTGCCGATGGCCAGTTCCGCTTCAACGGCAGCGCCTTCTATGTCGACATCAGCCGTCTGCAGACGACGATCTTCGATCCCTCGATCACCAATCTGTTCTTCTCGGCCAATGCCGCGGATGCGCGGATCAAGGGCGTCGAGGCGGACTTCACCTTCGCGCCCTATTCGGCGCCGGGGCTGACGGTGGCGGGTGCCGTTTCGGTGCTCGATACCGAGATCACCGAAGTGCTGATCCCGACGTCCGACGTCGTCGAAGGTTCGGACCTCGCGTTCGCGCCGTCGTTCCAGGGCAATTTGCGCGTCCGTTACGAATGGGACCTGTCTGCGACGCTGGGCGCCTATGTCCAGCCGCAGGTCAGCTATTCGGCGTCGAAGTTCACCGATGTGATCGAGATCAACAAGCTCGAGCTCGACAGCTACACCGTGGTCGATTTCGCCGCCGGCATCACCTCGGACAATTGGAAGTTCGAGCTGTTCGGCGACAATCTGTTCGACGAACGCGCGCAGATCTCGGGCAATTACGTCAACGATCGCGCACGGATCAGCACCAACCGTCCGCTGACGGTCGGTATCAGGGTCGGCTACGACTACTGATCCCTGCCTTTGGAAAAACGGGGCGGCGGGGGCGAACACGGGTTCGCCTCCGCCGTTTCTCTTTGTAAGGGTCGCAGGCAATGACGACACGCGACGACAGACTGGCGCGGGCGCAGCAGGCGCTGCAGGCGGGCGATTTCGCGAAGGGATCGGCGCTGGTCGAGCCTTTGCTCGTCGATGATCCGGCGGATGGCGAAGCGCTCTACCTGGCCGCGGTCGCGGCGCGTTATCTCGAACATTTCGACGAGGCCGACCGGCATCTGGCGGCGCTCCATGCCGCCATGCCCGAATACGGCCGCGCATGGCAGGAAGCCGGACATCTTGCGCGCGCGACGGGCGATATCCCCGCCGCCATCGCCGCTTTCGGCCGCGCCACACGGTTCAATCCCGCGCTCGATGCGAGCTGGCGCGCGCTGGCCGAGCTCGAACAGGGCCGGGGGCGCCCTGCCGAAGCACAGGCGGCCCGCGCGCAGGCCGAACGTATCGCCGCGCTCCCGCGCGAACTGGTCGCGGTCACGCACCATCTTCACGAAGGCCGGTTGCTGCGGGCAGAGGAAATCTGCCGCCATTTCCTGCGCGCCAATCCGCGCAATGTCGAAGGCATGCGGCTGCTCGCGCAGATCGGCATCAAGCTGGGCATTCTCGACGATGCGGAGTTCCTGCTCGACAGCGCGCAGGCGTTCGAACCCGACAACATCCAGATCCGGCTCGACTATATCGATGCGCTGCGGCGGCGGCAGAAATTCGCGCAGGCGCGCGAACAGGCCGAGGCACTCCATGCGCGCGATCCCGATAATCCGCTGTTCCAGTCGCATTTGGCGATCGAGAGCATGCAGACCGGCGATTACGAACGCGCCTTCGAACTGTTCGATGCCGTGCTTGCCACGCTGCCGCGCGATCCCGCGACGCTGACCAGCAAGGGCCATGCGCTCAAGACCACCGGCGCGCAGGAGGATGCGGTCGCCAGCTACCAGGCGGCGCTCGCGGCCAAACCCGACCATGGCGATGCCTGGTATGCGCTCGCCAATCTCAAGACCTATCGCTTCACCGACGACGAGATCGAACGGATGCGCGAGCAGGCGGCGCGTCCCGATCTCGCCTTCATGGACCGGGTCCACCTGTCCTTCGCGCTGGGCAAGGCGCTGGAGGACCGCGGCGACTACGCGGACAGCTTCGTGCATTACGAGCGCGGCAATACGCTCAAGCGCGCGCAGACTCGCTACAGCGCCGACGCGATGAGCGCCGAACTGGCCCGGCAGCGCGACATCTGCACGCCCGAGCTGTTTGCCAGACATGAGGGCGCGGGCGATCCCGCGCCCGATCCGATCTTCATTCTCGGCCTGCCGCGCGCGGGTTCGACGCTGCTCGAGCAGGTGCTCGCCAGCCACAGCCAGATCGACGGGACGCTGGAACTGCCCAATATCCTCGCGCTGGCCCACCGCCTGCGCGGCCGCCGGGCAGGGCAGTCGCGCTATCCCGAAGTGCTGCATGATCTGACCGCCGAACAGCTTTCCGCCTTCGGCGCGAAATTCATCGAGGATACCCGTGTGCACCGGCAGGGCGCGCCATTTTTCATCGACAAGATGCCCAACAATTTCCGCCACATCGGCCTGATCCACCTGATCCTGCCCAATGCGAAGATCATCGACGCGCGCCGCGCGCCGATGGATTGCTGTTTCTCGGGCTTCAAGCAGCTGTTCGCCGAAGGGCAGGAGTTCACCTACGGCCTGCCCGAGATCGGGCGTTACTATGCCGATTATGTCGAACTGATGGACCATTGGGACACGGTGCTGCCAGGCAAGATCCTGCGCGTGCAGCATGAAGACGTGCTCGATGATCTCGAAGGCCAGACGCGCCGCATGCTCGACTATCTCGGCCTGCCGTTCGAGGACCAATGCCTCGCCTTCCACACGACCCGCCGCGCGGTGCGCACCGCGAGCAGCGAACAGGTTCGCCAGCCGATCAACCGCAGCGGACAGGACGCATGGAAACCCTACGCGCCATGGCTCGCTCCCTTGCGCGAGGCGCTAGGCGAGCACGGCTGAGGCCCGCACGCGGCCCGCAGCACCGCCGAACAGTGCCTCGGTAGGATTGACCCCAACCCACCAACGCCTCGCCGAAAATGTCCGGAACTGTTTGAGCGGGAATTCGCTGCGTCATCATGTCGCGGAGAAAATCTATGTCTCAAAATTCCAAAATCGGCGCCGGATTGGGCGGCGTCGTTCTTACTGCCGGAGCGATCGCATTCGGAGCGTTCCTGTCCAACAGGCACCAGAATCGCGGATATGACGATGCCGCCAACCATACCAAACGCCGGCCTGAAGGCGACAACGCGCAGGTCGGCAGATCGGTAACCATCCGCAAGCCGCGAGCCGAACTGTTCGCATTTTGGTCGGACTTTTCCAACCTGCCGCAATTCATGGAGAATGTGGAAGCGATCGAAGCCGGCGCAGACGGAGCATCGACCTGGCGGATCAAGGCCCCCGCGGGTCAGACGGTCGCGGTGAAAACCGAAATCGCCAGCAAGAAGCATGACGAGCTGATCGCCTGGCGCTCGGTCGAGGAGTCCGAGATCGAAACCAGCGGCGAGGTTCGCTTCGAGGATGCACCGGGCGAGCGCGGAACCAGGGTCAGCCTGGTGATGGCCTACGACCCGCCCGCAGGCGCGCTCGGCCGAGCGGTGGCGAAGCTGTTCCTGCGTGAGCCGCAGGTCCAGGCCCGGCATGATCTGAAGCGTTTCAAGATGCTCATGGAAACCGGGGAAATAGCGACATCGGCGCGAACGCGGGACGAAACCCGTGCAGCCAAGCAGGAGAACGGATGATGCGAGCACTTACCTGGCATGGAACCAACGACGTTCGCGTGGACACGGTCAGCGATCCGGAAATCATCAATCCCCGCGATGCGATCATCAAGATCACCAGCACGGCCATCTGCGGGTCCGACCTTCACCTTTACGATGGCGTCATTCCCGGCGTGGCGCCGGGCGATGTGCTGGGCCATGAATTCATGGGCGAAGTCGTCGAGACGGGGTCTGCGAGCAATCTGAAGAAAGGGCAGCGCGTCGTCGTGCCGTTCACGATCAGCTGCGGCGGCTGTTTCCACTGCAAGCAGCAGCAGTATTCCGCCTGCGACAATTCCAACCCGGCTGAAAAGCAGGATATGTCGGCGACGCTGTTCGGCCAGCCGATGGCCGCGCTGTTCGGCTATTCGCACCTGACCGGCGGCTATTCCGGCGGACAGGCCGAATACGCCCGCGTGCCCTTTTCCGATGTCGGCCCGATCGTCGTTCCCGACCATCTGGAGGACGACAAGGTGCTGTTCCTTTCGGACATCCTCCCGACCGGCTGGATGGCGGCGGAAAATGCCGACATCCAGCCCGACGATACCGTTGCGGTGTGGGGCTGCGGACCGGTCGGATTGTTCGCGATCCAGTCGGCCATCGTGATGGGCGCATCCAAGGTAATCGCGATCGACCACTATCCGAACCGCCTGGCGCTGGCGAAGCAGCTGGGCGCGGAGATCATCGACTTCCGCGAGACCGATGTGCGCGAGGCCCTGATGGAAATGTCCGGCGGGATCGGCGTGGATGCCGTGATCGACGCGGTCGGCATGGAATCGCACGGCTTCGCGATCGACAACATGTTCGACGTGGTGAAGCAGAAGGTCGGCATGGGCGCCGACCGCGCGAGCGCGCTGAAGCAAGCGATTCTCGCGGTCCGGTTCGGCGGCAAGGTCTCGATCCCCGGCGTCTATGGCGGGATGACCGACAAATGGCCGCTCGGGGCG
Organism: Qipengyuania sp. HL-TH1; assembly: GCF_036365825.1. Taxonomy (NCBI): domain Bacteria; kingdom Pseudomonadati; phylum Pseudomonadota; class Alphaproteobacteria; order Sphingomonadales; family Erythrobacteraceae; genus Qipengyuania; species Qipengyuania profunda. The sequence continues at coordinate 374,728 of NZ_CP142675.1, forward strand.
ATGATGGAAAAAGGCCTGCAGGTCCGCGGCGGCCAGACACATGTCCAGAAATATACCAAGCAGCTGCTCGAGAAGATCGAGGATGGCACGCTCGATACCACGTTCCTGATCAGCCACCGGCTGCCGCTCGAACAGGCGGCCGAGGGCTACAAGAACTTCAAGGAGCAGCAGAATGAATGGACCAAGGTCATTCTGAAGCCCGGGATGGAGAACTGATCATGGCCGGGAAGATCGACAAGCTGTCCGGGCTGTGCGTGATCACCGGTGCTTCGAGCGGCATCGGGCTAGAGCTCACGAAGCTGGCGGCCCGCGATGGCTGCGACCTGATCCTCGCCGCCGACCGCGATCTTGGCGCGGCCGAAGCCGCCGCGCGGCAGTGCGGTGCCGCAGGTGTCGAGACGGTCGAAGCCGATCTCGCCACTCGCGATGGCCTCCAGGCCCTCATGACGGCGCTCGGCGACCGTACGCCCGATGTTCTGCTGGCCAATGCCGGCCATGGGCTGGGCGAAGCGTTCCTCGATCAGGAGTGGAAGGACATCGCCCATGTCATCCACACCAATGTCACCGGCACGACCTGGCTGCTGCACCATGTCGGGCAGAAGATGCGGGCGAAGAATGCCGGCCGCATCCTCGTGACCGGTTCGATCGCGGGGCACATCCCCGGCGCGTTCCAGCTCGTCTACAACAGCACCAAGAGCTACATCGATTACTTCTGCTTCGGGCTGCGCAACGAGCTCAAGGATACCGATGTCGTCGTCTCGTGCCTGATGCCGGCTCCGACGGATACCCAGTTCTTCGACCGCGCCGGGCTCGAGAACACCGATGTCGGCAAATCGGACAGCAAGGACGATCCCGCCATGGTCGCCGAGGCGGGCTACAAGGCCCTTCTCGAAGGCGACGCGCACACCGTCAGCGGCTTCATGAACAAGATCCAGGATATGTTCGCCGGCGTGATCCCCGACACGGTGCTGGCACAGATGCACCGGCGCATGGCCGAACCCGACGATCGCTAGGCCCGCGCGCCTTCGCCAATCTGCAAGAAACCGAGGAGAACACCTATGCCTCTCACCGCCATCGCCCTGAACTGCTCGCTCAAGAAATCTTCGGGCGAAGCAAGCTCGACCGACGCCATGATCGCCGTGCTGAAAGAGCATCTTGCCGAGCAGGATGTCGAACTGGCCGAAACCATCCGTATCGCCGATTACAATGTCCCCCCGGGCGTAACGTCGGACGAGGGTGAGGGTGACGACTGGCCGGGTATCCGCGAAAAGATCCTGAACCACGACATCCTCGTTTTCGGCGGGCCGATCTGGATGGGCCAGATCGGGTCGGTCGCCAAACGCGTGCTCGAACGCATGGATGCCTTCACCAGCGAAACCGATGACCAGGGCCGGATGCCGAGCTTCGGCAAGGTGGCGATTGCCGCGATCGTCGGCAATGAAGATGGCGCGCACTGGAGCTCGGCACAGCTGTTCCAGTCGCTCAACGACACCGGCTGGACGATCCCGGCGGGCGCGGCTTGCTATTGGGTCGGCGAGGCGATGGGCAGCATCGACTTCAAGGAGCTGGCCGAAACCCCCGATGCGGTGACCGAGACTGCGCAGATGTGCGCGATCAATGCCGCGCATCTCGCCAAACTTCTCGCAGGCGACACCTACCCCGGGACGAAGTCCTGACGGCCCGGAACGCTCACATTCCGTAATCTCTTGGGAGACCATCATGGGACAAGGAACCACCAACCGGATCGAGCCGCCCCTGCCTGAGCAGCAACAGCGTGTTCCGGGCGCGACCGAGGCAATGCACCCCAAGCCCGATCACGGCGAAGACAGCTACGAGGGCTCCGGCCGTCTCGAAGGAAAAAGGGTCGTCATCACCGGCGGTGACAGCGGGATCGGTCGCGCGGTCGCAATCGCCTTCGCGCGCGAAGGCGCGGATGTGCTGATAGCCTATTTGTGCGAGGATCACGACGCGCAGGAAACGAAGGAATGGGTCGAAAAAGCCGGGCGCAAATGCGTCCTTATGCGCGGCGATATTAGCGATGCGGCGCATTGCCGGGCGATAATCGACCAGGCTGTCCGCACCTTCGGCGGCATCGATGTGCTGGTGAACAACGCTGCCCATCAGATGACTTTCGAGACATTGGAGGACATTCCCGACGAGGAGTGGGAGCGGACCTTCGCCACCAATATCCACGCGATGTTCTATCTTGCCAAAGCCGCCTTGCCGCACATGGGCGAAGGCAGTTCGATCATCAATTCGGCATCGATCAATTCCGACCAGCCCAATCCTACGCTGCTCCCCTACGCGACGACGAAGGGGGCGATCCAGAATTACACCGCAGGCCTCGCGCAACTACTGGCAGACCGGAAAATCCGGGTGAATTGCGTCGCGCCCGGGCCGGTTTGGACACCGCTTATCCCCTCGACGATGCCGCAAGAGAAGGTCGCCAAATTCGGGAAGGATTATCCGCTTGGCCGCCCTGCGCAGCCCGCCGAACTCGCGCCTCCATACGTCATGCTGGCGAGCGATGAAGCGAGCTACATCTCGGGAGCCACAATCGCCGTTACCGGCGGCAAACCGATGATGTGACCTCCCGGCTAGCCCGAGTAAGGGGGCGACACAGCGCGGCCGACCAGTTTGGGCTGCTCCGACGAAGATGCGGGTCCGCCGCGGCCCCCTATTCGTCGGGCGACCTTCCGATCGAGCGCGCGATGTTGCGATCCTCCTTGCCGAACTTGTCCTCCGCAACCCGCAAGACCGTGATCATGATCAGGCTGACTACGGTGAGAATCGCCACCAGGGGCCATTGCGCAGCACCGCAGGCAATACCCACCATGGTCGCCAGCCATAAATGGGCCGCCGTCGTCAAATTGTGGAGCTGGCCCTTGCTGAAGACGATCAGACCGGCCCCGATTATCCCGATGAACGCTCCGGCTGCCTCGAACAGTCGCAGAGGGTCCATCCGCGGACCGTCGAGCTGATGGTACAGGGCCATGATCGACACGACCATGGCCGCAGCCGAGACACAGATCAGGCCATGCGTTCGCATGCCGGCGGCATGGCCGCGCCATTCGCGATCTAGTCCCAGCACCAGACCGAGAATCGCAGCCACGCCAAGCCGGCTGATGATATCCCAATCGAGCCATTCGAGGGATGTGACAGGATTGAGTTCCATGGTTCGCTATTCCGCTTTCTGCCCGGGTCCCGGGATGGGGTCTTTGCGCTGGCCGCAAGCTGATAGGACAACCGACCCGAGTGCTGCAATTGCCGGGTGGGATGCTCTCTCCTGTAGACAGCCGTGCAGCGCCCCTACGATAACCCGTTGCAAAGGTGAGACAATCTCTTCGTGGGACCCTTGCCCCATACGGGGTTGCTCATATATTTTCTTGGTGCGGACGGGTTCTCGATACGAGACGAGGAGAAACGTGATGGCAAAGGGAGACAAGGACAAATACACCGACAAGCAGAAGCGCAAGGCCGAGCACATCGAAAAGAGCTATGAGGACCGCGGCGTGTCGCGGGAAGAGGCCGAACGCCGCGCCTGGGCGACCGTCAACAAGGAAAGCGGCGGCGGCAACAAGTCCGGCTCCGGCCGGGGCGGCCAACAGAATTCGCGCGAAAACGGGGCGGAAAGCAAGTGATGCATAGTTACAAGCTGCGCGCCCGCGATGATCACGATTCAGTGATTGAAGAAATCGATTTCGAATGTCTTTCGATTGCCGGCGCTCTGGACAAGGCCAAGGCCATGGTCAAAGCTGGCCAAGCCGATCTCTACCAAGATGGCGCGCCGATCTGTTCTATGGAACTGGTGGCGGCTACAGGCGTGTGGCTGGTTGGAGAACCGCGTTCTGATCTTGACTGCTGAAGGGCACTTTTAGCCAAGCAGCCCGCGGACCGCTGGTAGTCTCCGGCTCTGCGTCTGCTTTTCGAATTCGCGGCGCGCGATAGCTAAAAGGGCATCCAAAAGTAGCCGTAAACGTCCGGGATGGGGGCGCTTAGCTGACCGGCAGATTCCACCAAGAGCAGCCTGACGGAATGTGGCGGGGAGATAACCGCCGATGTTCGCCGAGGACCACCCACGTTTTTCACGTTCTTTTCATGGAAACCCCGACCATCTCCTCTAAGTCACTGAAAAGATGGTGGGCGCGGCAAGGATTGAACTTGCGACCCCACCCGTGTGAAGGGTGTGCTCTACCACTGAGCTACGCGCCCGCCCGATGGTGCGCGCGGGCGGAGCCGCGGCAGGGCAGGGGCGCGCCTTTACTGTGCGAATCGGCGCATGGCAAGCACCCTAGCCGAACAGCAGCGCAGCGATCCGCGCGAGCCAGCCGTCGGGCGCCCTGGCCTGCGATTGCCCGGCGTCCGGCGAAGGGCAGGCGAGGCAATAGGCCTGCGCGCCCTTGGCACCGAGCAGGCGGTCGGCATCGGCGGCGACCTGCGTCACCACGCTCGCCTGTCCGCGCGCCATGCGGGCGAAGACATCGCCGCCCGATCCGGTTTCCTCGCCATCGCCGATCAGCCATTGCCGCAGCAGCGTGTCATAGGTCGACGGGTTGGTGCCGAGGTAGACGACATGCCAGTCGCTGCCGAGGTCGGCCTGCGCGGCGGTCCACGCCAGCGCCTCTTCCATGCCCCCATATTCATCGACCAGCCGCAACTGGCGTGCGGTTCCGCCATCCCAGACGCGGCCCTGGCCGACCGCATCGGCCTGGTCGCGTGTCATGCCGCGCGCTTCGCCGACGCGGTCGAGGAAATCCTCATATCCGTTTTCGATGAAGGCCTGCAGGATCGCGTCGGTTTCGGGGGTGAAGCCGCCGATCAGATCGGGCTGGCCCGACAGCGGCGTGGTGCGCACGCCGTCGCTGGTGACACCGGCTGCGGCTGCGGTTTCCTCGAAGGTGGGGATGACCGCGAAGATGCCGATCGATCCGGTGATCGTCTCGGGCTCGGCAAAAATGCGATCGGCGGGGGTGGAAACCCAATAGCCGCCGCTCGCTGCGACATTGGCCATCGAGACTGCGATCGGGATGTCCTGCGCCTTGTGGCGCAGCACTGCCTCGCGGATCAATTCGCTGGCAAGCACCGATCCGCCGGGAGAATCGACGCGGACGACAAGTCCGGCCAGCTCGTCCTCGAGCGCTTCGTCGAGCAGCGCGGCGATCCGGTCGCCGCCCGCCACACCGGGGCCGGCCTCGCCATCGACGATTTCGCCCGCCACGGTAATCACGCCAATCGGGCGGCCGGGGGTCGGCAGCGGATTGTCCTCGAGCCACACCGCGAGCCTGGTGTGCGGATAGGCATTCGCGCCGTCGCCCCATTCGTCTTCGCCGACCAGCTCCACGACGCGCTGCTCGAAGTCGGCGCGGCTGCCGATCTGGTCGACCAGCCCGGCCTGCAGCGCGGCCGTGGCGAGGTCGCCCTGCGCGGCTTCGATCCAGGCGACCGGCTGCGTGGTGATGCGTTCGATATCCGCCGCCGGCCGCGCCTTCTTGAGATTGGCGCGATATTCTTCCCACAATGTCTCGTAGAGCGCACGGGCGTTTTCGCGCGCCGGGTCGGACATGTCGGCGCGGCTGTAGGGTTCGACCGCGCTCTTGTAGTCGCCGACCTTGTAGACCCGCGCGTTGACCTTCAGCCGGTCGAGCAGACCGGCGTAATAGAGCCGTTCGCCGCCCGGGCCGGCGACGACCGCGCCGCCCATCGGGTTGACCCACACCTCGCTTGCATGCGCGGCCAGCAGCATGCCGTCGTCGCTATAGGCGGTGGCATAGGCGAGTACGGGCTTTTCCGCCGCGCGCACGCGGTCGAGCGCTTCGCCGATTTCCTGCAGATGGACCTGCCCGCCGCCCATGAAGCGGTCGAGATCGAGCACCACGGCCGAAATCCGTTCGTCCCCCGCCGCCTCGTCGAGCGCATGGACGAGGTCGCGCGCCTGGTATTCGCCCATCGGGGTCTGGCCCGACAGCAGCGCCTCGAGCGGATCGATCCGCGTCCGTTCCTCGACCACCACGCCGTTGAGATCGAGCAGCAGCGCTCCGTCGCGCACCGCAGCTGGGCTGGGGCGCGCAGTCAGCACTGCGAACAGGGCGGAGAAGAACAACAGCATGAACAAAAGGACGAGCCCGTCCTTGATACCGACCAAAAGGCGCCACACTTTTCCGGCGAACTGCATGCGTAAAATCTCCTGTTGCGGGAGAGTTAGGGGAGGGCGTGGCGCTTTGCCACCGGAAAGCGCTTGAGCACATGATACCCCTCGACTAAGGGCGTGGTCTCAATGACATCGACGGAAACTTCGCCCCCTGCGGCCCGCTATCCGGCGGGTGCGCTCGCTTTCCCGCACCGCGACCTGATCGGGATCGGCCAGCTGGAGCGGCACGAAATCCTCTTCCTGCTCGACGAGGCGGAGCAATGGGTCGCGCTCAACCGGCAGCCGACCAAGCACGAGAACGTGCTTTCGGGTCTCACGGTCATCAACGCCTTCTTCGAAAACTCGACGCGGACGCTGCTGAGCTTCGAAATCGCGGGCAAGCGCCTTGGCGCCGATGTGGTCAATATGCATGCCGCGCAGTCGAGCGTGAAGAAGGGCGAGACGCTGATCGACACCGCGATCACGCTCAACGCCATGCGCGCCGATGCGATCGTCATCCGCCACGGGTCGAGCGGGGCGACGCAGCTGATTGCCGACAAGGTCGACTGCCCGGTGCTCAATGCGGGCGACGGGCAGCACGAACACCCGACCCAGGCCTTGCTCGACGCGCTCGCGCTGCGGCATGCCCTGCGCGACCGGGGCGAGACGGCGGACGATTTCACCGGGCTCAAGATCGTCATCTGCGGCGATATCCTGCACAGCCGGGTTGCGCGTTCCAATTTGCTCTGCCTGCAGGCGCTCGGTGCCTCTGTGCGGCTTTGTGCGCCGCCGGCGCTGATGCCGGTGGGGATCGAGGCGATGGGGGCGGAAGTGTTCCACGATTTCGATGCGGCGCTCGACGGCGCAGATGTCGCAATGATGCTGCGCCTCCAGACCGAGCGGATGAGCGGCCAGTTCATCCCCTCTGCCCGCGAGTATCACCACCTTTATGGACTGACTGCAAAGCGCCTTGAGAAAGCCTCGAAGGACGCGCTCGTGATGCATCCGGGTCCGATGAACCGCGGGGTCGAGATCGACAGCGAGGTGGCGGATATGATCGACCGGTCGATCATTACCCGGCAGGTCGAGATGGGCGTCGCGATCCGCATGGCCGCGCTCGACGTGCTCACCCGCCGTGCCCGCGGCGTGACCGGCTGGGGAGACGCGGCATGAAGCAGCAAACTCCGCTGACGATCACCGGCGGCCGGCTGGTGACACCCGACGGCGTGCGCGAAGGCGCGCTGCGGCTGGTCGACGGCTGCATCGAGGCGATCGGCGGCGAAGCGCAGGATGGCGATGAGATCGTCGATGCGAGGGGCCGTCTGGTTGCCCCCGGTCTGGTCGATCTCGGCGTGTTCGCAATCGACAAGCCGGCTTTCCATTTCGGCGGGATCACCCGCGCGGCGCTGATGCCCGACCAATCCCCCCCGCTGGATCTGCCCAGCCGGGTCTCCTACATCGCCAAGAGCGGCAAGCCCGATTTCTGGGTCCATCCGCTCGCCGCCGCGACCCGCGGGCTCGAAGGACGCGAGATCGCCGAACTGGGCCTGATGCGCGCAGCGGGCGCACGCGGCGTGGCCACCGGGCGGCAGTGGATCGCAGATTCGGGGGCGATGCTGCGACTGCTGCAATATGCCGCCATGCTCGATCTGGTGGTGGTCGCCCATGCCGAGGACGCCGCTCTGGTCGGCAGCGCGGTCGCCACCGCGGGTGAAATCGCCACGCGGCGCGGCCTGCCAAGCGCACCTGCCGAAGCCGAGGCAATCGCGCTCACCCGCGATATTGCGCTGGCCGAGATGGCGGGCGCACGGATCCATTTCCGCCAAGTCACCACGCGGGCAGGGCTGGATATCGTCCGCCAGGCAAAAGCGCGCGGACTACCCGTCACCTGCGGTGTCACCCCGGCGCATTTCATGCTCTCCGATCTGGCGACGGTCGATTTCCGGACCTTCGCCCGGCTGTCGCCGCCGCTCCGCACCGAGGACGACCGCCATGCGGTGCGCGAGGCGATCGTCGACGGGACGGTCAACGTCATTGCCAGCGGTCATGATCCGCGCGGCCCGGAAGACAAGCGGCTGCCGTTTGCCGATGCCGAGCCGGGGATGGCAGGGGCCGAGACGCTGCTGGCGATGACGCTGTCGCTGGTGCGCGACGAGCTTATCGATATGACGCGGGCCTTCGCGCTGGTGGCGACGGCGCCCGCGCGCATCCTCGGGGTCAATGCCGGAGCGATCGCAGTCGGGCTCGAAGCCGATATCGCCATCGTCGATCCCGACCAGCCCTGGGTAATCCAGAGCGCCCGGATGGAAGCCACCGCCGGCAATACACCGTTCGACGGCCAGCCTACGCAAGGGCGTGTGAAGACACTGTTCAAGGGCGGCGTCCGGATCCACCACTAGGCGCCACGAAAAACCCCGCCCGGATTGCTCCGGACGGGGTCGCTCGGTGGTCTGGTTTGGTGGGCCGACTAGCGTGCGGCGACCCGCATGTCACCGGCAACAACGTCGATCGCGCCGGGCAGCGGCCGGCTCGAGGCATAGGCGATGCAGCCGCCGCCCTTGCCCTTGACCGTGCGGCACATGGAATCGGCCGATGCCTTGGCGAAACCGGCAGCCGCGACGCGGTAGTAGATCTTGCCATTGACGCGCGCCTTGGTGATCACGCGCTCGGCATCGCCGAGTTCGGGATAGCGCTTCTGGAACTGCTTCCAGGCCTCATTGGCATCCGACATCGAGAAGAACGAGCCAAGCTGGACGTTGTAGTCGCCGCTGCGGGCAGTGCTGGCGGGCGCTGCGGCACCCGCGATGCGCGGGGCAACGGGTTTGCGCGATTGGACCGGCGTTTGCTGGACCACTTCGCGCGACACATAGCGAACACCGCCGATGCTCGGCGCAAGGCCGCCGTCGGCGAGCGCTGCGTCGGCACGATCGTCGATGGACGGCGCGGCGCCAACTGCAGGAAGTTCCTCGGCAAAGGCGAAATCGCCCTGCGGTTCGGCCACGGCCTCCAGCTCGCCCACTTCCTGCGCGGCCAGCATGTTGACGCTGGGATGGTTGGCGAGGGCGAGCATCTGCGGCTGCCCCGGATCGGCCTGCGGCTCTACGCCGAGCAGATTGGCAACGCGGGTCGTAAAGGCTTCGGGGCGGACGACCGCGGCCCACTGGGCCATCCGATCGCCCACTTCGCCTGCGGGCACGTCTTCCGCCGCCATGATGCGCGCGGAGCGCCAATTGCCCTGCAGCGCATAGGCATAGGCGAGGTTCTGGCGAACCTTCGGCGTGTTCTGGCCCGCGCGCAGCGCATTGCTCAGTACATGAACGCCGTGGTCGGGACGACCGGCGAGCGCGATGGCCAGGCCGAAATCGGCCGGGTCGAGCGCGGTTTCGAACTGATCGAGCGTTGCCAGCGCGCCGACCTGATCACCAATGGCGATCTGCGCCAGCGTATAGCTGATGATGGTGCGCGGGGCAGTGTCGCCCAGCTCGACGGCCTCGGCGAAAGTCGTCGCGGCCGATGCGAAGCGCCCGTCTTCGAGATAGGCATTGCCCAGCAGCGTGCGCGAATAGGCGTCGCGCGGGCTGGCCAGCACTGCCGCTTCGGCGTGCTGGACGGCCTTCGAGGTGCGGCCCTTGCTCAGTGCCTGTTCGGCATGCGCAGCCGAATAGGAATGGCTGGGTGCAGCCTTGCCGGTGCACGCCGTAAGCGCGGTCGTCGCCAGCGCCGTGGTGACGGCGAGCTGGACGAACCGCTTGTTCCTGGCTTTCGTCTCGATGCTCATAATTACCCCCTTGAAGGCGATCCCACGTCGTTAAAGTGCTTATTCGCCGCGCTGGACCTGGGCAGCGAGGCTTGCGATTTCGGGCATTTCGGCGAGCAACGCGTCAAGCGCGTCGGTCACCAGCTGCTGTGCGCTGCGACCGCGGACGGTGCAGGCGAGACGCAGCATAAGATGGCGTTCCTGGTCGAGCCGCAGCGTGAAGGCTGCGCGCTTGCCCTGCGCGGCGGCGGCCTTGCGGACCATCGGCCGGGGCTGGGCGGGGCGTTCGAGCTGCGCCTGGATCTTGGTCAGCGATTCGCGCACCTGGTTGGGTGCGCCCGCTTCATTCGCGGCCCGCGAGGTAATCGCGACCACCTTTTCCTCGGCCGGATCGGCCGGGGCCTGCTCGCTCTCGCCCATGTCGTTCCAGCCGAGATCCTCGAGGCTGGCGGCGGCTTCCTTGCCGTCGACCGGGCCGAGAATCCCCGATTGGGGACGCATGGCAGGCTTCGCGCCGCCCTTGCGTGCCAGCAGGGTCGAGGAAAGAGAGGCGAAATTGGCGTCAGACATCCGGGAGTCTCCGCCCTTCCTGTTACTGGGCTACGCGGCGGCCAAAGCCACCGGCAGGACGATGGACGCCGGGCATCGCGGATTGCGAATTGGGCGCGGCGAAGACCGTGCGGCGGAAGTTCTTTTCCAGACGGTCGGCGATATATTTCCACAGCGCGGTGACCTCGGCGGCCGAGCGGCTTTCGGGGTCGACCTCCATCACCGTGCGGCCATCGATCATCGACGCAGCGAAATCGGTGCGGTGGTGCAGGGTAATCGGCGCGACCGTGCCGTGCTGTGACAGCGCGACGGCGGCTTCCGAGGTGATCTTGGCCTTGGGCGTCGCGGCATTGACTACGAACACCAGCGGCTTGCCGGCGCGTTCGCACAGATCGACCGTGGCGCCCACGGCGCGCAGATCGTGCGGGCTGGGACGGGTCGGGACGACGATCAGTTCGGCGACCGAGATAACCGACTGGATGGCCATGGTGATGGCCGGCGGGGTGTCGATGACCGCCAGCTTGAAACCTTGCTGGCGCAGAATGGCCAGATCGGTTGCCAGGCGGGCGACGGTGGTCTGGGCGAAAGCGGGATATTCATCCTCGCGTTCGTTCCACCAATCGGCGAGCGACCCCTGCGGATCGATATCGATCAGGACGACGGGACCGGCGCCGGCGCGCTGGGCCTGAACGGCCATATGTCCCGAGAGCGTGGTCTTGCCCGATCCGCCCTTCTGCGATGCCAATGCCAGTACACGCAAGACTTGGTCCCCCTGGTTTGCGCCAGTATTCAATTCACTCGTGCTGCTTTGCTTTGCAGCGCTCTTGTCATGGAAATCGCAGACTACCCCTAATTTTGGGTTAACCGGATGCGACTTTGGTCAGGGCCGAACGCAGCAAAACGCCTCGCAACACTTTGCTAACGAGTGATTTACTATAGGATGCCGCTGATCCGGCGCGTTCCCGCGCGTCGTCGCATGGGAAGGGTACGATGCTACGAGTGGCGAAAGCAGCATGGCTGGCCGGCGCAATGGCCGCGGCAACGATGGTTTCGGTTCCGGCGCAGGCCGACGTCAAAACCGGTGTCGATGCCTGGACGCGGGGCGATTTCGCCACCGCAGTGCGCGAATGGGCAGGGCCCGCCGCGCAGGGCGACCCCGATGCGCAGTTCAACATGGCGCAGGCTTACCGTCTGGGCCGCGGGCTCGACGCCGATCCGCAGCAGGCCGAGGCGCTCTATGCGCTGGCCGCAGCGCAGGGGCATGTGAAGGCGGCGGACAATTACGGGCTGCTGCTATTCCAGCGCGGCGCGCGCGAGGAAGCGCTGCCCTATGTTTCGGCCGCTGCCTCACGCGGCGATCCGCGCGCGCAATATCTTCTCGGCATCGCGCATTTCAACGGCGATCTCGTCGCAAAGGACTGGCGCCGCGCCTATGCGCTGCTGACGCTGGCCAATTCGGCGGGCTTGCCGCAGGCACGCGGCGCGCTGGCGCAGATGGACGAATATATCTCGCTCGAGGACCGACAGGCCGCACAGCCGCTCGCCGCATCGCTCAAGGCCGAGGCCGAAGCGGCGCGCGCGCGCGAACTGGCCGCGGTCGATCTCGCGCTGGGCACCGATGCGCCGACCGGGCCGGTGGTCACTGCCCCCGCTCCCGCGCCGACGACGCGTCCCGCCGGGACCCCGCGTGTCGCGGGCAGTACCGCGGCCTCTGCACCGGCAACCGCGGGGGCGGATTACACGCTCCCCGCCTCGCGCCCGACAGTCGTCGCGCGGCAGGACGAGGAAGCTCTTTCGCGCGAGGCGGTGGTCGTGGCGTCCAGCCCGGTTCCCTCATCTCCCGCGCCGGCCCCCGCCGCAGTCACGCGCGTGGCAGCAGTCGCTGGTCCGTGGAAGGTCCAGCTTGGCGCGTTTGGCGTGCCGGGCAATGCCGAACGGCTATGGAGCCAGCTGGCCGGTCGCAGCGAAATTGCCGGGCGCACCCGCCTGCTCGAGAAATCGGGGCGGCTGACCAAGCTGCTGGCAGGCGGCTATGCCACGCGCGATCAGGCGGCGGCGGCCTGTGCTTCGCTCAAGCGTAGCGGGCAGGGCTGCCTCGTCACCCGCTAGGGCGCAAGCACATGGGTTGCTCTTCCGCTTGTCGGGGCTAAGGCCCGCAGGCGAAGGGGGCATCAGATGAGCCAAGCGAACGATCGGGCGGCGATCGCCGATACTGCAGGGGACGATCCGCTGCCGAGCGCGCTCGCGGGCAACCGTATCGTTAGTCTCGATTTCATCCGCGGCATCGCCGTCATGGGTATCCTGGCGGCGAATATCGTTGCCTTCGGCCAACCCTTTTCCGCCTATATGTACCCCGATGGCTTCCTCGTCCCGCACAGCGACGCGGATGACTGGATGTGGGTGGCGCAATTCGTCCTGATCGACGGCAAGATGCGCGGCCTGTTCACGCTGCTGTTCGGCGCGGGGCTGTATCTGTTCATGGAGAAGGCCTGGGCCAAGGGCGAGGGGCGCGAGCTCCAGGCCCGCCGCCTGTTCTGGCTGCTGCTGTTCGGGCTGGTGCATTTCTACCTGATCTGGCGCGGCGACATTCTGATCTATTATGCCGTGTTCGGCCTTGTCACGATGATCGGCATACGCTGGGCGGCCAAGACCCAGCTGCTCGTCGGCCTGCTCGGATATGCTGCGGGGATCGCCATGGTCGCCAGCTTCACCGCTTCCCCCTATTTCATCGCCGAGACGGCGCTCGGCGAACAGCCCGCCTATGCCGAATTGCGCGAGCAACTGGCCGCGGATAAGCAAACCACGCTCGAAGAGGGACAGGCCGAGCGGCAGGTCATCGTCGAAGGCTCTTACCCGGACTACGTGCGCCACAACATCACGGAACATGGCGGTGACCCGCTGTTCGGACTGTTCCTCTTCGCGCTCGAATCCGTACCGCTGATGCTGATCGGTATGGCGCTTTACCGGTTCGGCCTGTTCAGCGGCCGCATGAACCCGGGCAGGCAGCTGCGCTGGGGGCTGGCCGGTATCGCGATCGGAAGCGCGGTGACCCTGCTGATCGCGCTGTGGGTCAAGGGGATCGGGTTCTCCTATTGGAGCACGCTCGCCGCTTTCATGAGCTTTTCGATGCTCCCGCGCCTGCCCGTCGTCCTCGGCCTCGCTGCGGTGCTCGCCGTGATCGGCACGCGCACATCGGGCTGGCTGATGGAGCGGATCTCGGCGGCGGGACGTGCGGCGTTCACCAATTACATCGGCACATCGCTGGTCATGCTGCTGGTGTTCCACGGCTGGGCAGGTGGGCTTTATGGCGAGCTGGGACGCAGAGAGCTCTATCTGGTCATGCTCGCCACCTGGGCGCTCATGCTGCTGTGGTCGAAACCGTGGCTGACGCGTTTCCGGTTTGGCCCGCTCGAATGGTTGTGGCGTTGCCTGACCTACTGGCAAATGTTTCCGCTGCGGCGCTGAGCGCGCCGTGGAAAACGACGCTTGATAATGAGAACGACTCTCACTAGAACTGCTCATGCGAGTCAATCGCAGGAGTTGTCGAGTGTACGTCTGCATCTGTAACGCGATCCGGGAAAGCGAACTGCGCCGTGCTGCGCGCCATGTCTCGGGCGATGCCGAGGCGTGCTATGCCGCGCTGGGCAAGGCACCGTGCTGCGGAACCTGTCTCGACGATGCCGACGACATCCTGCAGGAAGAACGCGAGTTCGGTCTCGTCTCTGCCGCGGCGTGACTTTCCGCTAACAAGAATTGCTCGCAACTGGCGGAATTACGCCGATTTTTCGATCTTCGACCTTGCCAAGCGCCGGTGGAAAAGCGCATAGCTGCGCCGCATCCAGCAGCCAGGAGACAGGGCCATGAAAGGCGATTCCAAGGTCATCGAGTTCCTCAACAAGGCGCTCACCAACGAACTGACCGCGATCAACCAGTACTGGCTGCACTATCGCGTGCTGGCCGATTGGGGCGTGACCAAGCTCGCCGAGTACGAGCGGCACGAATCGATCGACGAGATGAAGCATGCCGACATCCTCGCCGAGCGGATCCTGTTCCTCAACGGGCTCCCCAACTTCCAGGCGATCCACAAGCTCAAGGTCGGCGAGACGGTCGAGGAAATCCTCAGGGCCGATCTTGCAATGGAAATGGAAGCGATCCCGCTGCTCAAAGAAGCGGCGGATTACTGCCAGGACGTGCGCGACTTTACCACGGGCCAGATTTTCGAAGACATCCTCGCCAGCGAGGAAGAGCATGTCGACTTCCTCGAAACGCAATTCGACATGATCGCGCGGATGGGACTGGAAAACTATGTCCAGCTCAACAGCAAGCCGGTGGGCGAGGGCGAAGCGGGCTGACCTAGAGCCGGCTCATTCGAAGCCACGCAGTCTCAGCCTCTTTGCCACGCCTCGTCCCGCTGTGTTCGGTCCCGGGATAACGCCGGTCAGGTGACGCGCCAGAAGGTCGCGTGGACGCCGCCGTGCTTGGACAGACGCGCCAGCCGCTGCTCGCCATCCCAGATTTCCGCATCGCCCGTGCCGACGTTGATATCGGCTATCGTCAATGCGGTGGCGATGTCGAGTGCTTCGAGCGCGAACTGATCGTCCACGCGATTGGCATGCCCGTGGATCGAAACGCGGAGTTTGCTCATATCTCACCTCCTTGCCCCGCCGCGTTTATGACAGGTGGAGATGAACCGTGGCCGACGTTTTTACGCCAATCGTCGCGCAAATGACTTCGGTCGGTCGCGCGCGGGGCGCAAACTGAGTCAGGACTTGGCGGCAGCCCGGCGTTCGCGGATCCGTTCGCGGTTGCGACGGGCGGCGGTGCGGGTTTCCATCAGGAAGGACGCGAGCCCAGCAACAAGCAGTCCCATGCACATCACCCATGTCGCGGCGACCAGCGTGCCCAGCGGTGTGGTGACGAAGGCGCTCACGAACAATAGGACGATGACCACGCTGATTGCCAGCGCGGAAGCGGTGCTGAACATGACCGCGCGCTGGGCGTAATTGCGGCGCATTTCCAGCGCGGGCAGTTCGGCGCGCATGGCTTTGACATCGCCATCTTCCCCCGCGTTAAGAATCCGCTCGATCTTGTTGGCGACCCAGATCAGCCGGTTGGTCATGACGTTCATCACCGCGCCGATCCCAGCAAGCAGGAAGGCCGGCGCGAGGCTGAGCTGGACGACCTGCTGCACACGCAGGGTCGAACTGGTGCGCTCGATCAGGTCGAAAGCGCCGACGCCGGACAGGATGTCGAGCAGCGGCAAACTCAATCCTTCTGGAAGGGGTTCTTGGGACTCTTGAGCACCACGCGGACCGGCACCGCGTCGAAGCCCAGCTTGTCGCGGATGCCGTTGATCAGATAGCGTTCATAGCTCTTGGGCAGCATATCGAGCCGCGTACCGAACACCACGAAACGCGGCGGGCGAATGCTGGCCTGCGTGATATAACGCAGCTTGATCCGCTTGCCCTTGGGGGCGGGCGGCGGATTGGCTTCCAGTGCATCGTCGAACCAGCGGTTGAGCGCGGCGGTGGGCACACGGCGGCTCCATGCTTCGCGCAGGTCGAACGCCGCGCCGAGCATCTGGTCGATACCCTTGCCGGTCTTCGCGCTGACCGCGAACAGCGGCACTCCGCGGACCTGCGCCAGACCTTCGTTGAGCGCTTCGCGGATGCCGTTGAACAGCGCGCTGGCGCCTTCGGCGACATCCCACTTGTTGATCGCGATCATCAGCGCGCGCCCTTCTTCGAGCACCATGCTGGCAATCTTGAGGTCCTGCGATTCGAGACCGCGGGTGGCATCGAGCAGCAGCACCACCACTTCGGCGAAGTCGACCGCGCGGCGGGCATCGGCGACCGAAAGCCGTTCAAGCTTGTCGATGACCTGCGCCTTCTTGCGCATGCCCGCTGTGTCGATCAGCCGGATTTCGCGGTCTTCGCCGCTACGCGGGTCATGCCATTCCCAATCGACTGCGATCGAATCGCGCGTGATCCCGGCTTCGGGACCGGTCAGCAGCCGGTCTTCGCCCAGCATGCGGTTGATCAGCGTCGACTTGCCTGCGTTGGGACGGCCGACAATCGCCAGCTTCAGTGGTCCGGCAAGCAGCGCCTCTTCATCTTCTTCGCTCAATTCGAGCGTTTCGGCAGCCGCCTCGGCCTTGTCACCGATGATCGGCCAGAGGCGTTCGAACAGGTCGCCAATCCCTTCGCCATGTTCGGCGCTGATGCCGGCCGGCTCGCCAAAGCCGAGCGAGAAGCTTTCATAGATACCGGCGTCGCCCTGCGTGCCTTCCGCCTTGTTGGCGACGAGCACTACGGGGACCGACTGCCCGCGCAGCCAGCGGGCGATTTCCTCGTCGAGCGGGGTCAGGCCGACGCGCGCGTCGAACACGAACATCGCGGCATCGGCGCCCTCGAGGCTGACTTCGGTCTGCATGCGCATCCGGCCGGGCAGGCTGGCGGGGTCTTCGTCCTCCCATCCGGCAGTGTCGACCACCTGAAATTCGAGCCCGGCGATTTCCGCATTGCCGAAGCGCCGGTCGCGCGTGACGCCGGGCTGGTCGTCGACCAGCGCCAGGCGCTTGCCCACGAGCCGGTTGAACAGCGTCGATTTGCCGACATTGGGCCGGCCGATGATGATCACCGTTGGCTTGGAGGAGGAGGGCACCATGATGGCGCGGCAAGTGGCGCTTTGCGCGCCGCTTTGCAAGCGGCAGCAGGGATCATGGTTAAATCGCGTTAACCGTAACCGGAAAGATCGCGATAAGCTTAACCGGCATAATCCTGCCGGTATGAGGAAGAATCTTGCCGTGATCGCCTTGCTTGCCTGCGCCACACCTGCGCTTGCCGAGGACTTCGACAACTTCGCCGCCCACGGCGCAGAACTGGACGCCTACCTCCAGTGCGTACCCTATGCGCGCGATGTCTCAGGTATCCAGATCTACGGCGATGCGCATACCTGGTGGGACCAGGCGCAAGGCCGCTACGCCACCGGCTCGACGCCCCGTCCCGGCGCAGTGATGGCCTTCAGCGCGCATCGCAATATGCAGTTGGGTCATGTGGCCGCGGTCAGCCGCGTGCTCGATTCGCGGCGGGTGCTGCTCGACCACGCCAATTGGTCGCCGATCAACGGCCGCCGCGGGCAGATCGAAAAGGATGTGCTCGCGGTCGACGTTTCGCCCAACAATGACTGGAGCGAGGTGCGCGTCTGGTATGCCCCGCTGGGCAAGGTCGGGACGACGGCCTGGCCGGTAGATGGCTTCATCTATAGCGATCGGCAGCCGCAGCCGCGCCGCCAGATCGCAATGGCCCCGGCGCGCAAGCAAACCTCGAAGAGGTTTCTCAGCGCCTTTGCCGATTTCGCAGACTGATCAGTCGGCCTTGGCCACCGGCGGTTCGTCGCCCATATCTTCAAACCAGGCTTCGACCGGACCCGTCAGCTTGATCGTCAGCGGCTTGCCGCGGCGATCCACGGTCTTGCCTGCCTGAACGCGCACCCAGCCTTCGGAAATCGAATATTCCTCGATGTCGGTGCGCTGCTTGCCTTTGAAGCGGATGCCGACGCCGCGCTCGAGCGCTTCCATCTTGAAATGCTCGCTATCCGGATTGACCGAAAGGTGATCGGGCGGGGTCTGGCTCTTGGTTTCTTCGCTCATGGCGCGCGCCGATACTGCGGCGCGCGCGCGCGGGCAAGATCAATCGGGCGGCGGGGGTGTTTCATCGGGACCGCGGTCGGGCTCGTCGAAGTCGGGCTGCGGCGGCTCGAAACCGGGCGGTTCATGCATCGGTGCCTCGTCGGGCGGACTCGCGGGCGGCATCTCGTCGGGTGCACCGGGATTGATGGTGTCGGGATCGGGGTCGGGTTGCGTCGCCATGTATGGTATCCTCAATCGGGTGGCGGACTGTCGAGCGCGGCTTCGCCTGCACCGTCGCGCCCGCCTTCTTGCGCGTTGCCGAGCGCTTTCTCGACTTCGATCTTTTCGTCTTCGGTGTCTTCGGCAGGCACCTCGCCATCGGCCTTCGCTCCGGCCGGGCTTTCCTGCTGTGCCCCGGGATCGATGACCGGCGGAGTATTGGCCGGCGGCTTGGGTTTATCGTAGTCGTGCATGATTACAAAACGCGTGCGCGCGCAAAGCCGTTCCATCATCCGTCGCCGCGCTTGCGCATTTGGTCGCATCCTACTAGAGGCACGCGCCTACACGCGTAGCGCATGTCGCCAACGCGCAGCTTCGTTCGGGTTAGCGGGCGTGGCGGAACTGGTAGACGCGCTGGTTTTAGGTACCAGTATCGAAAGATGTGGGGGTTCGAGTCCCTTCGCCCGCACCAGTGCCGCCGCCGCGCGAATCCCCTTGCACATAGTCGCTTTTGGAAAGTCACGAGTTTCAACCCATGCAGATCAAAGAGACCGCCAACGAGGGCCTCAAGCGCGCCTACACCGTCACCATTCCTGCCAAGGAAATCGACGAGCGCGTCAACAGCGAAGTCAAGAAGATCGCCCCGCAGGTGAAGATGCCCGGCTTCCGCCCGGGCAAGGTGCCGGCGAACCTGGTCCGCAAGATGCACGGCGAACAGCTGCACGCGCAGATGGTCAACGACATGATCCGCGAATCGGTCGACAAGGTGATGGCCGACAACAAGCTGCGCCCTGCGATGCAGCCGAAGGTGGAAATCGACGAGGGCTATGAAGAAGGCAAGGATGCCTCGCTCAGCGTCGAAGTCGAAATCCTTCCCGAAATCGACGCCCCCGAAGTGGATGGCCTCGAACTCGAACGCCTGACCGTTCCGGTGACCGACGAGCAGGTCATGGAAGCAGTCGAGCGGATCGCGTCGAACAACAAGAGCTATAAGGACGCCGCCAAGACCAAGAAGGCGGGCGAGGGCGACCAGCTGATCATCGATTTCGTCGGCCGTGTCGACGGGACCGAATTCGAAGGCGGCAAGGCCGAGAACACCCCGCTGGTAATCGGCTCGGGCCAGTTCATCCCCGGCTTCGAAGAACAGCTCACGGGCGTGAAGACTGGCGACACCAAGACCATCACGGTCACCTTCCCCGACGATTACCCGGCCGAAAACCTCAAGGGCAAGGATGCCGAATTCGACATCACCGTCCAGCAGGTCAAGGTCCCGACCGACACTGCGATCGACGACGAGTTCGCCAAGAACCTCGGCCTCGAGGATCTCGCCAAGCTCAAGGAACTGCTGCGCGGCCAGCTCGAGCAGGAAACTGCCGGCCTCACCCGCACGCAGATGAAGCGCCAGCTGCTCGACACGCTCGCCGCCGGTCACGATTTCGCCGTGCCGCAGGGCATGGTCGAAGCCGAATTCGAACAGATCTGGGCCCAGCTCCAGCAGGAAGCCGCGCAGTCGGACGATGCCGAAGCCATGCTCAAGGAAATGGACGACGAGAAGGACGACTATCGCAAGATCGCCGAACGCCGTGTCCGCCTTGGCCTGCTGCTGTCGGAAATCGGCCAGAAGAACGGCGTCGAGGTCAATGCCAATGAGATGAACATGCTCATCCAGCAGGCAGCGCAGCAATATCGCGCCGAAGACCGCGAGCGGTTCGTCCAGTACGTCCAGTCCGAGCCGATGGCCGCCGCCCAGCTGCGCGCGCCGCTCTATGAGGACAAGGTCGTCGACTTCCTGTTCGACAAGGCCGAGATCACTGACCGGGAAGTGACCCGCGAGGAACTCGAAGCCGCGATCGAAGCGGAAGAGACCACCGAGGAAAAGCCGAAGAAGAAGGCCCCGGCCAAGAAGGCCGCCGCGAAGAAGGCTCCGGCCAAGAAGGATGCTGCCAAGGACGCGGACGACAAGCCCGCCGCCAAGAAGGCGCCTGCCAAGAAAGCCGCGCCGAAGAAGGCTGCTGCCGCCAAGGACGAGGACAAGGCTCCGGCGAAGAAACCCGCTGCCAAGAAGCCGGCCGCCAAGAAAGCGCCTGCCAAGAAGGCCGCCGCAAAGAAATAATCCCGCACCACGGGTTACGCGAGGGGCGGCGGACTACGGTTCGCCGCCCCTTGTCGTTGGGCGAGGTTATTCCGGCTTTGCCGCCTCGGGCGATAGCGCTTCCATGCTGGTATCCTGCCCGGCATGGACATGCGCACGGCGGTTCTCGACATGGCGGATAAGCGGCCCCGAAACGACGCCGTGGACCACGATCGATAGCAGGATGGTGAAGCTGACCGTAGCCCATAGCAGGTCGATCTGGGCAAAGTCGGCGTGGTTCTGGCCATAGGCGAGATAATAGATCGAACCCATTCCGCGCACCCCGAGGAACGCCACCGCCAGCTTGCCGACCATCGGCAGATCGCAGTTCAGCTCTGCGAGCAGACCCGCAATCGGGCGGATGATGAAGATCAGCGCAGTCCCCAGCAGCGCGGCGGGCCAGGTCAGCGCGGACAGCACGCCGCTTGCCAGCATCGCTCCAAAGCCGAACAGCACCGCGACCAGCACGATCTGCTCGATCTGGTCGATGAAGTGGTGGCTGATCTTGTGATAGCGGCTGCGGTTCTCGCGCTGGCGGGCGGTCACGGCGCCGACGAAGACCGCAAGGAAGCCGTAGCCCTCGACCAGCTCGGCCAGCCCATAGGCGAGCAGCAGCGTGCCGAGCACGATCAATCCCTCGCTGGTCGAATAGCTGGGCTCAGCGGCGCTCTCGCTGGCCTCGTCGATATCTTCCATGGGAGAATCGGCTTCGCGTTCGAAGACATACCACGAGCCGATGCGGCCGACGGCCCAGCCGACCGCGCAGCCCATCACGATCCGCCAGCCAAGGTCGAGCGCGGCCCATTCGAGCGTCCAGCCGCCCAGCGCGGTCATCCCGACCGCGGCAATCGCCAGATAGGTAAAGGGGAAGGCGAAGCCGTCGTTGAGCCCGGCTTCGACCGTCAGGCTGAACCGGACGTCGTGCCGCTGGTCCTCGCCCGGCGGGCCGACCTGGACGCTCCGCGCCAGCACCGGATCGGTCGGGGCCAGGGCTGCGCCTAGCAGGATCGCGCTGGCGGGGGCCAGTCCCAGGCCCCACCAGCCGAGCAGCGCGACCGCGCCGATCGTCAGCGGCATAGCGATCACCAGCAGCGGCCAGATCTGGCGCCAGTTGACCCAGCTGACGGGCCGGTCGATCGCGATCCCAGCGGCCATCAGCGAAGCGATGACGATGAATTCGGTGGCATATTCCAGCGTCATCGCATCGAAGCCGTCGACCGTCGGGTTGAAATGCGGCAGCCCCAGCGGCAGCGACCACACCGCGAACCCGACCGCGACATAGAGGATCGGCAGCGACAGCCAGTAGCGGGCCAACCACCGTTCGAGCGTGACGGCCAGCGTCAGCCCGGCGCCGAATACGACGAACATCACAATACGCGGATCGAATTCCAAGATGGTCTCCCTTGTTCCGCCTAACGCGTGGAACGCGGGAGGGGTCCGCGAGGCGCTAGAAATCCCCGCTGACAGTCAGGCGGAAGATCGGGCCGATGCGGCGATCCTGATACTCCTCGAAGCGGATATCGCCATCGGGGCGCTCGCCGTCGTAGACCGTGCGGCGGAAGTAATTGCGCGCACCCAGCAGATTGCTCGCGCGGGCCTGAACCGTGAGGCCGAATACATCCTTGTGCTCGATAAACAGCCCGCCCCACACAGGGCCTTCCCATTCGCGGCCCTCCTCGTATCGCCGCGCATAGGGCGCCGGGTCATCGTGATCGAGGCTGGCGCCCCACGCCCAGGCGCTGCCGGGAATGTCGTGGCGGAAATCGATCTCGAACGCGCCTTCCTGGTCGTAGGAGAAGGGGCGCTCGAGACCGGTGAAGGGATCGGTGACATTCATGAACCGCTTGATCACCTCGACATCGAGCCGCGCGCCGCGAAACCCGACGGGGTCGAGGTTGAGCGTCGCATTGGCCTGCAGATGGAGCCGGTCCGCATCGCCGATATTGCCGCGCGCCTCGCCGCCATTGGGCAGCGGGAACCAGTCGATGAAATCTTCGAACCACGCCTTGCGGGCTTCCAGCTTGATCGAGCCCCATGGACCGAAGGTCTTGTTGGCTTCGATCTCGACATTGTAGCTCTGGTAGGGGACGAGCTCGTTATTGCCGCCGTTCTGATTGTCGTTGTTGAGCGATACCGAGGCGAGGAAATCGCCGAAGGACAGCTGGCTGACGCGTTTCGCCAGCGTGACCGAGACGTCGAAATCGTCGCGCGGTTTCCAGGTCGCGGCAAACGATCCCTTGGGCCGCTTGAAGCTGCGCGAATTGGCGGCAAAGCCGGTCTGCTCGATGGTCGAGAATTCCATTGCTCCGATCAGCTGGACCGACAGTGTGCGTGACAGGGACCGCGAGACGCTGAGGCTGGCTTCGTAGCGATCTTCGGTCACCCCGCCGGTGCCTTGCGGGAAGGCGCGCTCGACGAATTCGTCACCGGCTTCCAGTTCGAACAGCCTCGAACGCCGGTCGAGCCGGTTGAAGGCGGCCTCGCCCGACAGCTGCCAGTCGGCCTTCCACAATCGCCAGTCATATTCGAAGCGCCCGATCCGCTCGCCTTCGCCGTTAGTCTGCTGGAAGCGCGAGCCCCGCGACGGGCTACCGTCGGAGAACCTGTCGATCAGCGTCGAGGCGTAATTATCGCGCTCGAACCGTTCGAGGCCGATCAGTTTGAGCGAGCCGGGGCCGAAGGGAAACTGGATGTCGCCGCCCAGCTCGTAGAAGGGACCATCTTCATCGGTCCGCGATTCGCGGGTGCGAGTTTCGCCCGATGCGCGCGTCCCGGTTTCGGGTTCCTGGCGCGAATAGTAGTCGACCCCGTAGCTGAGGTTGAGATTGGCCAGCACGCCGCCGCCGAAATCGTAGGAGAAGGCGGTGGAGAGCTTGGGATTGTCGAACCGGCCCGAAAACTTGGTGTCCTGCAGTTCGATCAGCGCCCCGTCGCGATCGGTGATGGTGACCGGTCCGTCCGCGCCGAAGCGGTTGTTCTCGTTCGACAGCGAAACCGTATAATCGAGCGCGCCGCTGCTGCCGATCACCGAGATTTCGCCGCCGAAGAGCTGCGCCGCGGTGTTGTAGGGGCGAAAACCGGTCGTCCATTCGAACTGTCCGGAGGAGCCGGTGGTGGTGTAAACGACATTGGCGACCTGCCCGGTCAGGCCCGGGATGCTGGTGGCATTGCCGTCGAGTATCTCGATCCGGATTACATCGGGTGCGGGGATGCGGCGCAGTTGGTCGTGCACGCTTTCGGACTTGCTCGACAGGCGCTCACCATTGACGATCACGTTCTGCGTCGCCTGGCCAAGCCCGCGCTGGCCTTGGTCATTGCCCCCGCTGATCGAGAAGCCGGGGATGCGATCGACCATGTCGAGCGCATTGCGCGGTGCGAACTGGTCGAAATAGGCCGGCTCGAACACCTGCGCGCCGGCACTTGGCGCGGTCGCCGGGGTGGCGGTATCCGCCACATCGTCGCTGCCCTGGGCATGGGCCGGTGCATGCGCAGCGGCAATCAGCGCAAGGGTGGACGCTGCCAGCGTCAACGAACGTAAAGTCATGGTTTATTAGCCTCCCCGCCATCTCGTCGAGCGTTCGTCTACGAGTGTAGGCGAGCGGGCCAATGGCGCCTCGACCGATGTCGTTCCACGTCCGACAAACGGATTCCGGACAGCCACCTGTAGTGTATGCCTCTCCATATAGGCCGGGAAAGTGCCCCGATCTTGGCCGCATCCGACATATCCGCGGCTTTCGAGGGTTAAGGCCCTTGAACATCCCGGGATGCATGGCGACATAGGCGGCCAATTGATCCGACAAGAGGACTATTCATGATCGACCTGTTCGGCAGCAACGCCCACGGCGCGCAGGGCCAGTTCACCACCGATCCCGTAACCGGTGCGCTCGTGCCCGTGGTGGTCGAACAGACCAGCCGCGGCGAACGCAGCTTCGACATCTTCAGCCGCCTGCTGCGCGAACGCATCGTGTTCGTGACCGGCCAGGTCGAAGACGGCATGGCTTCGCTCATCACCGCGCAGCTGCTGTTCCTCGAAAGCGAGAACCCTTCGAAGCCGATCAGCATGTACATCAATTCGCCGGGCGGCGTGGTGACCGCCGGCATGGCGATCCATGACACGATGCAATACATCAAGCCGCGTGTGTCGACGGTGTGCATGGGTCAGGCCGCGAGCATGGGTTCGTTCCTGCTTGCCGCGGGCGAGCCGGGGATGCGGATCGCGCTGCCCAATGCGCGGATCATGGTCCACCAGCCTTCGGGCGGCGCGCGCGGCATGGCCTCGGATATCGAGATCCAGGCCCGCGAGATCCTGCGCATCAAGAAGCGCATGAACGACCTCTATGTGAAATACACCGGCCAGAGCCTCGACGATATCGAGAAGGCGATGGACCGCGATACCTTCCTCGAAGCCGATGAGGCCATGAAGTTCGGTATCGTCGACAAGGTATTCGAAACCCGTCCCGAATCCGAAAACGGCGATGCCGAAGGTTCGGGCGGCGCGCCCGAATAGGACGGCACTCAGGTTCCGGCACGGGTAGTGTGCCCGTGTGGGACTGTTGCAAGAATGTCGTAGGAATTGGGCAACCCTGCCGCTTCAGACTGTGGCAAGGGGTGTGTGATACCTGGGATATTGACCCATACCCCATGGCCCCTACAGTCTGGAGCCTTCTGATGGGGACGCGGGAAAGACGTTAGGATATGACCAAGTTGAGCGGAACCGACAGTAAATCGACCCTGTATTGCAGCTTTTGCGGCAAGTCGCAGCACGAGGTGAGGAAGCTCATCGCGGGCCCGACCGTGTTCATCTGCGACGAATGTGTCGAACTGTGTAACGACATCATTCGCGAAGAAACCAAGGCAGGGCTGACCGGCAAGAAGGAAGGCGATGTTCCCACGCCGGCCGAAATCTGCGCCACGCTCGCCGATTATGTGATCGGCCAGGAGCGCGCCAAGCGCGTCCTCTCGGTCGCGGTGCACAACCACTACAAGCGGTTGAAGCACGGCGCGAAGGCGGGCGATGTCGAACTGGCCAAGTCGAACATCCTGCTCGTCGGTCCGACCGGTTCGGGCAAGACGCTGCTGGCGCAGACGCTGGCGCGCACTTTCGACGTGCCTTTCACCATGGCCGATGCGACCACGCTGACCGAAGCCGGTTACGTGGGCGAGGACGTGGAAAACATCATCCTCAAACTGCTCCAGTCGTCCGACTACAATGTCGAGAAGGCCCAGCACGGCATCGTCTACATCGACGAGATCGACAAGATCACGCGCAAGGCGGAAAACCCCTCGATCACGCGCGACGTATCGGGCGAGGGCGTCCAGCAGGCGTTGCTCAAGCTGATGGAAGGGACCACCGCTTCGGTCCCGCCGCAGGGCGGACGCAAGCATCCGCAGCAGGAATTCCTGCAGGTGGACACGACCAATATCCTGTTCATCTGCGGCGGCGCCTTCGCCGGGCTCGACAAGATCATCGGCGACCGCCTGCAGAAGCGTTCGATCGGCTTCGGCGCACATGTCGCCGACCCGGACAAGCGCCGCGTGGGTGAGCTGCTCGAGAAGAGCGAACCGGAAGATCTGCTCAAGTTTGGCCTGATCCCCGAATTCGTCGGCCGCCTGCCGGTCATCGCCACGCTGCACGACCTCGATGTCGATGCGCTGGTGACGATCCTGCAGGAACCGAAGAACGCCATCGCCAAGCAGTATCACAAGCTGTTCGAGCTCGAGGATGTCGAGTTGACCTTCACCGACGAAGCGCTGCGCGCGATCGCCGAACGCGCGATCAAGCGCAAGACCGGTGCCCGCGGACTGCGTTCGATCGTCGAAGGCATCCTGCTCGACACGATGTTCGACCTGCCCGACATGGACGGGGTGACCGAGATCGTGATCGACAAGGACGTGGTCGAAGGCAAGAAAGAGCCGATCCAGGTCCATGGCGGCAAGAAGGACGAGGAAGAGGCGGCCTGACCAGGCAGCGCTTCCTGTTCGTCTGCGGCAAGAATCGCTGGCGAAGTCCGACAGCAGAGCATATTTTTTCCGGCAGGAAGGACGTGGATGTCCTTTCTGCCGGAATTGCATCCGAAGCCGACACGCCGCTCGATGACGAGCTGGTGTGCTGGGCGGACCGCATTTTCGTGATGGAACAGAGACACCGGACCGCCGTCCGGCGGCAGTTCAGATCGTCGCTGGGTTCGACACCGATCGTCTGCCTCGGGATACCCGATCGCTATCGGTACATGGACCCCCACCTTATCGACCTGCTCGAGCGCAAGATGACGCGCTTTATCGGCTGAGCGGGCTTCGTCCTCGCGACAAAAAACCCCGCCCGGCCTCTGCTGAGCGCCGGACGGGGACAGTGGAGTGCCGGGCGGAGATGGAAGTGACCCGATCGGCACCCGTGGGGATGGCTTAGCCGGGCAGGAACACGCCGTCGGTCACGTGGATCACGCCATTGGCGGTATCGACATCGGCCTGCACGACCTTGGTTTCGCGGCCCGCGCCGTCGGTCACCACGATGGTGTGCCCGTCGAAGCGCGCGCTCAGCGTCTCGCCGGCGACGGTCGCGAATTCATAGCTTCCGCCCGCGCCGCGGATCGCCTGCGTCAGCGCCGCAGCGGGAACCCGTCCCGCGACCACGTGATAGGTCAGGATGGAGGTCAGCTGGTCCTTGTTCTCGGGCTTGAGCAGCGTGTCGACGGTGCCTGCGGGCAAAGCGGCAAAGGCATCGTCGGTTGGGGCGAAGACCGTATAGGGGCCGGGGGCAGTCAGCGTCTCGACGAGATCGGCGGCCTTGACCGCGGCGACCAGCGTGCCGTGCACGCCCGTGCCCATCGCGGTCTCGACGATATTCGGCTGGCTTGCCTCGGCCGCCTTGGCGTGGTGGTCGGCAAATGCCGGGGTACCGGTCATGAGGGCGAAACTGCCCATGGCGGCGATCGATGCGAAGGCCGCGGCCTTGAGCGTGCTGGAAATCGGCATGTGTAACTCTCCTTTGCGCCAGGCCCCGTCCAGCCTGTGCACCGAGTTACGCAAGGAGCTGCGCGCCGGATGCACGCCGCCGCTCGATTTATTTTCAGATAGCGGTGAAACGGGCCTCGGCGACCACCGGACCCGCCCCGGCGTCGGCGGGCTTGCCGCCGAGCGGTTCGCGGGTCAGCACCAGCTGCGAACCGTCGTGCAAGGCCTGCGCGACCGCATCGGGCACATCGTGTGCAACCACCTTGCCGGGTGTCACGATGCCCAGCGACACCAGCTCGCCCTCGGGCGGGACGAACCATATTTCGTGATCGTGGACCCCGTCCGCCGTCAGCCCGATCGCCCCGACCAGCAGGCTGTCCTCTGCGGGGAGATAGGTAAAGTCGAGACGCAGCGGCGTGCCCGCGATGGGCATGTTGGCGGCCAGCGGCGGGCCTGCGGTAGCCGGGCCCTGCGCAATATCGGGCAGCGTATCGCCGGGGCCGGTCAATTGCGGCAGCGCAAGGAAAGCCAGCACGACGGCGGCGGCCGCGCTCAGCCCGCCCGCCAATTGCCAGCGGCGCAGGCTGCGGCGCAGCGAAACCACTTCGGCGCTGCCGGTATCGCGGGACAGTTCGGCTTCGATCCGTTGCCACACCTCCGCGCGCGGCAGGCGCGGGGGGATGTGGTCGGCCAGCGGGCGAGGCGCTCGTGCCACTGGTCGACCTCGGCGGCGAACAGCGCATCGCTGGCCACGCGTGCACGCGCCGCGAGCAGATCTTCGCCTTCGAGCAGGCCGAGGGCATATTCGGCGGCGAGGGTCTGGTCGCCGGTCATCCACCCGCCTCCATACAGGCCTTGAGCTTGGCGAGGCCGCGGCGGATCCAGCTTTTCATCGTCCCCAACGGCTCGTCCATGCGATCGGCCAGCTCGGCATAGGTACGCCCTTCGAAGAATGCGGTCTGGATGGCATCGCGCGGGGTGTCGTCCAGTGTCTCGAGGCAGCCATGCACGCGGGCTTCGCGTTCGGCGTCGATCAGCATGGTTTCGGCAAGCGGGGTCTCGTCGGCCAGCGGCGCCGCCTCGTCCTCGGATACCGAACCGCGGCGCACCTTGCCCGTGCGCAGGCGATCGATCGCGCGGTTGCGCGCGAATGTCGCCAGCCAGGCGATCGGGCTGGCGCGGTCCGGATCGTAGCGATCCGCGCGCCGCCAGAGGGTGAGATAGACGTCCTGCAATGCGTCCTCGGCTTCCTTTTCGTCCCCCAAGATACGGTAGCAGATGCCCAATAGTTTCGCCGAGGTCGCGCGGTAGATGTCCTCCAGCGCCGCGCGGTCGCCGCTGGCGAGCCGGCTCATGGCAGCCTTGAGCCGATCGCGGGCTTCCTGGCTGGCGGGTTGCATCAGCAGCCCGCTCCGCAATTGGCGCGGGTCGTTTCGATCTGGATGGTCGGATGGCCGATGCGGTGGTGATGCTCCAGTTCATGCGCCAGTTCGAGCAGGAACGGATCGCCCGGATGGCCGCCGGGCATCACCAGATGCGCGGTCAGCGCGGTCTCGGTGGTGCTCATCGGCCAAATATGCAAATCGTGCACTGCTTCGACCCCGGGCAGGCCGGACAGATAGGCGCGCACCTCGTTCTCCGAAATGCCCTTGGGCACGCCGAGCATGCTCATGGCGACGCTGTCCTTCAGCAGGCCCCAGGTCCCCCAGGCGATCACCGCCACGATGGCCAGGCTGACCGCCGGGTCGATCCAGCGCTCCCCTGTCATGATGATTGCCAGCCCCGCGATGACCACGCCGAGGCTGACCAGCGCATCGGCTGCCATATGCAGGAACGCGCCGCGGATGTTGATATCGTGCTGTCCGCGCATGAACAGCGCAGCGGTGCCGGCATTGATGACGATGCCGATCCCGGCGACCACCACCATGGTTTCCCCCGCGACCGGGGCGGGTTCGGCAATCCGGTTGAGCGTCTCGAACAGGATCGCCCCGATAGCCACCAGCAGCAGCCCGGCATTGGCCAGTGCGGCGAGGATGGTCGAGCTCTTGTACCCATAAGTGAACCGCTCCGACGCGGGGCGTCTGGCAGCGACGCTGGCGCCCCATGCGAGCAGCAGGGCGAGGACATCGGAGAGATTATGCCCGGCATCCGCGATCAGCGCCATCGAGCCGGAGATCCAGCCATACACCGCCTCGATCGCCACGAATGCGGTGTTGAGGACGATACCGATAAGGAAGGCATTGCCGAAATCGGCGGGGGCATGGCTGTGCCCATGCCCGTGATCATGCGAATGGCTGTGACCCGCTCCCATCGACCCTACCGATAGACGCAGGAATCGAGCCCGTCACGGGATACCGACCCGATGCGTGCGGATATTGTGTTGCCGTGGCGCGCCAGCCAGCCGCGGGGATTGACGACCGAGCGTTCCTTGGGGAGCGGCAATGCGGCGGCCATCCGCGCGGCTTCGAGCGGGGTGAGCGAGGCGGCGGACTTGCCGAAATAGCGGCGCGCGCCAGCCTCCGCGCCATAGGTGCCGATGCCGGTTTCGGCGACGTTGAGATAGACTTCCATGATCCGCCGCTTGCCCCAGATCTGTTCGATCAGCACGGTGAACCAGGCTTCGAAGCCTTTGCGGACATAGCCGCCGCCCTGCCACAGGAAGACGTTCTTGGCGGTCTGCTGGCTGATCGTCGAGCCGCCGCGGATCCGTCCGCCGCGCGCATTGCTGGCGATGGCGTTCTCGATCGCTTCGCGGTCGAACCCGTCATGGGTGCAGAACTTCCCGTCCTCAGCCGCGATGGTCGCGCGCACCATGTTGCGGTCGATGTTGGACAGCGCGGTCCAGTCCTTGGTGATGCCATTGCCGTCGAGCAGCATGGTGGCGGTCACCGGCACGGGCACGAATTTGAACAGCAGGACGAGCGCGAGACTTAGGCCCACGAAGCCGATCAATGTCTTGAACAGGAAACGGACCAGCCAGCGCATGCCAGCGCATCTAGCCGCGGGGACAGGGCAACGCAATCTGCCTGCTTGCCGCGCGCCGCCACGCATGCTTACTTTGCCGCGCGGCCACGGGGGCCTGGAGGGAACTTTTTCATGCGTAAGGCAATTTTCGGACTGGCCGCTTCGGCGATGGCACTGACCTGGGGCGCGACGCCTGCAGCGGCAGATCCCGCGGCAGTGAAGCAGGCAGTGGCGGCGGATTACGACAGCCATCTCGAAGACCTGTTCCTGCACTTTCACGCCAATCCCGAACTGTCCTTCCTCGAAACCGCAACCGCCGCGCGGATGGCGGCGGAATTGCGCGCCGCAGGTCTCGAGGTGACCGAAGGCGTCGGGGGAACGGGCGTGGTCGGCATGGTGCGCAATGGCGACGGGCCCCTGATCCTCCTGCGTGCGGATATGGACGGGCTGCCGCTGCCCGAGAAGACCGGCCTCGACTATGCGTCCACGGCGACGCAGGTCGGGCAGGATGGCCAAGAATACCCGGTCATGCATGCCTGCGGCCACGATGTGCATATCACCTCGATGGTCGGCACCGCACGGCGGCTGATGGCGACCAAGGACCAGTGGTCGGGTACGCTGATGTTCGTCGTGCAGCCGGCCGAGGAACGCGTCGGCGGCGCGGCGGCAATGCTGGAGGACGGCCTCTACGACCGCTTCGGCACGCCCGATTACGCCTTGGCCTTCCACGTCGCCTCGATCCTGCCCGCAGGCAAGATTTCGGCCTCGGAAAGCATCCAGTATTCCAGCGCGGATTCGGTCGACATCATGGTCCCCGGCGTGGGCGCGCACGGGGCCAGCCCCCATGCGGGCCGCGATCCGGTCTATATCGCCTCGCAGATCGTCACCGCGATGCAATCGGTCGTCAGCCGCGAGGTGGAGCCGCTGTCACCCGCCGTGATCACGGTCGGCGCCTTCCATTCGGGCACCAAGCACAACATCATTTCCGACCGCGCCGATCTGCAACTGACCGTGCGTGCCAATGACGAGGGCACGCGGGCGCAGCTGCTTGCCGCGATCGAACGGATTGCGGTCAATATCGGCGCCGCGCATGGCCTGCCCGACGATATGCCGGTGCAGGTCCGCGTTTCGGAAGGGACCCCGGTCACCAATAACGATCCCGCGCTGGCGCGCCGGCTCAATGCGGTGATGCAGCGTGATCTTGGCGAGGATGTCTTTATCCCCTTCGTGCAGCGCGGCATGGGGGCGGAGGATTTCGCCTATTTCGTAGCCGAGGAATATGGCGTCCCCGGCTATTACTTCGCGGTCGGCGGTACCCCTCAGGCTGCGTTCGACGCGGCGGAGAACGGCGGACCGCCGGTCCCGTCGCATCACTCGCCGCTGTTCAAGATCGCCCCGCGCGAGAGCGTTACGCTGGGAACCGAGGCAATGGTCGCCGCGGTGCTGGACCTGGCACCCGCCGGTTAGAACTGGTGATACGAAAAGGCCGCCGACACCCAAGGGTATCGGCGGCCTTTTCTGTCGGTTTGCGTCTGGCTTACGCCACGCCGGCCAGCAGCCGGTCACCGGCGATGGTCTTCATCGCCTTCTGCACTTTTTCGAACGCGCGCACTTCGATCTGGCGGATACGTTCGCGGCTGACGTCGTAGACCTGGCTCAGTTCCTCCAGCGTCTGCGGGTTTTCCGTCAGGCGCCGTTCGGTAAGGATGTGCTTTTCGCGCTCGTTGAGGCTGTCCATCGCCTCGACCAGCATGTCGTGGCGCACTTCGGATTCCTGCGCGTCGGCGACCAGCTCGTCCTGCAACGGACCATCGTCCTTGAGCCAGTCCATCCATTCGCCCGAACCTTCTTCGCCATTGCGCATCGGCACGTTGAGCGAACCATCGCCGCCCATCAGCATGCGGCGGTTCATATTGACCACCTCCTGCTCGGGCACGCCGAGATCGGTGGCGATCTTGGTCACATCGTCGGGATGAAGATCGGTGTCCTCGTAAGCGTCGAGGTTCTTCTTCATCCGGCGCAGGTTGAAGAACAGCTTCTTCTGCGCGGCGGTGGTGCCCATCTTCACCAGGCTCCACGAACGCAGGATATATTCCTGGATGCTCGCCTTGATCCACCACATCGCATAGGTCGCGAGGCGGAAGCCGCGATCGGCCTCGAACTTCTTGACGCCCTGCATCAGGCCGACATTGCCTTCGGAAATGAGGTCGGACACCGGCAGCCCATAGCCGCGGTAACCCATGGCGATCTTGGACACCAAACGCAGGTGCGAGGTGACGAGCTGCGCAGCAGCTTCCGTATCGTCATGTTCCTCGTAGCGCTTCGCGAGCATGTATTCCTGCTCTTGCGTCAGCACGGGGAATTTCTTGATTTCGGAGAGATAGCGGTTGAGGCTCTGCTCACCGCCGAGCGCCGGAACGCTCAAAGTTTTGGTATTGCTCACTTGTACCCTGACCTTTCTAGCGTCGACCTCGTGTGGCGGACCCCTGATGGGCATCCGACCTTCGGGCCACTAAGGTTACCTATACCGGACGCAGCCCAGATTGCACACGCCTTTCGTCGATTTCAACGTGCGGTTTGGTCGATCAGTTCCCGCATATCGAAGGGCGGTTCGGCGTAGAAATCCAAGCTTTCGCCGCTGATAGGATGTCTGAATCCCAACCGAGCGGCGTGCAATGCCTGGCGCGCGAAACCGAGCTCTTCGAGCAGGGGTCTGAGGGCCTTCGGGGTGCGTCCATAGACAGGGTCCCCTAGTAGCGCATGGCCGATTGACGCGCAGTGAACACGGACCTGGTGCGTGCGGCCGGTTTCGAGGCGGCATTCTATCAACGATGCGTGGGTCAGCGCCCGGAGGGTCTCGTAATGGGTGACCGCGTGCTTGCCGCGGGCCGTGTCGTCGGGAAGCACCGCCATCTTCTTGCGGTCGCGGTCCGAACGGCCGAGCCGCCCTGCAATCGTGCCCGCGGGCGGGTTCGGGTGGCCGGCGCACACCGCGAGATAGCGGCGGGTGATCGAATGGTCGGCGAACTGGCGCGCCAGTCCTTCATGCGCTGCATCCGACTTGGCGACGACCAGTAGGCCCGAGGTGTCCTTGTCGATGCGGTGGACTATTCCCGGCCGCGCGACGCCGTTGATCCCCGACAGCTGACCCGCGCAATGATGCAGCAGCGCATTGACCAGCGTGCCGTCCGGATTGCCCGCTGCCGGGTGAACCACCATCCCCGCCGGTTTGTTCACGACCACCAGATGCGCGTCCTCGAACACCACATCGAGCGGGATGTCCTGCGGCTTGGCTGCCAGCGGTTCGGGCGGGGGCAGGACGATGGCAAAGCGTTCCTCGCCCTGGACCTTCGCCGATGCGCTGCGCGCCACCGTCTTGCCGACGGTCACCGCGCCCTCGGCGATCAGGCCCTTGATCCGTTCGCGCGACAATTCGGTCGCTTCGGCCAGTGCCTTGTCGAGGCGGCCGCTGCTGGTCAGTTTTCCGGTGATGATATCGGCATCGGCCATGCTAGGGCCATGCGCGATGCCGGCCCAAGTCTCAAGCGATGTCGTCGAACGCCTCCTCGCCGAGGCGGGTTCGGCGCATCCGCAGGAATGCTGCGGACTCCTGCTGGGCAGCGGCGACGCGATCACCGCGATCCGGCCCGCGCGCAATGTCCACCCCGATCCCGCGCGCCGGTTCGAGATCGACCCCCAGGCTCTGGTCGATGTCTATCGCCAGGCCCGCGAGGGCGGTCCGCAGGTACTGGGCTATTACCATTCGCACCCCAATGGCGTGGCCGAGCCCTCGGCCACCGATCGCTCGCTCGCGGCGGGCGACGGGGCGATCTGGGCGATAATCGCGGCAGGGCGAATCACCTTGTGGCGTTCGGGGGATGCAGGGTTCGAGAAGCTTCCCTATGAGCTTGCCCCTCGCTAAGACCGTAATCGAATATTCACC
This sequence comes from Qipengyuania sp. HL-TH1, assembly GCF_036365825.1. NCBI lineage: Bacteria > Pseudomonadati > Pseudomonadota > Alphaproteobacteria > Sphingomonadales > Erythrobacteraceae > Qipengyuania > Qipengyuania profunda. The sequence continues at coordinate 408,999 of NZ_CP142675.1, forward strand.
ACTCGGAATCTCAATGGACGACCGCCAATCGATCGATCTTGCCGCGATGCTGTGCTCGCGCTTGTGCCATGACCTGCTCAGTCCCGTCGGGGCGCTGTCCAACGGGCTCGAGCTGCTGGCGATGGAATCCGATGCCGAAATGCGTGCCAATGTGATGCAGCTGCTCGAGCAAAGCGCGCTGATCAGCACCAACAAGCTCAAATTCTTCCGCCTCGCCTTCGGGGCCGCAGGCGGCTTTGGCGAACGCGTCGAGATTGCCGAACCGAAGGCGCTGATCGAGGCGCTGATCGCCGACAAGCCCAATATCACGATCGAATGGGCGCTGGCCGAACCCACGCTGGGCAAGCCCGCGGTCAAGGTGCTGCTCAATTTCGCGCAGATCGCGATCGATGCGCTGGTGCGCGGCGGTACGCTCGATATCGGTGCCGAAATGCGCGACGGCGCTTGCGAGATCGTGGTTCGCGCGATCGGGCCCAAGATCGCTTTCGACGAGACCATCGGCAAGGCGCTCGACGGGTCGCTCGACCGCGCCGACCTGACCAGCCGTACGGCGGCTGCGCATATGATCAATCTGCTGGCCACCGAAAGCGGGGGTGGGCTGCAATATCACAAGGGCCCCGATGCGCTGGTGCTCGGCGCGGTCCTGCCTGCGGGTGAAGGGCTGATCGGGTGAGCTCCGATTTCGGCAAGCTGGGCCAGGGGCTCCCCGCCAGCAAGGACGAACTCGTCGACCGCGAAGTGCTCTCGCCCAACCATGACGAACGCACCATGCCGATCGACATGCTGGTGATCCATTATACCGAGATGGAGGACAAGGGCTTCGCCATCGAACGGTTGTGCGATCCCGAAGCCAAGGTCTCGGCGCATTACCTGATCGGCGAATGGGGCGAGGTCGTTCGGCTGGTCCCCGAGGAAAAGCGCGCCTGGCATGCGGGCCAGTCCTACTGGCGCGGGCACAAGGATGTGAATTCGGCCAGCATCGGGATCGAGCTCGACCATCCGGGCCACAAATATGGCTATCGCGAGTTCAACGATGCGCAGTTCGAAGCGCTGGTGCCGCTGGTTGCGCGGATCGTGAAGCAATACGATATTCCGCGCACCAATGTGGTCGGCCATTCGGATGTCGCCCCGGCGCGCAAGATCGATCCGGGCGAGCTGTTCCCGTGGGAGCGACTGGCCGAATATGGCCTGTGCCTGCCGCGCCCGAAGAAGCTCGAACGGGGCGATCCGTTCGACAATGACGCCTCGTTCTACCTCGCGCTCGAGCGCTTCGGCTACGATATCACCGATGGGCACAAGGCGGTCGAGGCCTTCCAGCGCCGTTGGCGCCCCGAGAAGATCGACGGGGAAATCGACGGCGAAGTGCGCGCGATCCTGTTCCAGCTCCTGCTCGATCGCGACCGGGGGAACGCCCGGTAATCCGGCGACCGCGCCGCCCGATCAGGTCGGTGGCAGCAATCCCTTTGCATCGCAGTCGAGCAGGCATTCCTGCATCTTGTCGACAGCGACGCGTGCATTCACGCCCATCAGGAAACGGATGTTCTGCAGTTCCTCGTCGAGCGGGGATGCTGGATCCTCTCCGCCTGAAAGTTCGGCCATGTGCCAGCGGGCGAACATGCGGTCCTTGACCCCGACCAGATCGACCAGGCGCAACTGAGCGTGATCGAAATCGCAGCAGATCCGCTCGAACACTTCTGCGACCACCTCACCTTCGCCCTCGAGCAGTTGGATGAACTGGTTTTCGACGAAGACGAGTACCCCGGTGACACCGACCTCCTTGTTCCGGATGGCGGCACGTGCCGCGATATTGCTGACCTGCTGTTCGACCGTGAGTTCATCCGGAGTGAGGCAGGAGCGGCTGGTGTACAATAGCCTGCTGATGGGCATGATCTTCTCCCGGACCTAGGCTTCGGCAAAATCGGTTTGGGTGCCGGCTAAGGCAAGGAAGGCTGCGGGCGGTATTGGGCGGCCGGTGAGGAAGCCCTGGACCTCATCGCATCCGTGATCGCGGATGAAGGACAATTGCGAGTCCGTTTCAATGCCCTCCGCGGTAATCTTCATGTTCAGGCTGGCACCCAATTGGGCGATCGCCCGCACGATCGACGCGCTGCCTACATCGTCGGGCAGTTTCTGAATGAAGCTCTTGTCGATTTTGATCCGGCTGATCGGAAAGCGGTGCAGGTAGCTCAGCGAGGAATATCCGGTCCCGAAATCATCAAGCGAGATACGTACCCCAAGGTCGCGGATATGGGTGAGCGTACGCAGCGCCGCCAGATCGTTGTTGAGCAGTGCAGTCTCGGTGATTTCGAGTTCGAGCCGATGCGGCGCCAGGCCCGAGTCGGCCAGTGATTGGGTCACGATCTGGGGCAGTCGCGGATCGAGCAACTGCACCGGCGAAACATTGACCGCCAGATCGATGTGTCCGGGCCAGGAGGCCGCATCTTTGCATGCTTGCCGCAGGACATCTGCTCCGATCCGCGTGACCAAGCCCAGATCTTCGGCAATCGGGATGAACTCGGTCGGCGAAATTTCTCCTTGATCGGGGCAGGTCCAGCGCAGCAAGGCTTCGGCGCCCGATATCGCGCCGCTCTGCGAGGCGAAGACAGGTTGATAGACGATCGTGAACTCGTCCCGCATGCACGCCCGACGCAGTGAGGCTTCCAGCGCCCGGCGACGTTGGATGGCTTCCATGAGCGTGGGTTCGAACACGCGATAGGTCTGCTTGCCATTATGTTTGGCCGAGTACAGCGCGATATCCGCATGCTGGATCAGGACGTCGGGGGTGACCCCATGGTCCGGAGCCAAGGCCACTCCGACGCTCCCGCTGAGCTCGACCACATTGCCATCGATGATCATCGGCCGCGACAGGATTTCGATGATTCGCTCGGCAATGATCGAGGCTTGGCGATGGTCGCCAATGCCGAAGCACAAGACGGCGAACTCATCGCCGCCGATGCGCGCCGCCATGTCGCCGTCCCGAACCGCCAGAGTAAGCCTGTGCGCCAGGCGCTGGAGGACCACGTCACCGACTGGATGGCCGAGCGTGTCGTTGATCGGTTTGAAGCGGTCCAGATCGACCATCATCAGTGTGAAGGGGCGGCCGAACAGCTCGATCTTGTCGCATTCGAGACGTAATGCTTCGGTGAACTGGTGACGATTTGCGAGATTGGTGAGCGCATCGTGCATGGCGATGTGCGCAATCCGGCTCTCGCCGTCGGAACTCGTCTTGCGTTCGACAAGATAGGTCGAAATACCGGTCCCGACAATCAGCAGCGCGACCATCGCGATCGCGGTTGCCAGAGCGGCGAAGGCTTCGCTGTTCGCTCCTTGCGAAAAGCCGGGCATCGCCGAGACCGAGAACCCCGCCATACCGCCGAAATGCAGTCCGATGATCGCCAGCATCAGCAGGGTTCCAGCATGCCAGATGCCAAGAGCGCCGAAACTACGGCGCAACACGCGGATTGCTAGCGAGGAGCAGGTGATGGCGATGACCATCGATGCTACCACGTATCGCCAGTCCCAATGCACGATCCCGTCTACGCGATAGGCAAACATACCCACGTAATGCATGGCCCCCATCGCAAGGCCGATGATCGACCCGCCGAGGAGTGGAGCGAGCCGGGCGAATTTTGAAGAAGCCAGCGCAAGCCCGGCGCCGATGCCCGCAACTGCGATCAAGGCAGAGACAACGGTAAGTGCCCCGTCCAACGTGACGGGCGTGTTCGGCTGATAGCCGAGCATGGCGATGAAGTGAGTTGCCCAGGTGGCGGCACCCGCCGTTACGGCGGACAAGAAGCACCAGTGGACCCGCGCAATCCCGTCCTCGGACAGCGTGCGGCGGAACAGGGTCGCCGAAACCATTGACCCGGCGATGCACATCACCGCAGCCATGAGGACGAACCAGAGATTGTGATCGTTTATAATGCAGCCGACTATCAGCATGAATCCTCGCGCGCGCGCCCGCATGGATTGCAGACCGCCGGGCCGCCTAGGTCGTAGAGGTTAACGAATTCGTCATGAAGCGGGTACGCGTGATGGATGAGTCCCGCGTGGGGGACCGATGCCGCCGCCAAGGCAAGCGTCCCTATTTATACTTTGCACTCTCGACCCCTTGCCCTATCTGCCACGTTGCCAGGGGGCCGGGCAGCCGCGTGCCGCAAGGTACGAGGAAAGTCCGGGCTCCACGAAACGAGGGTGGCGGGTAACGCCCGCCCGGCCGGTTTCTTCTGAGATCGGCCGAGGGAAAGTGCCACAGAGAGCAAACCGCCGATGGCCTGCTTGCAGGCTCAGGCAAGGGTGAAAGGGTGCGGTAAGAGCGCACCGGGGCTTCGGCAACGCGGCCCGCACGGCAAACCCCACCCGGAGCAAGGCCGAATAGGGGCGGCGCGTCCGCGCAAGCGGGCAGGTGCGTTTCGCATCGACCGCCCGGGTTGGCTGCTTGAGCCGCGGAGCAATCCGCAGCCTAGACGAATGGCTGCCACCGCACGGCCGGTCCCTTAGGATACCGCGTGCGGGACAGAACCCGGCTTACAGGCCCCCTGGCAAATCTTCGACTGCGGGCAATAGCGAGGGCGTGGGGGTCTCTTCGGGGACCAGTTGCCCATCGACTTCGAGCCCTTCGAATGGGCGGCACGCCTCGTTCATCTCGTCGGAATGCAAATGCACTTTGAGCATCGGATCGGCCTTGGTCCAATCGGTCCGCGGATCGTCGCGCACCACGCAAAGCGCGCGCCATGCCAGCGGCAGCTCCTGCAATTGCTCGATGGTCGGCAGGCCTTCGATCAGCACGTCGCGCCCGGCATAGCGGGCCGTCGCATAGCCGACGAACTTGGTTTCTGTGCCACGGATATGGATGCGGTCGGTACCCTCGTCGATGCGGGCAAAGGTATCGAGCCTGATCGAGAACGCCGCCCAGATCGAAATGCCGATCAGCAGGACCAGCGCGACCATCGTCGCGACGACAGTCCATTTGGCGACGGGATTTTCCAGACCTTCGGGGTGATCGATCGGCACGCGGGGAACTCCTTCAAGGCAGGATGCCGGATTCTGGAATGGGGCTGGCGCACGCACTGCACCGCGCCAATGGTCGAAACCAATTGCTAGGCGAATTCTTTGTGCGTGACTGTGATCGTACCATCGATGTCCTGCGTCTGGATCAGCCGGCGCTGGTCGCCTTCGAGGACCAGGGCGGTCAGCTTGCCGGTACGAAAGGCGCCGGTATCGATCCCGATCCGGTAATCGGTATGCTCGATGTCCTCGAAGATCGTGTGCCCATGCACCACGACATGGCTGAACGGTTCGCGATGCTTGAGAAACCGTTCGCGAATCCAGCGAAGGTCGGACTGTTTCTGGTCTTCGAGGCTGTGCTTGGGATTGATCCCGGCATGGACGAAGACATAGTCGCCCGCCACGATGATATCTTCCATCTCCGCGAGGAACTTGCGATGTTTCCCGGGCACGAGTTCGTGGAGCTCGGCCTGCAGTTCCTTCATGGTGAGCTCGTTGTAGCGCTTTTTCTTGATGCCGTAGCTCAGCACGGTCTCGCGCCCGCCATGCTTGAGGAAATGCCGGAGCATTTCCTTGTCTTCGAAGCTCTCGAGGAACATTTCCTCGTGATTGCCGGCGATATAGCGGACCGCGCGGTGGTCGCGCCATTGGCGTGCGGTTTCGATCACGCGCGCGCTTTCGGGACCGCGATCGATCAGATCGCCCAGCATAACGACCGTACTGCGCGCATCGCCGGCCTTCCTATCGTCGTTTTCGATAGCAAGGATCAGTTCGTCGAACAGGTCACAGCGGCCGTGAATATCGCCGATGACGTAGAAGCGCTCGCCCTCCGGGACCCTTGGAAGGGGCTTGGCCGAGGCGCCCTTGTTGAACAGTTTTGCGAGTTTCAGCATGTCAGGATTGTGCGACTTCGAGCCTGGTTCTGGTTTGAAGCCGACCAGATAGGCGCAAGCTGCGGCGGGAGCAACAAATGCGCTTGCACCGCTACTGTTGCAGTTGCGAGAAAAGCACAGCTTTTGTTGCGTATGCGAAAACCTCGCGGCTGAAGCTTGCGTCAACCAGGCAAAGTGTGCAGGTTTATGACCGTATCCGGACGAGGAGCCTAACAAAATGGCCCCGACGGATTCGCAGGTGGGACGAAGCGACACTCGTACAGGAGTTTGTAATGCTCACGTCCTTTCGCGGCCTCATGGCCGTTTCGCTCGCTACCGCGGGCCTTTCTCTCGCAACTCCCGCCATGGCTCAGTCGGAAGACGACAGCGGGTTCACCACCTCCGCCAATGTGGCCCTGACCACCGACTACCGCTTCCGCGGCGTCTCGCTCTCGGGCGGCGAACCTGCCATCCAGGGCGGCTTCGACGTCGGACATGAAAGCGGGTTCTACGTCGGCACTTGGGCGTCATCGATCAAGGGTGGCCCGTCCTATGGCGATCTCGAATTCGATGTCTATGCCGGCTGGGGCGGCAATCTGAGCGATGCGGTGAGCGTCGATATCGGCGTGCTGTATTATATTTATCCGACCGAGGATCTGGGGCTCGATACCGATTACATCGAACCCTATGCCTCGATCAGCACCAGTTTCGGACCGGCCGAAGCCACCTTCGGGGTCGCTTATGCGCCCGAGCAGGATTCGCTTGGCGGGGACGACAACCTCTATCTCTATACCGATGTCGGCTTCGGCATCGCCGACAGCCCGTTCAGCATTTCGGGCCACATCGGCTACACCGACGGTGCTCTGGCCCCGCCGCTGCTCGCCGGTGACACCGACGATACCGGTCTCGACTGGTCGATCGGCGCGAGCGTTGCCCAGGGCAATTTCGAAGTAGGCGTCGCCTATATCGGCGTCGAAGGTCCTTCGATCAACGACTTCACCGACGATGCCATCGTGGGTACGATTTCCGCCAGTTTCTGAGAATTCACTGGCGGGAATTCCCCGGAGGGGGGCGCATGCCAGCGCGCCCCCCTTTTCGCGTCAGTCGAGCGCAAAATCGACCGTAGTCACCACACGGACTTTCTTGAACGGCGTATCGCCAATACCCCATCCGCCCGCTTCGCCATCGCGGGCGTCGATCGAGAAATAGCCCTGCGTCGCCTTGTGGATGCCGCCCACCGCAGCGCCGCTGTCCTGCGCGAACTGCTCCGCCGCCGCGCGCGCGTCCTTGGTCGCCTCGGCCACCATTTCGGGCTTGATGTCATTGAGCCCGGTGAAGGTGTAGCTGATCCCCGATCCGTCTTCGAGCACCACGCCATCGCGCACCAGCTCGGCCTGCCGGCGAACCGCGCGCTGGGCGCGGTCGATATCGCGCGTGCGCAAGACGGTGCGCTGGCGCACAGTGTAGAACAGGGTCCCGTCATTGGTGTAGCTCGAAACATTGATCCCGGCCGGGGTCAGTTCCTCTTCGGGAAAGCCTAGCTCTTCAAAAAAGGCCCGCACGGCCTCGGCGTCGCGATCGGTGTTGGCTTGCGCGGTTTGCAGATTGGTCGCGGTAGAAGCGAACGACACCGTCCATGTTGCCAGATCGGCAGTAACCTCGCGCTCGGCCAGACCGCGCACGGTCACGCTGCGCTCGGCCGCTTTCATGCGCACCAACCCGTCGCCAAGTACGAAGCCGCCGACGATCAGGCCCAGCGCGACAATGCTCGCGCTTCCCAGCCAGCGCTTCAGCGTTGCATCGCCATGTCGCGGTGTGGCACCATTGTGCACGCTTTCGGTTTCTTCGGGCATGTTCGCCTTCCTCTCTGACCTGTGTCTCCCAAGACTGGCGATAGGGCTTGAGCGATGAACCGTGTTTGAATAGCGATGAATGGAGTTTTGCTTGACCAAATATCTGCACACAATGATCCGCGTGAGCGACCCCGATGCGACGGTGGCGTTCTTCAAGCTGATCGGTCTTGAGGAAGTGCGCCGCTTCGATGTCGAGGCTGGGCGCTTCACGCTTATCTTTCTCGCCGCGCCGGGGCAGGAAGGCGTGGCCGAGGTCGAGCTGACCTATAACTGGCCAGCCGAAGACGGCAGCGCGCCGGAAGAATACACGGGCGGGCGCAATTTCGGCCATCTCGCCTACCGGGTCGAGAATATCTACGAGACCTGCCAGGCGATCCTCGATGCGGGACATACGGTCCACCGCCCGCCGCGCGACGGGCATATGGCCTTCGTCAAGACGCCCGACGGGATTTCGGTCGAACTGCTGCAGGACGGCTATCTCGACCCGCAGGAACCCTGGGCCAGCATGGAGAACACCGGGAGCTGGTAAGCTCTCGGTGCCTCATCGGCCAGCTCAGTCGATATAGGGCGAGCGCGCATCATCCGGATGCGTCGCCGACAGTCGCAGGATGACATAACCGGCGATGGCGGAGATCAGCGATCCGAGCAGGATGCCGATCTTCGCCTCGTTGATCAGCAATTGCTGCCCGGCAAAGGCCAGCCCGCTGATGAACAGCGACATGGTAAAGCCGATCCCGCACAGGATCGAGACGCCCCAGATCTCGGGCCAGGTGGCCTGGTCGGGGCGGGGTGCGAAACCGAGCTTGTCGGCGGCCACGATAGCGGCGAAGATGCCCACCTGCTTGCCAATGACGAGGCCCGCGGCAATCGCCAGTGGTAACGGAGCGAGCAGGTGCTCGAGCCCCATCCCGGCCAGCGGCACGCCGGCATTGGCGAAACCGAATACGGGCACCACCAGATAGGCGCTCCACGGGGCGAGGCCATGCTCCATGCGTTCGACCATCGTCTGGTCGTCAGGGCCGACCATCGGGATGCACAGCGCGGCGACCACGCCCGCGATCGTCGCGTGGATGCCCGAATTGAGCACAAAGTACCACAGTGCCAAGGCTAGCAGGATATAGGGCCAGTAACGCGCCACGCGCATCCGGTTGAGCACCATCATTGCGACCACCACGCCCGCCGAGGCAGCCAGCCAGCCGAGCTTGATATTCGCCGTGTAGAACAGCGCGATCACCATAACCGCGCCGATATCGTCGACGATCGCCACAGTCAGCAGGAACAGCCGCAGCGATGCGGGGCAGCGATTGCCCAGCAGGCCGAGCACGCCCATCGCGAAGGCGATGTCGGTCGCCGCAGGGATCGCCCAGCCGCGCAGCAGTTCGGCATCGCCGCCGACCACGCCGACATAGACCAGCGCCGGGATCGCCATGCCCGCCGCCGCCGCCAGGATCGGCAGACGGCGCGATTGCGCGGTGGAGAGCTGCCCTTCGATCCATTCGCGCTTCACCTCGAGCCCGACGACGAAGAAGAACACCGCCATCAAGCCGTCGTTGATCCACAGGTGCAGATCATCGAGTTTGGGGATCGGGGTCCAGGGCAATTCGCCGTAGAACAATTGCTCGTATTCGCCGGCCAGCGGCGAATTGGCCGCGAGCATTGCAGCGGCCGCGACGAGGATGAGCAGAATGCCCGCCGAGGCGTCGCTGACGAAGAGCGCGCGGACGGGGGCAAACACGAGGCGAAATGCTGAAGGGCGTTCGGTCATCTTGGGCACGCTCTCTTTCGCAAAGCGGCCCGCGTTGCAAGTCTTGAAGCACGCGGTTATCCAGAAAGGCAGGGGGTACGCTTGGTATCTGGGGCATTCACGGTCGCTGAATGGTTTTTGGTCGTACAGCACGAGCTGCTGCTGTTCGCGGCAGCCTTTTTCACGCTCGGCATAATCGATGAATTTGCGCTCGACTGTACCTATCTCTGGTGCCGGTTGACCGGACGCATCCGCACCCCGCGGCTCGACGAAGCCGGATTGGCCGGAATCGACGGCTTGGCGGGGCGCGCGGCCGTGTTCATTCCCGCGTGGGAGGAAGCCGATGTCATCGGACCCACGCTGGTGCACATGCTCGATGCCTGGCCGCAGGATGAACTCACGGTCTATGTCGGCTGTTATCGCAACGATGTCTCGACCATGGCCTCGGTCGTCGCTGCAGTGCGCGGCGATCCGCGCGTCCGGCTGGTGGTGCATGGCAAGGATGGACCGACGTCCAAGGCCGATTGCCTGAACCGGCTCTATGCCGCTTTGGCGGAAGACGAGCAGCGCTCGGGCGTGGGAGCACGGATGGTCGTGCTGCACGATGCGGAAGACATGGTCGATCCCGCCGCGCTCGACCTGCTCGACCAGGCGCTGTGGCACGCGCATTTCGTCCAGCTTCCGGTGCTCGCGCTGCCGCAGCGTCATTCGCCGTGGATCGGGTCGCATTATTCGGACGAATTTGCCGAAGCGCATGGCAAGACGCTGGTGGTGCGCGATGCGCTGGGCGCGGCGATCCCGGGGGCAGGGGTGGGTTGTGCCATCGCGCGCGGCTCGCTCGGCCAGCTCGCGCATCGGCAGGGCGGCAAACCCTTTGCCGAGGAATCGCTGACCGAAGATTACGAGCTTGGCCTGAAGATCGCGCAGGCGGGCGGGCAGGGCCGGTTCCTGCGTGTGCGCGGGGCCGATGGACGGCTGATCGCGACCCGTGCCTTCTTCCCCTCACGGCTCGACCAATCGATCCGGCAGAAGACGCGCTGGATGCATGGCATTGCCTTGCAGGGGTGGGACCGGCTGGGCTGGGACAGCGAGCCGGTCGAACTGTGGATGCAGTTGCGCGACCGGCGCGGCCCGCTGGCAGCGATCCTTCTGGTCGTGGCCTATCTGCTCGTGTGTCTCGTCGCCGTGGGCCTGATCCTAGAGCAGTTGGGACTGGTCGAACCGCCCCCGACCACGCCGCTGTTAAGCGTGCTGTTCTGGATCAATTTCGTCGGGCTGGCGGGACGGTTCGCGGCGCGGGCCTGTTTCACCGCGCGCGAATATGGCTGGCGACAGGGCCTGCTCGCGATCCCGCGGACACTGGTGTCGAATATCGTCTCGATCATGGCCGGGCGGCGTGCGCTCGCCGCTTATGTCGGCACTTTGCGCGGAGCGCCGATCGTCTGGGACAAGACCGAGCACCGCGATCATCCGGCGCTCGTCCTGCCGGGTAGGGGTACAGCATGACCCATGCGGTCGCCCGGCGGCAGGGTCAGCCTGTGCTGTTCCTCGGCCTTTTACTGGCGGGCTGGTGCCTGCTGCGGGTGCTCACCTGGGAAAGCCCGTGGCCGCAGGCACTCGGACTGCCCGAGCCGCTCCACTTCGCCAGCGCCGATCTGCGCCAGCCCTACACCGCAGCCGGGCTGAACGATGGTATCGTCGCTCTCCTTGCGAGCAATGACCGCCTCGCAGATGAAGCCGCAGGGCGTTCCGCACCGCTACCTGTTTTCCGCAGCCCGGTAGCAAGTACTGCCCAGCGGCCGCCTTTCGAGCGATCCGACCCCCTCGAACATTTCGACACGCACCGGCGCGCTGCTGGCCACAATCTGTTGTTCGCCGCGGGGATGGCAAGCCTGCCGCTACCGCGCAGCGTTGCCGCCCTGCTCGACCGCGAGCAGGGCATGCTGCAGCCTGCCACCCGGTCGATCCCGCGCCGGGCATCATCCCCGTGGCGCTTCGATGGCTGGGTCGTGCTGCGCGAGGACGGTCTCCAGCTTTCCGAGAGCGGCACGCGTCCAGCCAGCTATGGCGCGAGCCAGCTTGGCGCAGTTCTGTCCTACCGCCTCGCACCCGGAACGCCGCATGCCCCCGCCGCCTATCTTCGCGCCAGCCGTGCGCTGGTCGATGGCGGCGAAACCGAAGGTGCGCTGGGACTGCGCGCAAAACCGTTCGGACGCATCCCGCTCGCCCTCCATGCGGAGGCCCGGCTGACCATCCGGCCGGGCGACAGCCCCGAAATACGCCCCGCAGCCTTCGTGGCCGGCGGTTTCGACCGTATCGACCTGCCCGCACAGTTGGTGGCGCGCGGATATGGCCAGGCCGGCTATGTCGGCGGCGAATTCGCCACTGCGTTTGCCGATGGCGCTTTCGTGGCCGAGCGCGAGGTCGCGCGGTTTGATCTTGGCCGCGTGGCGCTGGGCGGCGGTGCGTGGGGCGGCGCGCAGCAGGGTGCGGCGCGGCTCGACATCGGGCCAAGCCTCACCGTCGACCTGCGCCTCGGCGCGGCGCCCGCGCGGATCGAGGCCGACTATCGCTGGCGCGTGGCGGGCAATGCCGAGCCCGGCAATGGCGGGGTCGTGACGCTTTCGACCGGTTTCTGACACAGTCTTAAAATTCGCCTCCGGCGGCGCTATTCTGCTATTAACCATCCCGTAGAAGAGCAATTATCACGCCCGAGTCATGGAACTTCGAACTATCCTTGCATACGCGCTCATTGCGCTTCTCATGTGTGCGGCAATCGGCGCATTCGTAGCGTATCAGCGCCGCAAGAACCGGCCGAGGAGCTGGAGGAAGCGCCGCTAGCGGTCTTCTTCGCAGACCAGCCGACTGGCTAGCCAGCGAAGGGCATATGCTGGCAGGTTGACAGATTATCCGTCGCGAGTGCAGGTGACCGACACGGATTGGATCGCCGAACGACTGGGTAAATGGGCATGCTATCTCAGACTGAACGGCGCGACACGCTGGATTGTGCGAAAGGAATCTTGATATTTCTCATCGTGGTCGGTCATAACCACCAATTGGTAGATGCATTTCCAAGCGGGAGATGGTTTCTATACAACTGGCATGTCTATTCTTTTTTCCTGATTTCCGCCTTTCTTCCCTTTCGCCCGCACGAGCCCGGGTTCTTCTTGACTCGAGCGGTACGCTACTATGTTCCGTTCATCTTGTTTTTCACATTGGTTTGGGCCTCCACCGGAGGCTGGGATCAACCTCTGCAAAAAGTCTTGGCGTGGCTTTTGGCGGTCGTGATCGGGTCGGCGGATTTTCTGGGAGACGCGTCGGGCGCGAGACTGTATTGGTTTTTGCCGGCCTTGCTGGGTTTGACCGCAATTCGGTGGGCCATTGCGAAGACCGGGGGATGGGAGCGATATCTACTCCCCGTTGTCGCTGTGAGCGGGTTCCTGTTCTCCGGGTTGCTACCCGATCGGATTGAACCCTTTATTCCACTTGGCCTTCCGATCGCGCTCTACGCCCTTGGGCCCTGCCTCGTGTTTGGGGCCTTCATGACATATGCACTGGCGGGAAGCCGTTTCCGGTTGCTCACCTGCGGTGTCCTTTCCGTCATCGTTCTGGCTCTCTGTACCCTCATAGCGTCTCTCAGCCCGTCGACATTGGTGCTGGCAGCTTTCAAGTACTACGACATTCGCGAGTTGCATTCGCTCGTCGTCCATGCCCTGCTTGCAATCGCGGCTTGTTCCGCAGTCGTTTTGCTCTTGGCTTTATCGGTCCGACCGGCCTTGCTGGCGTGGTTGGGGCGTTCCTCTCTGCTGATATACCTCAGCCATCAGATTTTCTATTCGGTACTGGTGAGGCTGCTTCGAAGAGCGGCCCCCGACGTGCTGCGCGAGCATGAGGTTGCAGTGGGTCTGGTTCTCGTCTTCGCTACTCTCGTCCTCTCAGGCGCCTTCGCATATTGCGTTACCAACATACCTCGATTGCGACGGATTTTGACCCCTCGGGACCTAGGTGACTGGCTCGAGGGGCTCGGCGTCCGGCGGGTACGAAATCCTTCGCAGAGTTCCGTCGGAGGTGCCCCGTGAGGCGTGAGGCCGCGGCGAGATGCACTTGTGCGGATACTATGCGTGCGATACGGGTTGGACCTGCCTTTGAGGTCCAATCGTCGCGCCACGTTCCCTGTATTTTTGGATGCACAACCCGTGATGGGTACTGAGCAGGTTGCCGTACCGCGAATATACGAAGCGAATTGAACGTCGATGACCCTATCTCCTGCTACAACATCGCGCGCGCATAGTCCCGCGCCAGGCTTTGCTGCAGCGGCATGATGCCCCACTCGCCTTCGGTACCGGTCCGCACGGCAGCTCGTAAACCGAGCAGCAAGGACCAGCTTCTATGGTTTGTGCTGCTCTCTTGCATCGCGCTCGTAGGGCTCGGGTTCCTGCCGCTGGCCTTTCTTGGAACGCCGTTCCTGAAGCCGATCCATATCTTCGCCGCTGCGCTGCTGTTGCTGAGTCCGACGATGCTCCCGGGATCCCCCGAAGGCACGGGAATCGTGAGGATGGTGGCATTCGCGTTCTTCACCCAACTCGCGGTGCTGCTGGTTTCGCTGGCGTGGTCGCCCTTGGTCGCGACGGGTGCGCTTTCCCTCATGATCAGCTTCTCGAACTGCGTGATCGCGCTGGCCTTCTGCTTGATGGCGTCGCGGCTCAGCCTGACGCGTCTGGCAGATCTTCTGGCCTATGGCGCTTTCGCTGGTGCCGTAGCGTTTCACCTCTCCTTATTCGTCGGGCACGCGCTCAGTGGTCAAAATGCCATATCGGTCCTCATCGAAGCAGCGACGAGCGGCGACTTGCGCAATTTCAAAGCGCTCTATTTCGTCGGCGGCATGAAGGGCCTCGGGGTCGAGGGGGTTTCCAGCTTCTTCTCCTCCATCGCCCCGAAGGCGACCAATTCGTTCGGGAGCGCTTTCGTTACCACGGCGATTGCGGCGGTTCATGTCGTCGCCGCGGACCGGGCGCTTACCAGATACCGCAGCGTCAAGCGGGACTGGGCGGTGTGGCTGGCGCTTATAAACGCGGTGTTCGTGATCATGATCGCATTCAGCGACCGCGTGCAGATATACGGTGCCCTCCTGATAATTGCGCACCTCTCCTATTTCGGTTTCATGCACGGGAATTGGAAGCTCGGCGCATGGCTCACTTTCGGAGGTCTCTGGGTGAGTTTGAGCGCGATCATGTACATCGCAGTCAGCGCCTCAGCGCAGGGGACTTTCGAGGAATACGCCTACCGGATTATGAACAACCCGAGGTTTACCGACCTCGACCGGGTGCTGGTAAGGCTGGGCGAGCTCGGGATGCTGGGCGGCGGCATGGGCATCCCGCTGTCATTCAGCGACACCAGCTATCTCTACCCGCACAATCTGTTTCTGTTCAATTACCTGTCGGCGGGGATGATCGGGCTGCTGGCATCGTTCATCTGGTTCGGGGTGCTGTGCCTGCTCGCAGTCAAAGCCTTCGCCCTCATGATCAACCAGCAAATGCCGCGAGCGGTAAGGCGTCTTGCCCTGGGTGCATTCTCGGGTGTGATCTATGTGATTACGCTGACGCAGTTGGTGTCTCAGGGCGATCTGGACCTTGCCGACTGGTTGGGTCTGGCGATCGCATTGAGCGTGCTCGCCAAAGCGCAGTCCATTCACAACAGGATGGGCGCGCAGAGCCTGTCACGGCCATCGCCCGTTCGCTGACGACGCCCTATCCGGCGCAGGCGAATGGGTCGGCGAAACCTTCTTCCAATTCTATCCTATATCCCGCGCGACCTGTGCCTGACGCCTGACCTTGCTGCGAAGCGTCTCTACCAGTGGGTCGATCCCATACACGACGGCGCAGGACAAGATGAGGAGAACAGGCAAAGCAACTGCAAGGGCTGCCAGGCCCGGCAAGCTCGCCCCGTGGTATGGTTCGCCAAGAACGAAATAGGCCGCGATCATTCCGGCAGGCCAGTGCAGAAGGTATATCGGGTAGCTGAAATCTCCGATGCGCTTGTCAAGCGATCGCCACGGCATCTTGGTGCCGAAAAGATAGACTACGGTGCCCGCGGCGAGGAGCGCATTGACGACATTACCGATCGCGCGAACGCGCCAGTCGAGATCCCCGAACGCATATAGCGCCAGCATGGCGAGGCAGAGACCCCAGCGCCCGAACACGAGGCCGGCAAGCGTTTCCCAGCGCCGGCCGATCGCAGTCTCGAGCTCGGTGCGGAAATGATACGCCGCTGCGCCGATAGCAAAAGGCAGGCTGCCACCCATGATCGAGCCATAGACCGCATGCTGTCCCACGTCGAAGAGCAGCGCCGCCAGCCAGTAGCCAGCTGAGGCAGAAAGCCAGAGAAGGGTGCTTGTTTTGGTGCGCGATAAGCCGAGGGCGATCAGCGCATACCAGAAGATTTCGACGGTCAGCGCCCAAGTGGCAGGCGACAGCCGCGGGAACACCTCTTGCGGGTAAAGCGACGGGTAAATCAGCGTGAGGTTGGAGAGCCATTCGCTGGCCGTTTGGGGCGCCGTCAGCGCGGGATGATATGCGGAGGCGAAGGCGGGCAGTATCGCGATGAGCGCCAGGGCAACAGCGCAGGCGAACCAATGGGCGGGCAGTAGCCTCAGCGCGCGATTGGTGGCGAAGCGCCAGCGTCCTTGCTGCGTGTACCCATAACTGCCCTGCATGATGAGAGTCATGAGGAAGCCGGAGAGGACAAAGAACGCTACGACCGCATAGGGGCCGAATATCTTCATCGAGATGAGGTGTGTCGCGACCACCTCGAGGGCGAGTAGCGTGCGCCAGATACCGAACATGTTCTCTCCCCTAGGGTGTGTTTATCCGGTATTTTCGGACGCGCCTAGCCTGCTTGCTTGGTGAGTGCTTTACCGATTGCCAATAGCAGCCAATATGAATGCCGCTAGTAGCAAGCAAGCCCCGCCGAACACGAAGTAGGCGAATGTCGCATGGCAGGTAGTCCAGTCCTCGCCTGAGATCACATCAACCATCGGCGGCTTCGATTATGGCGCGCGTCCTTTGGGGCTGGCGGTAGGTGAAGGCTCTCGCTCGCAGCAGAGGATGCGATCAAGGCCGACTATCGCTGGCGCGTGGCGGGCGATGCCGAGCCGGGCAATGGCGGGGTTGTGACGCTTTCGACCGGCTTCTGACACAGTTCAGCTTTTATCCGTCACCCGGCTGCGATAGGGCGCAGGCATGGACGTCTACCTCCCCATCGCGAACCTGTCCGTCAACGGACTATGGATCGTCGCGCTGGGGGGGCTGACGGGGATCCTTTCGGGCTTGTTCGGCGTGGGTGGCGGTTTCCTGACTACGCCGCTGCTGATCTTCTACGGCATCCCGCCGACCGTGGCCGCGGCTTCGGCCTCGACTCAGGTCACCGGTGCCAGCGTCACCGGCGTGCTGGCGCATGGCGGGCGCGGCGGGGTGGATTATCGCATGGGCGCGGTGATGGTGGCGGGCGGCGTGATCGGTTCGGGCTTCGGCGCGCTTTTGTTCCGGTTCTTCCGCGCGATCGGCCAGATCGACGTGGTTATCAGCGCGCTCTACGTCGTCCTGCTCGGTACCATCGGGATGCTGATGGCGCGCGAAGCGGTCCAGACGATCTGGGGCAAGGGCGGTTCGCAAGCCGCGCGGCGGCGGCACCACCCTCTTGTCGCCAGCCTGCCGATGCGTTGGCGCTTCTACCGCTCGGGTCTCTATATCTCCCCGATCGCCCCGCTGTTGGTGGGCGTCGTCGTGGGCGTGCTGACCATGCTCATGGGCGTGGGCGGCGGGTTCATTCTCGTGCCCGCGATGCTCTATATCCTCGGGATGAGCGCCAATGTCGTCGTCGGCACCTCGCTCTACAACATCCTGTTCGTGACCATGGCGACCACGATCATGCACTCGCTGACCACCAAGGCGGTCGATATCGTGCTGGTCTTCCTGCTGCTGGTCGGCTCGGTCACGGGTGCGCAGATCGGTTCGCAGATCGCGGTCAAGGCGAAGCCCGAAGTGCTGCGCCTGATCCTCGCCGCGACTGTTCTGGCGGTCGCCTTCCGCATGTTCCTCGGCCTGTTCTACCAGCCCGAGGAAATCTACACGTTGTATCCGCTATGAGGGCGCTGCTGCTTCTCCTCTTCGCCTTTGCGCTGATGGGCCAGCGCGATCCTATCCTCGTGCCCGAAGTCAGCCAGCACGAGGTGCAGGTGCGGCAGGGGTTCACCGGCACCGAACTGCTGCTGTTCGGCGCAGTGCTCGACCCGCAGGGCCGCGCGGCTGGCAGTGATTACGACATCGTGGTCGTGCTCAAGGGCCCCTCCGAACCCGTCCGGCTGCGCGAGAAGGAACGCTTTGTCGGCGTATGGGTCAATGCCGCGACCAGCGATTTCCGCTCGGTCCCGTCCTATTTCGCGGTCGCATCCTCGCAGCCGATCGACGCGATCGTCGACGAGAAAACCGCCGCGATCTACGAATTCGGGACCGATTACATCCAGCTGTCGCCCAGCGGGGTGATCGACCCCGAGGAACAGGCGCGGTTCAAATCCGGGCTGGTCGATCTCAAGACCCGCCAGCAGCTCTACAAGCAGGATTTCGGCGGGGTCCAGATCAGCGAACAGGTGCTCTACCAGTCGCGTATCTCGCTGCCCTCCAATGTCTCCACCGGCACCTATACGGCAGAGACCTTCGCGGTGCGCGATGGCCGGGTGATTGCCTCGGCGCTGGCAGAGGTCGAGGTCAAGAAAGTCGGCTTCGAACGGATCGTCGCGGTCTACTCGCAGGAATGGGCGCTGGTTTACGGCCTTCTGGCGGTTGCGCTGTCGGTCGGAATGGGCTGGGCGGCCGGGCGATTATTCGCGCTGATCTGACCTTTCCCGGGCACTATCGTTGACCACATCTTAAGCAGTTTCGGTCAGGCAGGCTGCCAGCGCGATGGGCGCGTTTGACGTTGGGGCACAGCCAGATCGATGAACGACACAGGCAATCCGGATTACCGCAGTTTCGACCCCGCGCAGGAAGACGGCGCGGAGCCGCCCCAGCCGCGTAGCAATTCGCTACGCGACCGCATCCGCCGCAGCGCCGAACAGTCCTCCGCTCCGGCGGTGTCGCCTTCGGGCTATGTCCACCAGCCGCAGCAGCCTGTTGCCGAGATCAGCCAGCCGGAACCAGAGGGACAGCCGCAGCCCGCGCCGCTCGAGGTGCCCCGCAGCGAAGACCCTGCGGAACGTCCCGTCCCGCCCGCTGCCGCCACGCTCGGTGAAGCACCGCCGCGTCCGCCCGAACCTGCCGCCGCACCCGAGACCGGCGAGGTGCCCGAGCCGGCGCAGGAACCCGAGGCAGTCGGGGAGAACGCCGGCAAGCCGATCGGCGTCGTGCTCGAAATCGCCGGTTCCAGTTCGCAGATCGCGATCGACCTCCAGCGGCTGAACGAATGTGCCGACGATACCGATCCGTCGGTCGCCATGGCCGGCCAGGTCGGCTCGCAGATCAAGATCCGCGTGGGCAACAGCTGGCTGCTCGCCAGCGTGCGCAACCAGCGCCAGGACCGCAAGGCGGGGTCGATCCTCGCCAATATCGACTTCCTCGGCGAAGGCACCGAAGAAAAGCTGACCGGCAAACTCCACCGCTTCCGCCGCGGTGTGACGCGCTATCCGGTCCCCGGCGCGATGGTCTATCCCGCGACGACGGCGGATTTGAAACAGGTCTATGCCAGCGACGGGCGCAGCGCGATCACCATCGGCAAGGTCTATCCGACCAAGGACATCCGCGCGGGCATCTATGTCGATGCCATGCTCGGCAAGCACTTCGCGCTGCTCGGGTCGACCGGTACGGGTAAATCGACCAGCGCCGCGCTGATCCTGCACCGCATCTGCGAGGCCGCGCCCGAGGGCCATATCGTGATGATCGATCCGCATGGCGAATATGCCTCGGCGTTTCGCAATACGGGCGTGATCCTCGACGTCTCGAACCTGCAGATGCCCTACTGGATCATGAACTTCGAGGAACATTGCGAAGTGCTGATTACCAGCACCGGCAATGACCACCAGGTCGACGCCGACATCCTCGCCAAGTGCCTGCTCAAGGCGCGGCAGAAGAGCCGGCTGGCCGAGCACATGGGCAAGATCACCGTGGATTCGCCGATCCCCTACCTGCTCTCGGACCTCTCGAACGAGATCCAGGACGCGATGGGCAAGCTCGACAAATCGACCAATTCCGCCCCCTATATGCGGATCAAGAACAAGCTCGACGAGATCAAGGCCGATCCGCGCTACCAGTTCATGTTCTCGGGCATGCTGGTGGCCGACACGATGGCCGATTTCATCGCCAAGATCTTCCGCATGCCGTCGAACGGCAAGCCGATCTCGATCATCGATGTGTCGGGCGTCCCGTCGGACATTACCTCGACCGTGGTGGCGGTGCTCAGCCGGCTGGTGTTCGATTTCGCCATCTGGGGCCGCGACGAGCGGACCTCGCCGATCCTGCTGGTCTGCGAAGAAGCCCACCGCTATGTCCCCAACGAGAAGAACGCCGATGGCAATTCGGTCGGCACCATCCTGTCGCGGATCGCCAAGGAAGGCCGTAAGTACGGCATCAGCCTGGGCCTGATCACGCAGCGTCCCTCCGACCTTGCCGAAGGCGTGCTGTCGCAGTGCGGCACGATCCTCTCGATGCGTCTCAACAACGACCGCGACCAGGAATTCGTCCGCGCCGCGATGCCCGAAGGCGCGCGCGGTTTCCTCGATGCGATCCCCGCACTGCGCAACCGCGAGTGCATCATCTGCGGCGAGGGTGTCGCCGTCCCGATCCGCATGAGCTTCGACAATCTCGAGGAATCGAAACGGCCCGCGTCGGAAGACCCCAGCTTCGTCGAATTGTGGAACAATGCCGGCGGCGAAGAGGACATGGTCCAGCGCACCGTCCAGCGCTGGCGCTCGCAGGGCTGATCCGCCCATATGAGTCATTGCGAGGCGCCGCAGGCGACGCGGCAATCCAGAGTACTCGGCACTGGCCCGAACGCTCGGAACTGGATTGCTTCGCTACGCTTGCAATGACTGACGTCTCAAGTGCCCCGCGTATCGCCGAACAAATGGATATGCAGCCGGTCGCTCATCCGGAAGCCGTGCTCGACGCATAGCGGCGCGAGCCATTGCTCGCGGTCGCGCAGCGTCTCGCTGTCGGTGCCTTCGGGCATTAGGAAGACGTGGTCAGGCTTGAACCGGTAGCGATCGCGCAGCGCCAGCACCTCGTCGAGGTCCGCCGGCGCAGCGATCACGAATTTGAACCAGGCGCGCGGGTCGGTGGCATAGGCGTCGAGCCGCTCGGGGATCAGGGCCAGTTCGGCCGGATTGCCGCTATGCGCGAGCTTGGGGCTGACGTTGAACTGGTCGATGCGGATGTCGAGCGCGGGGCTTGCCCTGGTCGTGCCATTGGTTTCGATCTCCACCGTGACATCGGGCAGATGGCCCAGCAGCCGCGCTAGCGCCGGGGCCTGCAGCAAGGGTTCGCCGCCGGTGATGACGAGGCGCTTCTGGCCCAGCGCGGTGATCCGCGCGGCGACCTCCTCCTCGCCCAGCGTGAGCTGGTTGGCCGCGCGATCGAATTCCACCCCGTCGCGGTGCGGCCGCTCGTCGCCCGCGAAATGCCAGGTATAGGCGGTGTCGCACCACACGCAGGCGAGATTGCAGCGCGACAGGCGCAGGAAGGTGCAGGGCATGCCCGCGCTCGGCCCTTCGCCCTGCACGCTGGCGAAGATCTCCGGCTCACCCGGAGCCTGCGTGGCGAGGACTAGCGGCATCGGGCAGGCTCACTCGGTTCGTCGTGCGCGGCGCACACATGGACCGCATGGACCACGGTCCAGGCGCAAAAATCGAACCGATCAGTCATGCGGGGTTTGATCGAGTGGGTCGATTGAAGATGCGCGTCGGAGGTTAGGGTAGGGGCGTGGGCCATTGGCACGTTCATGACACAATCGGGCTGCGTAGGAAATCGCCACCACGCGTCACCCCGGCCTCCGAGCCGGGGTCGGGCGTTCTTCGTTGCGAGCACAAGGCCGAGCGAAGAAGCCTGACCCCGGATCAAGTCCGGGGCGACGAGAGGGTTAGGCGTGCTTTGTCAGCCCAGCCGCGCCAGGGCGGCTTCGAGCCGCGCGACTTCGGCGGTGTGGTGCGCATGGTCGGCGCGTGCCTTTTCGACCGCTTCGGGCTTGGCGCGTTCGACGAAGTTCGCGTTCGACAGCCGGCCTTCGAGCGACTTGGCTTCCTTGGCGGACGCCTCCAGCGCCTTCGACAGGCGGATCTTTTCCGCCTCGATGTCGATCACGCCTTCGAGCGGAATGACAAGCGCATCCTCGCCCGCTGCGATCTGCATCGCCGCGCCAGCGGGCGCTTCGGCGAAGTGGATCGCGGTCAGGCGCGCCAGCCGTTCGATGGCACCGGCATTGGCCTCGGCCACCGATTTCGCCAGCGCGCTGGGCGCGGGGCAGAAGGCTTCCAGCTTGGCGCCCGGCGCAATGCCAAGCTCGTTCTTGGCGGTGCGGATCGCGCTGGTCAGCGCAATCAGCCAGTCGATTTCCGCCTTGGCCTCGGCATCCACTTCGGCCTGCGGATCGACCCACTTTGCAGTGATCAGCGGATAATCGGCGCGGTTGCCCTGCTTGGACCACAGTTCTTCGGTGATGAAGGGCATGAAGGGGTGCAGCATCACGAGGATCTGGTCGAGCGCCCAGCCGGCTACGGCTCTGGTCTCAGCGACGTTTTCCGCGTGCGCTGCTTCAGCAAATTCGCGCTTCTCTTTTGCCTTCTTGCGAAGAGCTTCAAGTTGTTCGCTCGAAGACGCTGAAATCGCGGGTTCCGCAAAAACATTCACACCTAGAACCGGCTTGACCAGTTCCAGATACCAGTCGCAGAACCGGTCCCACACGAAGTGATAAATCGTGTTCGCCGCCGCATCGAACCGCAGATCGGCCAGCGCCGCATCGAGCGCCTGCCTGGTCTGGACGACTTCGCCGATGATCCAGCGGTTGACCGCATGGGTGGTCTTGGGTGCGGCAATGCTGGTGCTCGCGCCGATGCCGTTCGACTGGCAGAAGCGCGTCGCGTTCCACAGCTTGGTGGCGAAGTTGCGGTAGCCCTCGATCCGCTTGTCATCCATCTTGATGTCGCGGCCCTGGCTTTCCATCGCCGCCATGAAGAAGCGCAGCGCATCGGCGCCGTACTGGTCGATCAGGCCCAGCGGGTCGACGACATTGCCCTTCGACTTGGACATCTTCTGCCCATCCGCCGCGCGGACGAGACCGTGCAGATATAGCTTGGGCCACGGGTTCTGCCCAGTGGTGTACTGCCCCATCATCATCATGCGGGCATCCCAGAAGAACAGGATGTCGAAGCCGCTGACCAAAAGGTCGTTGGGATAGTGCTTGGCGACAAGGTCGGTCTGCTCCGGCCAGCCGAGCGTGGCGAAGGGCCAGAGCGCGGAGGAAAACCACGTGTCGAGCACGTCCTCGTCGCGGGTCAGTGCGGCGCCTTCGCCTGCCTGCGCCTGCGCTTCCTCCTCGTTCAGTGCGACATAGGCCTTGCCTTCAGCATCGTACCACGCCGGGATCCGGTGCCCCCACCACAGCTGGCGGCTGACGCACCATGGCTGAATGTTTTCCATCCAGTTGAAGAAGGTCTTCTTCCAGCTCTTCGGGACGATCTCGACCTCGCCGTTCTTCACTGCCTCGATCGGCTTCACCGCCAGCTTCTCGGCATCGACATACCACTGGTCGGTCAGCCAGGGTTCGATCACCACGCCGCCGCGGTCGCCGAAAGGCGTCGCGATGGTGCGCGGTTCGGCGTCGAGTTCTTGCTCCTCGCCCTTCTTGGTCTTGGCGATATGCGGGATCAGATGGCCGCTTTCCTTGAGCCGCTGGACCACCAGTTCGCGCGCGCCGTCCACCCCGTCGCGCTTGAAGCGGTGGAGGCCAATAAACTCGTCGGGAATCTTTGCAGCGTCGTTCACTTGGCAGACGTTCGCTTCGCCATCGAGCATGTTGAGCATCTCGGCGGGCTTGAACCCGGCGCGCTTGCCCACTTCGAAATCGTTGAAGTCGTGCCCCGGGGTGATCTTCACTGCGCCGCTGCCCAGTTCGGGATCGGCATGTTCGTCGGCCACGATCGGCACGCGTCGGCCGGTGATCGGCAGCACGACGTGCTTGCCGACCACGCTCTTGTAGCGCTCGTCCTCGGGATGCACCGCCACCGCCATGTCGGCCAGCATGGTTTCGGGGCGCGTGGTCGCAACCTCGATATAATCGCGCCCGTCGGCCAGCGTGACGCCCTCTTCAAGCGGGTAGCGGAAGTGCCAGAACGAACCCTTCACATCCTGCGTTTCGACCTCGAGATCGCTGATCGCGGTCTTGAGCTTGGGGTCCCAGTTGACCAGCCGCTTGTCGCGGTAGATCAGCCCGTCGTTATAAAGATCGACGAAGGTCTTGGTCACCGCCGCGCTGAAATGCGGGTCCATGGTGAACTGTTCGCGGCTCCAGTCCATCGAGCAGCCGAGGCGGCGCAGCTGGCGCGTGATCGTGCCGCCGCTTTCCTCTTTCCACTCCCACACCTTGGCCACGAAATCCTCGCGGCTGTAATTGGTGCGCTTGTCCTGCTTCGCCTCCAGCTGGCGTTCGACGACCATCTGCGTGGCAATGCCCGCATGGTCGGTGCCCACCACCCACAGCGCGTCCTTGCCGCGCAGCCGTTCGTAGCGGACCATGATGTCCTGCAGCGTATTGTCGAGCGCATGGCCGATATGCAGGCTACCGGTGACGTTGGGCGGCGGATTGACGATCGTATAGGGCTGCGCGTCGGGGCGGTCGGGCCGGAACAGGCCCTGGTCTTCCCAATGCGCGTACCAGCGCTGCTCGATTTCTGCGGGGTCGAAGGTCGTGGGTAGCTCGGTGCTCATGCGACTGGCCTTTGCCAGCGCCCTTGGTGCGATGCAACGCTGCAGGTGAAGTCGCGCGATAGCCGCTTGGCAAGTGGAGGATTTGCTCGCATACGACGCCGCAATGGGTGGTTTCGCCGAATACGAACTGATCGAGGATGATGACGGGGCTACGGTCCTCGTGCTCTCCGGGCCCTATCTGGTCTCGACCATTGGTGCGATCGACCAGGATTTGCGGGTCCTCGATGGGCCCATCGGCACCATCGACCTGTCTGCCATCAGCGAAATCGATACGGTCGGCGCATGGGTGGCCTGCAGCCTGTCGAAGACGCACGATGCCGAGATCGTCGGTGCGAGCGATCGCGCCAAGCGGCTGGTCGGCGCGCTCGAGGGCATGAGCGTCGAGGAAGACATCACCGCGCCGCGCCTGCCCGTGTGGGAGCGCGTGCCGCAGGCGGTGGGCGACAAGCTGTTCAACGCCCGCCACGGTGCATACGGCGTGATCGGCTTTCTGGGCGCGCTGCTGATCTCCATCGGCAGCCTGATCCGCCATCCGCGCCGCTTCCGCGTGCTCGCGCTGGTCCGCCAGCTTGAACTGGTGGGGGTGTCGGCGCTGCCGATCATCGGCCTGATGAGCTTCCTGATCGGCGTCGTCATCGCGCAGCAGGGCGCGGTGCAATTGCAGCAATTCGGCGCCGAGACGCTGACGGTCAACCTCGTCGGGCGCATCACCTTGCGCGAACTGGGTGTGCTGATGACCGCGATCATGGTCGCGGGCCGGTCGGGCAGCGCCTTTGCCGCGCAGATCGGCACCATGCGGCTGACCGAGGAAGTCGACGCGATGCAGACCATTGGCATCTCGCCGATGGAGGCGCTGGTCGTTCCGCGGATCCTTGCCGCGGTGCTGATGATGCCGCTGCTCGGCTTCTATGCCTCCGGGGTTGCGATTATCGGCGGCGCGTTCGTCGGGCAATTCATGCTGGGCATTCCGTTCTGGACCTTCCTGACCCGGATCCAGGACGTGGTCCCGATCTACGATTTGTGGGTCGGGCTGGTCAAAGCGCCGGTGTTCGGGCTGATCGTCGCGCTGGCGGGCTGCTATCACGGCATGCAGGTCAAGGGGAATTCGGAAGACGTCGGCCTGCGCACCACCATGGCGGTGGTGACGGGCATTTTCGCGGTGATCGTGATCGACGCCTTCTTCGCCGTGTTCTTTACCGAAATCGGGTGGGGCTGATGGCGCAGGACGAAACCGGGCGCGAACTGGGCCGCCACGAACGCTATCGCGGCGATTACCCGATCGTGGTCGAAGGGCTGACCAATGCCTTCGGCCCGCAGGTCGTTCACGAGAACCTCGACCTCAAGGTCAGGCGCGGGGAAATCCTTGGCGTGGTCGGCGGATCGGGCACCGGCAAGAGCGTGCTGATGCGCTCGATCATCGGGCTGCAAAGGCCGACGGCGGGCGATATTCGCGTGTTCGGCAAGTCGATCATCGACACCGATCCCAATGTGAACATCGGCATCCGCAACCGCTGGGGCGTCCTGTTCCAGGGCGGGGCGCTGTTCTCGACGCTGACCGTGGGCGAGAATGTCGAAGTCCCGCTAAAGCAGTTCTACCCCGATATCGAACCCGATTTGCGGCACGAGATCGCGCGCTACAAGGTGGTGCTGTCGGGCCTTGCCGAAGAAGCGGTGGCCAAGTTTCCCTCCGAACTGTCGGGCGGGATGAAGAAACGCGCCGGGCTCGCCCGCGCGCTCGCGCTCGACCCCGAACTCCTGTTCCTCGACGAGCCGACCGCGGGGCTCGATCCGGTCGGTGCGGCGGCTTTCGACCGGCTGACGCTGGAGTTGAAGGAAACGCTCGGGCTGACCGTGTTCCTGATCACCCACGATCTCGATACGCTGCACGAAATCTGCGACCGCGTGGCGGTGCTGGCGGACAAGCAGGTGATCGCGGTCGACACCGTTCCCAATCTGATGGAGCTGGACCATCCGTGGATCCAGCAATATTTCAACGGTCCACGCGGACGTGCGGCGCTGACCGCGCAGGCGCTCGACGAATTGCGCCGGCACATGGACAAACCGGTGGCCGCGCATGCGGTCAAAGCGTTGGACAAACCGCCTGCGGGCAAGGCATAGGGCGAAACCAATGGAAACGCGGGCAAATCACGTTTGGGTCGGTGCGGTAACGCTGCTGATCCTCGGCGCGCTCGCGCTGTTCATCGTCTGGCTCGCGCGCCTCGGGGGCGGGGCGCAGAACGAATACGACATCTTCTTCAAGCAGTCGGTCGCCGGCCTCGCCAATGGCAGCTCGGTCGATTTCGCCGGCGTGCCCGTGGGGCAGGTCAATGAAATCGTGCTGTGGGACAAGGACCCCGAATTCGTCCGCGTGCGGATCAAGGTGAAGGAAAGCGTACCCATCCTCGTCGGCACCACCGCGACGATTCAGGGCAGTTTTACCGGCGTGTCGACGATCACGCTCGACGGGGCGCGCAGCGGTGCGCCGCCGATTTCGTGCGAGACCACCGCCTGCACCGAAGGCGTGCCGATCATTCCGCCCACCACCGGCGGCGGGTTCGGCGCCGTGCTCGCCAGCGCGCCGCTGCTGCTCGAGCGGCTGGCCACGCTGACCGAGCGGCTGACGGTCCTGCTGAGCGACCGCAACCAGGAAGAAATCTCGCAGATCCTCGCCAACACCAATGCCGCCAGCGCGGGCTTTGCCGCTGCAGCGCCGCAGCTCGAGCGCACGATGGCCGAACTGCAGGTGACCTTGCGCGAAGCGAGCGAGGCGCTCGACCAGTTCGAGAAGGTCACCGCCTCGACCGATCGCATCCTCAACCAGGAGGGCGAGGCGATCGCGCGCGACCTGCGCTCGACGCTCGAATCCGCCAGCGGCGCGGCCAAGGCGCTCGAAGACACGCTCAACGAAGCGCGCCCGGCCACCCGGCAGCTGACCGAAAGCACGCTGCCCGCCGCCGAAGCGACGCTGCGCGACCTGCGCGCGACCAGCAAGGCGCTGCGCGATGTGACCGAGACGATCGACGAGAAGGGCGCGGGCGCGCTGCTTTCGAGCCAGCCGCTGCCCGACTACAAGCCGTAAGGGGCCAGAGCATGATACGCACCATCACACTTGCCGCCTTGGCCCCGGTCCTGCTGCTCGGTGGCTGCCTCAGCTTCGGCGGCGAAGCGCCCGACAGCCTGCTGACGCTGACGCCCACCGCGACTGCACCCGCGGGCGCCGGCGCGGTTGCCGCGCAGGGCACCGCGCTGGCCATGGTCGAGTTCGAAGCGACCCGCGCGCTCGATGTCACCCGCGTGCCGGTGCAGGTCACCGATACGCAGCTCGCCTATCTGCAGGACGCCGTCTGGGTCGATCGGCCTGCGCGCCTGTTCGGCCAGCTGGTCGCCGAAACGATCCGTTCGCGCACCGGCCGCGTGGTCATCGATGGCGCCGATCCGGGGGTCAACGCGACCGATCGCCTGCACGGCTCGCTGCGCGCCTTCGGCTATGACGCGCGCACGCGCGAAGCCGTGGTGACCTTCGATGCGGTGCGCAACACCAATGACGCGGAGCCGATGACGCGCCGCTTCGAAGCGCGCGTCCCCGTTAGCGCGCCCGAAACCGCCTTCGTCGGCCCGGCGCTCAATCAGGCGGCCAACCAGGTCGCCGGAGAAATCGCCGACTGGGTCGGCTGAGGCATCAAACCCGCTCGAGCGCGTGATGCGGCGGAGGTGGGAGTTCGACTGAAATCGCGTCCTCTGGCCCGATCGGGCCGCTTGCCAAGACAATAGTCATGATGCCCGCCTTGCGGATCAGCGAGCCGTCGGGGGCCTGGTCGATCACGGCGGCGAGCAAACCGGACTGGAACGCCTCGATCTGCGCGCACGGATTGCGCAGCCCCGTGACTTCGAGCCGCGCCGATGGACCGATCGCCAGCACGCTTGCTCGTGGGAGCGCAAGCAGATTGATGTCCGTGGTGAGGATATTCTCTCCCAAATCGCCCGGTTTGACCGCGAAGCCGCGTCCAGCCAGTTCGGCGAGCAGCTCGGTATGGATCAGGTGCACCTGACGCAAATTGGGCTGGGTCGGATCGACGCGGACGCGCGAGCGGTGCTTGACCGTCGTTCCCGCATGCGCGTCGCCCGCAACGCCGAGTCCCGCGACCACGTCGATCGTTTCGCGGACCTGCTTGGAAAAGCTATGTGTCGAACTTGCCGCGACGCTGAGGACACGCGGCGCGGGCATCAGCGCGCGGTCTGCGCCAGCCGCACGAATTCGATCGCCTTGAGAAACGCCTCAAGCCGCTTCGCGCGGCGCGCGGCGGCTTCTTCATCCGCGCCCCATTGCTCGATCTGCCAGTCTTCTTCCAGATTGGCGGCGGCCCACAGCGCTTCTCCGTCGGCATCGTGATCCAGCGCGGCAAGGCCGATGCACAGAGATGCGGCGAGCGCGGTCAATTGCTCCAGCGCGGCGAGCGTGAAGTCGTCGTGGGTTTCGATGCGCGCCTTGAGGGTTTCCATCGTTGCCGCCGGATGCGGGCGGGCGACGACGCCGCTGACGCGTTCGAGCGTCACACCCTCGCGCGCTTCCAGCGCATCGACCAGCGGGTCCCAAACCTCGCGCTGGCGGTGCCACAGCGGCTCGTCCGGATCGGCGCGATAGCAGAGCGTGTCGGTTTCCGCGTAGCGCAGCAGCTTGGCGGCTATCCCCGCGCGGTCGGCGGGCACGACATCGAGCGCATAATCCGTCATGTCGCGAAAGGCCAAGCGCGCGGGGTCGATCGTCTCGCCCTGGCCCGCCCATTCGGCGGCGAGTTCTTCGGCCAGCGCCTGCGAACCGACGACCTGGCTCCCGCCGCGCTGCGTCTTGACCGGGCGACCGTCGAGCGCGACGTGATAGCCCGCTGCACTCCGCTCGACACTGACGTCCTTGTAGAACCGCTTCACTCGCCGCTTCTCCAGCGCTTGGCGAGGAAGATCGGCAGGATAAATACGTCGACCGCGCCCAGCGCGAGGAAGATGTAGCCGACGAATTCTGGCAGCGGCAGGATCTGCCCCAGCACCAGCGCGCCGAGCACCGCCAGCGCCACGCCCGACAGGCGGACGGCCTGGATCGTCAGGAAGCGCGCCTTGGCCGGATCATGCTGGTCCACGGATCAAATCTCCCAATTGCTGTGCGGTTTCGGCGACAGCGCTGGCGCCCGTATCGAACAGTTCCTGCGGTTCGTGATAGCCCCACGACACCCCGATCGCGCGCACGCCGGCGGCGACCGCCATTTCCATATCGAAACTGGTATCGCCGATCATTACTGCATCGGCCGGGGACACGCCTGCATCGTCCAGCGCGGCTTCCAGCATGGCGGGATGCGGCTTGGACGGATGGCGGTCGGCGGTCTGCAAGGATACGAACCGGTGCTTGATGCCATGCGTGTCGAGACAGGCGTGCAGCCCGCGGTCGCTCTTGCCCGTGGCGACGCCCAACAGCCGCCCTTCGGCGTCGAGCTCGTCGATCAGCGCGGCGATGCCTTCGAACAGCGGTTCGCGGAGCGCACCCGACAGGCGCAGGTCGCGATAGCCCAGCTTGTAGGCTTCGACCACCGCGTGGCGCTGGTCGTCGCTGGCCTCGGGCGCCAGTTCGCGCAGCGCATAGGGCAGGCTGAGCCCGACGATCCGGCGCACCTTGTTGCGTTCGGGCGCGACCAGGCCCGCATTGGCGAAAGCGAGCTCCATCGTCTCGCAAATCGCCGCCTGCCCGTCGACCAGCGTGCCATCGCAATCGAATACGACGAAGCGGCTCATGCGGGCAGCTCGCGCATTGCCGCGGCGAGGTCACGATTGCCTGCGCTTTCAAGGCCCGCAGCGATGGCCGCGCGAACGGGGGCGGGCTTGTCCTGCGACAGCTTGATCGTGGGGCGGTATTCCTCGACCGCGAGTTCGAAACCCGCGATCCCGGTGAACAGGCGCTGCCACACGGTTTCGCTGGCTTCGTCGGCGGACCAGCGGTCCGCGCCCAGCCGGTCTTCCTGCAACGCGATCAGGCGATGGAGGAAGGTTTCGAGTTCGTCGTCGGCCATGCGGCGCACCGTTCCGACCGCCTCGACCGCGACATAGTTCCATGTCGGGACCGTGTCGCGATTGGCATACCAGCGCGGCGAGACATAGCCGCCGGGCCCGTCCACGGTGACCAGCGTGCTGGCCCCGTCCAGGTGATCGAACAGCGCATTGGCTTTCGCCAGATGGAAGTGAATGCGGTTTTGCCCGCCCATGACAAGCGGGGTGCGCGCCGCGCGCGGACCGGCGGGGGTCTGCAGGAACACGGTCCCCACGCCGATTTGGGCAATCATCGCTTCGATGGCTGACCGATCGTCACCGTGGAAGAGCGGGTTGGGATGCATCAGGCCTTGCCCCGGGGCTTCTTCGGCTTGGTCGGCGCGGCACCGCGCGCACGCCGCGGAGAGCGCTGCGACTTGCGATAGTTCTTCGCATGCTGACGCGCCTGCTGCTTCTTTTCCTCGCGAGTCCTGGGCGGCGGATCGTCGCGCATGGGGGTGGCATCGGACAGGTTCACATCGAAGCCGAGCTGCTCCATCGAAGCGGCGAAATGTTCGGGCAGGTCCGCGGTCACGTCGAGCTTGCCGCCATCGGGGCTGTCGATGATCAGCCGCCGCGCGTGGAGATGCATCTTGCGGCTGATCGAGCCGGTCAGGAAGGCTTCCTTGCCGCCATATTTGCCGTCGCCCACGATCGGGTGGTCCATCGCCGCGCAATGCACGCGGAGCTGGTGCGTGCGCCCGGTCAGCGGCTGCAATTCGAGCCAGGCGGCTTTCTTGCCCACTGCATCGACGACCCGGTACTTGGTCTTGGCCGGCTGGCCGCCCTCGTGGTCGACATGCATCTTCTCGCCGCCCGATCCGGGCTGCTTGGCAAGCGGCGCCTCGATCACGCCTTCCTTCACATCGGGTACGCCGATCACCAGCGCCCAGTAGATCTTCTTGGCGCTGCGGCCCGAGAAGCGCTTCGAGAAATAGGCTGCGCTGCCCGGGGTGCGCGCGACCAGCAATACACCGCTGGTATCCTTGTCGAGCCGGTGCACGAGGCGCGGGCGCGGATCGTCTTCGCCTTCGACATAGGCGTCGAGCAGGCCGTCGACATGGTTGAACGTGTTGGTCCCGCCCTGCGTCGCAAGGCCTGGCGGTTTGTTGATCACCAGCGCGCTCTTGGTCTGCTCGATCAGCATGGCCTCGGCCTGTTCGATCTCGGCGGGCTTGAGCTCGCGCTTGGTCTTGGCCTGCTTGTGCGGCGCATCGCCGCCCGGGGGCACGCGGATCTGCTGCCCCTCGGCCAGCCGGTCGTCGGGCTTCACCCGCTTGCCGTCGACGCGGACCTGCCCGGTGCGCGCCCATTTGCTGACCGTGCCGAAGCCGACCTGCGGCAGGTGTCGCTTGAACCAGCGGTCGACGCGAATCCCGTCATCGTCGGCGTCCACGGTGAAGCTGCGTACTTCGTCGGAGGTTTTCATCCTGCCATCCTCATCACGCCAAGCCCGACCATCAGCCCGGTGATGCCCATGGCGATCGACAGGATCCCGTAGAGCAGGGCGAAAAGATAATTGCCGCGTTCGAGCAGCATGACCATTTCGAGGCTGAACGCGCTGAAGGTGGTGAACCCGCCGAGCAGGCCGACCCCCAGCAGCAGGCGCAATTGTTCGCCGCCCCCGCCGCCGTGGCGCGCCAGCCATCCGGCGAGCAGGCCCATGGCGAGGCTGCCTGCAGCATTGACCGCGAGCGTGGCGAAAGGAAAGGCGGTGACGATGGGCACGCCGAGCCAGCCGGTCATCGCGCGGCCGAGCTGCCAGCGCAGCACTGCGCCGAACCCGCCGCCGACAAAGACGTGCAGTGCGGCGACAAATGGAGTAAAGGTGGACATTGCCGCTGCCCTTAGCCGCCAATTGCGCGTTCGTCATCCCGATGCTGCAACGAGCGAGTAATACTTGCTTTCAGTCGCGAGAATCCGTATGTGCGCCTCCGTTCGAGCCGGTCCGGACGGATTCGGCGCGCTTTTCGTTGAACAAGCGAAACCCTATTCAAGGAGGCATACCCCGCTTTTGCGCGGGCTCTGGCCCGCAAAGTCGAGGTATTGAAGTTTATGCAGATCATGGTTCGCGATAACAATGTCGACCAGGCCCTCCGCGCGCTCAAGAAGAAGCTGCAGCGTGAAGGTGTGTATCGCGAAATGAAGCTGCGCCGCCACTACGAGAAGCCGAGCGAGAAGCGCGCCCGCGAAAAGGCCGCTGCCGTGCGCCGCGCGCGCAAGCTCGAGCGTAAGCGGATGGAGCGCGACGGCGTCAAATAAGCCGTTGATGCGATATCGAAGCTAAGCCATGAGGGCGCGGAGCAATCCGCGCCCTTTGCGTATCCGGAAGAATTACCCATGACCGAGATTACCCGCGTTCCCCTCCAGCCCGTCGCCAAGGGCTCGCTGACCAAGCTGTGGCTCGGGGTGATCCTCGCCGTCCTGATCGGCGCCGGTCTGGCCTGGGCCGCCATGCCCAAGGGGCTCGAAGTCGAGACGGTGACCGCGGGTGCAGGCGATTCGCCCCAGGTCGGCGACGTTGTGTTCGTCAATTATGTCGGCAAGCTCGCCGACGGGACCGAATTCGACCGCTCGCAGCCGCTGCCGGTACCGCCGGGCCTGTTCCCCGAAGGCAATCCGCTGCTGCTCGAAGAAGGCGCGATCATCGACGGCTTTATCGAGGGGCTGCAGCAGATGCAGAAGGGTGGCAGCTACGTGCTGACGATTCCCGCCGAACAGGCCTATGGCGCCGAACCGCCCCCGGGCTCGCCGATCCCGGCCAATGCCGACCTGGTGTTCGAGGTCGAAGTGGTCGATTTCATGAGCCGCGACGATTTCCAGGCCCGTGCCGCTGCGCTGCAGCAGATGATGGGCGAACAGGGCGCCGAAGGCCAGGCGGGACCGCCACCGGGCCAGTAATCCGGCCACAAAGGGGAGGGGCGCATGAGTGAGATGACCCAGGCCCACGCGCCCGCCACCCATGCCGACTGGCCGCTGCGCCCGTGGCTTCTTGCGGCACTGCTCGGCATCGCCGGGCTCTGTGTCCATCTGTTCTCCGACTGGAATGCGGACAACATGCCGCCGTGGCGCGCCGCGCTGGTCGCCGCATTTGCCTTTGGTCCGCTGGCGCTTGCCTTCACCGTCGATCGCCTCCGCTGGAAGGAGCCGCTGGTCTTTGCCGGACTGGTCGCGCTGGTCATGGCGGGGATTGCCTGGCGCGTCACGGTCGCGGGTGACCGCCATGCCGACGAATCTTTCTGGCTTGCCGCGGGGCTGGTCGCGATCACGCTGGCCATGCCGCTGTTCCAGGCGGGTTTCCACCGGCTGCGCTGGCGGACGGCCTATGACCAGACGCACTTCCATGTCTGGACCGATGCGATCAGCGGTGCCGGGGCGCTTGTCTTCACCGGTGTTTCCTGGCTGCTGGTGGTGCTGCTGGCGGCGCTATTCTCGGCCATCGATATCGATATCGTCGAGAACGTGGTCGACGAACCATGGTTCGGCTGGACCTTCTCGGGTGCGGCATTTGGCGCCGCCTTGGGCGTGCTGCGCAACCAGTTGAAGATCATCGGCACGCTGCAATCAGTGGTGATGCTGGTGTTCTCGATCATCGCGGTGCCGCTGGCGGCCGCGCTGGCGATCTTCCTGCTGGCCGTGCTGGCGAGCGGCATAGCGGCGCTGTGGAACGCTACCGAAAGCCCCACGCCGCTGCTGCTGTCGGTGGCGGTGGCGGCCTTCGTCCTCGTCAATGCGGTGATTCGCAACGCCGATGACGAGGTCAGCGGTAACCGCGCGCTGCGTTGGGCTTCGCTGGTGCTGGCGCTAGCGATCCTCCCGCTGGCGCTGCTGGCGGCAGTCTCGGCCGGCACGCGGATTGCCGAATACGGGCTCAGCCCCGAACGGCTGTGGGGCATCGTCGCGGTCGCGGTCGCGGTGGCCTACGGCGTCGCCTATTTCGCCGCACCGATCCGCGGGCGCATTGCAGGGTGGATGGAGCGCGTACGCCGCGCCAACATGCATCTCGCGGTGGCGACCTGCGTGCTCGCCTTCATTCTCGCACTGCCATTGTTCGATTTCGGCGCGATCTCCGCGCGCAACCAGATCGCGCGGCTCGATGCGGGCGAGGTCGCGGTGGACGAATTCGATTTCGACGCGCTGCGCTGGGATTTCGGCGATGCTGGAAGGGAGGCGCTGGCGCGACTGACCGACAGCAATGATCCCGAAATCGCGAAAATCGCCCGCGAGACGCAAACGCAGGATTCGCGACCATATCGCGGCTATCGCGACACGAACCGCGATGAGCGCCTCGCAAATATCCGATTCGAATTCGAAGATGAGGCGTTGCGCGATCATGTGCGCGGCTCCGTTCGCGGGAATGGCTCGTATTGCGACAAGCCTTGTGTTGCACTGGATCTTGGTGCTGGCGAAGATGGGCGGCGCAAGGTCGCCATGGTCGAAGGTGGCGATGTGCGGAAATTGAGCTTCGATCTTGGCGAAGCGGTCGACGATAGCCCGACAGGCGCTGTTGCTATGGAAGCGGTCCTCGCCGTAGAAGCGTTTGAAGCCACGCCAGATCAAACCGCCAATTCTGAGGTCGAAATCCGCGAATGGAGCGGGCGGCGGGTCTATATCGATGGCCAGCCCGCGGGCGATCCTTTCGAATAGCATTGCGCTGCAGCATCGCTGCTTGAAGCGCGGCCCCCGCGCGGCTAGTGCGCGAGCATGTCAGTCACACGCGAAGAAGTGGCCAAGATCGCCTCGCTCGCCCGCATCAAGATGGGCGATGACGAGCTCGATACGATGGTCCCCGAACTCAACAACATCCTCGACTGGGTCGAACAGCTGGGCGAGGTCGATACCAGCGGCGTCGAGCCGATGACCGCGGTCATTCCCAACACACTGCGCCTGCGCGAAGATGTGGTCGACGCCGATCCCAAGACCGGCGGCGGGCGGCGCGAGGATGTGCTCGCCAACGCCCCGGCGGCGGAACACGGCTTCTTCGGCGTGCCCAAGGTGATCGAATAATGCTGCGTCGTGAGTGTCCTTCGACAGGCTCAGGACGAGCGGATCTGATCGCTTCATACCATAAACCCGCTCAGCCTGAGCTTGTCGAAGGCCATGCGCTGACGGAAGAGACGAGACCATGACCGAACTGACCAAACTCGGTGTCAAGGCGATCCGCGATGGCGTGGCGGGCGGCAGCTTCACCGCGCGCGAAGTGGCAGAAGCTTTCAACGCCGCCGTCGCCGACGCCGCCGACCTCAATGCCTTCATCGTGACCACGCCCGACCATGCGCTGGCGGCGGCCGATGCGGCCGATGCCAAGCGCGCCAGGGGCGAGGATCTGGGCGCAATGGGCGGCGTGCCGATTGGCATGAAGGATCTGTTCGCCACCAAGGGTGTGCAGACCACTGCCGCGAGCCATATCCTCGAAGGCTTCACCCCCGAATACGAGAGCACCGTCTCGCAGAAGCTGTGGGATGCGGGTGCGGGCATGCTGGGCAAGCTCAATCTCGACCAGTTCGCGATGGGTTCGTCGAACGAGACCAGCTATTTCGGCAACGTCAATTCGCCCTGGCGCAAGGAAGGCACCAATGCCGCGATGAGCCCGGGTGGTTCGTCGGGCGGTTCGTCCAGCGCGGTCGCCGCGCGGATCGCGCCCGCCGCAACCGGCACCGACACCGGCGGTTCGATCCGCCAGCCCGCCGCCTTCACCGGTATCTGCGGGATCAAGCCGACCTATGGCCGTTGCAGCCGCTGGGGCGTGGTCGCCTTCGCCTCCAGCCTCGACCAGGCGGGCCCT
The DNA here is from genome assembly GCF_036365825.1 of Qipengyuania sp. HL-TH1. Lineage (NCBI taxonomy): Bacteria > Pseudomonadati > Pseudomonadota > Alphaproteobacteria > Sphingomonadales > Erythrobacteraceae > Qipengyuania > Qipengyuania profunda. The sequence continues at coordinate 445,295 of NZ_CP142675.1, forward strand.
ATGGCACGCAGCGTCGAAGATTGCGCGATCATGCTCGAAGCCATGGCGGGCTTCGATCCCAAGGACGCGACCAGCCTCAAGCTGGACGTGCCGCAGTGGGAAGCGGGCCTGTCGGCAGACCTCAAGGACAAGAAGATCGGTATCCCGAAGGAATACCGGATGGACGGCACCGACGAGGAAATCCTCAAGAGCTGGGAGCAGGGCAAGGAATGGCTGCGCGACGCGGGCGCCGAGATCGTCGATATCTCGCTGCCGCATACCAAATACGCGCTGCCCGCTTATTACATCGTCGCGCCTGCCGAAGCCTCGAGCAATCTCGCGCGCTATGACGGCGTGCGCTATGGCCTGCGCGACCTGCCTGACGGGGCGGGGCTGCAGGACATGTATGCCGCCACCCGCGCCGCCGGTTTCGGCGACGAGGTCAAGCGCCGTATCCTGATCGGCACCTATGTGCTGAGCGCAGGCTTCTACGATGCCTATTACACGCAGGCGCAGAAGATCCGCACGCTGGTGGCTCAGGACTTCGAAAAAGCCTTTGGCCTGTGCGACGCGATCCTCGCGCCCACTACGCCGACCGCCAGCTTCCCGCTCGGTTCGCTCAACGAAGACCCGCTGACGATGTATCTCAACGACGTCTTCGCGGTCCCCGCGTCGCTCGCGGGCCTGCCCGCGATGAGCGTGCCCGCCACGGTCAATGCGGACGGCCTGCCGCTCGGCCTGCAGATCGTGGGCAAGCCCTTCGACGAGCAGGGCGTGCTCAACACGGGACTAGCGATCCAGCAGCGCGCCGGGTTCGACGCGCAGCCGGAGAAGTGGTGGTAATTTTCGTCATCCCAGCGAAAGCTGGGATCGCTGTCCGCCAGGTCGGACGTGACCGAGAAAGATCCCAGCTTTCGCTGGGATGACGTGAGAGTTGATATGAGCACTTACCGCATCCAGGGCGCCACGGGCGAATGGGAGGTCGTGATCGGCCTCGAGGTCCATGCGCAGGTCACTTCCAACGCCAAGCTGTTCAGCGGCGCGAGTACGGAATTCGGGGCCGAGCCGAACACGCAGGTCAGCCTTGTCGATGCGGCGATGCCGGGCATGCTGCCCGTGCCCAATCGCGAATGCATCCGCCAGGCGGTGCGCACGGGCATGGCGATCGAGGCGCAGATCAACAAATACAGCCGGTTCGACCGCAAGAACTACTTCTACGCCGACCTGCCGCAGGGCTACCAGATCAGCCAGCTCTACCACCCCATCGTGGGCGAGGGGCAGCTGCTGATCGAGGCCGACGAGAAGGCCGGCATCCCCGACGACAAGGTCATCGGCATCGAGCGCATCCATGTCGAGCAGGACGCGGGCAAGCTGATGCACGACCAGCATCCGACCATGTCCTATGTCGATCTCAACCGCTGCGGTGTCGCGCTGATGGAAATCGTGTCCATGCCGCATATGACCTCGCCCGCAGAGGCCGGCGCCTATGTCCGCAAGCTGCGCAGCATCCTGCGCTATGTCGGATCGTGCGACGGCAATATGGAGCAGGGTTCGATGCGCGCCGACGTCAACGTCTCGGTCCGCAAGGTCGGTGACAGCGAACTCGGCACCCGTACCGAGACCAAGAACGTCAATTCGGTCCGCTTCGTCATGGCGGTGATCGAGCAGGAAGCACGCCGCCAGGTCGACTTGATCGAGGATGGCGGTACGGTGGTCCAGGAAACGCGGCTTTACGACCCTGACCGCAACGAAACCCGGTCGATGCGCAGCAAGGAAGATGCGCATGATTACCGGTACTTCCCCGATCCCGACCTGCTCCCGCTCGAGCTCGAAGACGGTTTCCTCGACGAATGCCGCGCGTCGCTGCCCGAGCTGCCCGACGCCAAGCGCACCCGCTACGAAAACGAGCTGGGCCTGACGCCCTACAATGCCCGCGAGCTGACCGCCGAGGTGGAAACCTTCGCGCGGTTCGAAACGCTGCTCAAGGTGGCGGCGGAGAAGATCGGCAAGCCCGAGGCCAAGGTCGCGACGCAGGTCGCCAACTGGGCGCTCTCGGTCGCCCCAGGCGTGGTCAAGTCGCTTGGCGACGAGGCCAATATGGCCAATGCCACCGCCGAAGCGCAGGCCAGTATCCTTGCGATGCAGGACAAGGGCGAGATTTCGGGCGGCCAGGCCAAGGAAATCTACGAAATCGTTCTCAAGCAAGGCGGCGCGCCCGAGAAGATCGCGGATGAGAAGGGCCTCAAGCAGGTCAGCGACACCGGCGCGATCGAGACCGCGATCGACGAAATCCTCGCCAATAACGAGGACAAGGTCGAACAGTACCGCGGCGGCAAGGACAAGCTGTTCGGCTTCTTCGTCGGCCAGACGATGAAGGCGATGCAGGGCAAGGCCAATCCGGCGGTGGTCAACCAGATCCTCAAGGACAAGCTGGGCTGACCGCCTGACCGGGCCGTTTCGGCGGCGCCGGTCGAGCCCAGATGAAGCTCGCCGAGCGCGCGCTTGCCCCGCCCTCGGCGGGGGCCTAGCCTCTGCGCCATTGGCGCGTCTTCGCGCATCTGGAATGAGGACTGTATCCCGATGAGAAACACTGCCGTGTTCGCAGCGCTGATGGCCTGCGTCGCATCTGCTCCGCTGGCTGCCAAGGAGGGGATGTTTACCCCCGGCCAGCTACCCGAAATCGCCGACGATCTGCGGGCCATGGGGCTCGAGGTTTCGCCCGAGAAGCTGTCCGACCTGACCGATTTCCCGATGGGCGCGATCGTCCAGTTGCAGGGCTGTTCGGCGAGCTTCGTTTCGCCCGAGGGGCTGGTGGTCACCAACCATCACTGCGCGCGCGGTTCGGTGCAGTACAACTCCACCGCCGAGAACAACTATCTCGAGAATGGCTTCCTCGCGCAGGCGAAGGGCGATGAACTGCCCGCCGCGCCCGGATCGCGCGTCTATGTCACCACCGAAATCAGCGATGTCACCGCGCGGGTGCGCGACGGGATCGACACGCTTTCGCCGACCGAGCGCTATGACACGGTCGACCAACGGGTGAAGGACATCACCGCCGAATGCGAGCAGGAAGCGGGCTATCGCTGCCTCGTCGCGGGTTTCTACGGCGGCAAGGAATACACGCTGATCAAGCGGCTCGAGGTCGAGGATGTGCGGCTGGTCTATGCCCCCGCCGACGCGGTCGGGAAATATGGCGGCGATATCGATAACTGGATGTGGCCGCGCCATACCGGCGATTTCGCCTTCTACCGCGCCTATGTCGCCCCCGACGGCTCCTCCGCCGAATATGCCGAGGACAATGTCCCCTACCGGCCCGAACACCATCTGAAGGTGAGCGCAGCCGGGCTCGATGATGGCGATTTCGTGATGGCCGCGGGCTATCCGGGGTCCACCCAGCGCTATGCGCGGCTGGGCGAAGTCGAGAACACCTTCGAATGGACCTATCCGACCTTCGTCACGCTGCTCAACGACTGGATCGACACGATCGAGGAGGCCGCGCCGGTCGGCTCCGACGCGCGCGTGAAGTACGAATCGCGGCTAGCCGGGCTCAACAATTACGAAAAGAACCTGCGCGGCCAGATCGATGGCGCGCGCCGGGTCGGGCTGGTCGATCGCCGCCGCCAGCGCGAGGCCGCGCTCGATGCGTGGATCGCCGCCGATGCCGCGCGCGGCCCTTATGGCGAGGCGCTGGCTTCGCTCGACACGCTGACCGGGGAAAGCGCCACCGCGGCGCGGACCAATTTCTGGTATGGCAATGGCACGCGCGCGCAGCTGCTGTCGGCGGCACAGCGGCTCTATCGCCTCGCCAAGGAACGCGACCTGCCCGATGCGCAGCGCGAAAGCGGCTACCAGGAGCGCGACATGGCGTTCTTTCGCCAGGGCCTGCAGGCGCTCGACCGGCGCTATGACTCGGCGGTCGACAAGGCCGAATGGCTGCTTTTCCTCGAGGGCTATCTTGCGCAGCCGGAAGCCGAACGCGTGGCGGTGTTCGACGAGGCGCTGGGCCTGACGGGTGTCGATGATGCCAAGCAGCTCGATGCGATCGTGGATGGCTATTATGCGGGCACCACGCTGGACGAGAGCGAGACCCGGCTTGCGCTGATGGAAGCGAGCGCCGCCGAGCTCGAGGCGAGCGATGACCCCTTCATGCAGCTGGCGGTTGCGCTCTACGATTACGAGCGCAAGCTCGAGGCCGAGAGCGAGGAACGCGAAGGCCGCGCGCTGGCGCTGCGTCCGGCCTATATGGACGCGATCACGCAGTGGCAGCGCAGCCAGGGCGCGGCGACCTATCCCGATGCCAACAGCACGCTGCGCGTGACCTATGGCAAGGTGCTGGGCGGCAGCCCGCGCGACGGCATGGCCTATCTGCCGTTCACCACGCTCGAAGGCATCCTCGAAAAAGATACCGGCGAGGAGCCGTTCAATGCGCCCGAGGGGCAGCTCGCCAGCATCCGTGCGGGCGATTACGGCCCCTATGCGCTGGACAGCATCGGTTCGGTGCCGGTCAACTTCCTGTCGGATCTCGACAGCACCGGCGGCAACAGCGGCTCGGCCACGCTCAACGCGCGCGCCGAGCTGGTCGGCCTGCTGTTCGACGGGACCCTCGAAAGCGTCAATTCGGACTGGGATTTCGACCCGCGCACCACGCGTACGATCCATGTCGACACGCGCTACATGCTGTGGGTGATGGACAAGGTCGATGGCGCCCACGGCCTGATCGAGGAAATGGACGTAGTCCGCTAGGACCCGTTCGCCTCGCCGCAAATAGAAAGGGCCGCCGGATCGCTCCGGCGGCCCTTCCTGTTCGCATCGGGCGCACGCGCCACACAAGAAATTGCGATGACTTCCTAGAAATTAACTGCGTCTGCCCCGTGGTATTGAGATTGACGCGTGGGTCCCTGCCAATACAGTATGGGGCTGATAAATTGGGGGCTCCATGAAAACCAAAACTATTGTCGCCATTCTGGCTGCGGCCGCACTTTCTGCGCCGCTGTCTGCCGAGACGCTGGACAATGAAGCGATCGTGCAATTGGTAGATGTCGGGCTCGGCGAAGAAGCGATCATCGCAAAGATCGATGCGACAGCCTCCCGCTTCGACGTGACGACTAATCAGCTCATTGGGCTGAAGAATGCCGGAGTGCCGTCTTCGGTCATTGCGGCAATGATCGCGAAATCGAATGCTCCGAGCGTTTCGACCTCAGCGACCGTATCGATGGACGATCCCGATCCGATGGTTCCGCATGCATCGGGTGTCTATCTGATGGCGGATTGGCTGCCCGATCCCAAGATGCAGTACATCGATGCGACGACCACCAACCAGACCAAAACCGGGGGGTTTCTGGGTTATGCGCTGACCGGCGGAATCGCTTCGATGAGCTTCAAGGCTGTGATCCCACAAAGATCGGCCCGAACCGCCGCGACCGTGCAGCGACCGACCTTTTACTTCTATTTCGATGAAGCCAACAGCTCGCTTTCCAACCGCGGTGGCGGGAACTTCTGGATGGCCGGTGCGGTAACCTCTCCCGCAGAGTTCAGCCTCGTCAAATTCGACGTGAAGAAGAACCGCCGCGAAGCGAAGGTGGGCAAGTTTAACATCGGCGGGGCCAAAGCCGGGGTCATGACCAAAGATCAAATCCCCTTCGATTACGAGCGGTTGGCTCCGGGCGTGTTTAGAGTGCAACCGAACATCGATCTGGAGCCCGGTGAGTACGGATTTCTGTATTCGTCGCAAACCGGTGGCGGGGCAGGCATGGCCAGCGTTGGCGCCCAGACCTCGCGGATCTTCGATTTTTCCATCACCGACTAACCCCGGCCAATGCGACAATAAAAAGGGCCGCCGGATCGCTCCGGCGGCCCTTTGTGTTGGGTAGCTGCGAGGCTTAGCCCTGGCGTTCGCCGGTCAGCGGCATGTCGCCGAAAGCGCCCGCATTGACGGTGCCGGTCATCTGGTCGCCGGTCACCGTGGCGGTGCAGTTGAGGGTCATGGGCATCGGGACGGTCATGTCCATCTTCCACTTGAGGGTATCGCCTTCGATCGTGCCGTCGGTGATGTCCATCGAGCCCATGCCGCCGGCCATCGAGCCGGTGAAGCTGTTGCCATCGTCGCCCGGCACCACGGTCAGCGTGCCCTTCTGGTCGCCCATCGGGCTCTTTACGACGGTGTCATAGGTACCTGCTACGGACATGGGTATTCCTCTCTTCGCTTGAAGGTTCAAAGTCCCTTTTCAATCGGGCCTGCTGACAGGAATGTCAATTAGTCGGTTCCCGTCATTTCGATGCGTTCGACCGCGAGCCCGAGCTGTTCGAGCTGTGGTTCGACCACCGCCGCATCGCCCACCACGACCCAGACGAACCGGTCGGTATCGATCGCGGCGCGGGCGGCAGCATCGAGGCTGGCGGTGGTCTGTTCGCGGTAATGGTCGGCGATGATCTCGTAGTAATCGTCGGGCCGTCCATAGAGCGCATTGCTCTGCATCGCACCGAGAATCGCGCCCGAGGTTTCGAACTGGCCGGGCAGTTCGCCGATTTCGGCGGTGACGATCCGGGTCAGCTCCTCGTCGGTGACGCCGCGCGTGTCGAGGAATTCGCCGGTTTCGCGGATCAGCTCGGCCAGCGCATCGCCGGTGCGGTCGGCCTGGACGGGCGCGCGCACGGTATAGGCGACCGCGTTCTCATTGGTCAGCGGGGCGCCGCGCACACCGTAGCTCCAGCCCTTGGTCTCGCGCAGGTTCATGTTGAGCCGGGCGAGGAAATTGCCCCCCAGAGCGTTGTTGGCGTTGAGGAAGTCGACATAGGTCTCGCCGCGCGGATCGATTGCGGTCAGCTGGCCGCCATAGATGTAGCTCTGCGGCGAATTGGGCCGGTTGACCAGCACGATGCGGCTTTCGGCAGGCGCTGCGGGGGCGGGGCCAAAGCTCTTTGCGCCCTTCGCCATCGCGGGTGCTTCCCAATCGCCCAATACGGCCTCGAGCGAGGTGACGATCTCGTTCAGCGGGCGGTCTGATACGACGAAGATTTCGCCATTGTCGGGCCGGATCCAGCGGTCCTTGAAGCCGGTGATGTCGGCGCGGGTGATCGCCGAGAGCGATTCCACCGTGCCGTTTTCGGGTCCGGCATAGGGGCTGTCCGCGCCATAGATCAGCGGGGCGGCGGTGCGCTGCGCGATCGAGGCCGGGGTGCGCAATTCCTGTTCGACGCTGGTGATCCGCTGCGCGCGGACGCGGTCGATTTCGGACTGCGCGAAGGCCGGGTTGCGGACGATGTCGGACAGGAGTTCGAGCGAGGGCACGAGATTGGCGGACAGCGCGGACAACGTGAAGCTCGACCGGTCGGCGCCGCCGCCGAGCGAGATATTTGCGCCCAGCCGTTCGCTGGTCTCGGCGATCTCGCGCGAGCTCATGCTGGTGGTGCCTTCCTCGAACAGGCCGAGCGCGAGGCTTTCAAGCCCGCGCTTGTCCGCAGGGTCGGCACTGCTGCCCGCATCGAAGGAGAGCGTGACATAGGTCGCGGGGATCGCGTCGCGCTGCGCGTAATGCAGCGTCATTCCGTTCGCCAGCGCGGTGTGCTGCACGTCGGGGAAGTCGAGCTGCGCGATCGAGTCGATCGGCGGGGCGGGACGGTCCTTGGTGACGGTCAGCTCTTCGGCCGCACCCTCTTCCCCCTTCGCGTCGGTTTCGGCGACACTGGCCGCTTCTTCATAAGCGTCGCCGCGTTCGCCGGGTTCGAGGATCAATGTCATCGAGGGGCGGGTCATCCAGCGCTGCATTGCCGCCTGGACTTCCCCCGGGGTCAGCGTGGCGAGGATTTCGAACTCGCGCGCATAGAAACCCGGATCGCCCGCCAGCACTTCGCCCGATGCCAGGGTCACGGCCTTGCCGCCGAACCCCCCGACCTGTTCGAGCCCGCGGATCGTACTGGCGACCGAGCTGGTCGCCGCGCGGCGGACCTCATCTTCGGTCGGGCCTTCGGCGATGAATTCGGCAATCAGCGCGTCGAGACGGCGCTCGACCTCGGCCTCGTCAACGCCGGGACGGGCAGTGGCGGCGACGTTGAGGATGCCGACGCGCTGCCAGGCGTAGTTTCCGGCCGAAACGCTCACCGCCAGCTGCTCGTCGCGCACCAGCGCATTGTCGAGGCGGCTCGACGACAACCCGCCGAGGATCCGCGCGCCCACGGTCAGTGCGGTAAGTTCGCGATCGGTGATGCCCGGCGCGGTCCAGTATTTGTCGATGCTGACCGCAGCGACCTGGTCGCGCATCACCGTGCGGACGTCTTCGGCAAGCTCGGGGACGGCGGCTTCGGCCGGGTTGTTGACCGGGCCACGCGCGATCGGACCGAAGTATTTCTCGACCAGCGGGCGGGCTTCTGCGGGCGAGATGTCGCCGGCCAGCACCACGGTGGCGTTGTTGGGACCATATTTGTCGCGGAACCAGTCGCGCACATCGTCCATGCTCGCGCTGTCGAGGTCGGCCATCGAGCCGATCGGCGTGTGGTCGTAGGGATGCGGCGCGGGGAACAGCGTGTTGACGATCTCGTAGAACACCAGCCCGCCGGGCTGGTTGTCGCCCTGGCGCTTTTCGTTCTGCACCACGCCGCGCTGGTTATCGAGCTTCTGCTGCGTGACCGCGCCGAGCAGATAGCCCATGCGGTCGCTTTCGAGCCACAGCGCGCGTTCGAGCGCGGGGCGGGGCACGGTCTGGAAATAGTTCGTGCGGTCGAAATTGGTCGTGCCGTTGTAATCGGTCGCGCCCATTTCCTGCAGGTACTGGAAATAGTCCTGCGGGGCGTTCTCGCTGCCGTTGAACATCAAATGCTCGAACAGATGCGCGAAGCCCGACTTGCCTTTCGGCTCGTCCTTCGAACCGACATTGTACCACACCGCCACCGCGACGATCGGGGCCTTGCGGTCGGTATGGACGATCACGTCGAGCCCGTTGTCGAGCGTGAATTTCTCGAACGGGATGTCGACCTGCTCGACCAGCGCGGCGAGCTCTGCCGGGGCGGCATCGGCCGTTGCTACGACGGGCGCGGTTTCCGGCGCGCTGGCGGTCATGGCGGGAGCACAGGCCCCGAGGGTGAGGGCCAGCACGCTGGCGGTCAGGAGGGGCTTGATACGCATGATACCTCGATGGTGTGTTCGAAATTCGGGTTTGGGCGATGCTAACGCGTTAGCGGCGATTGGTCACGGTCTTGCGCGACTTCGCATTGGCCAGCACATCCTCGCGCCAGAAATGCACCGGCTTCAACCGGTGCTTGACGAACAGCGCAGCCTGATCGGTGTAATGCGGGGAATCGGGCCGCGTGGTGGCGGCGCCAAACGGCTGGATCGAACGCGAGGAAACACGCTCGCCGGGCAGCCATTCGACCCATTGGATGAAGCTGTCGCCGTGCCGCACCGACAGGCGGCCGTCGTCATCGACATCCCACAGCGTCGAGGCGCGCAGCGTGTCCGATCCGCCATCGAGCGGCAGATCGACCGTGCCCTGCCGCAGGCGCAGCAAATCACCCATCGGCGGGTCGATGCGCCCGAAATGGGTGTTGAGATGCGCGACCTGCTTGGCCAGTTCGGCCCGGGCATCGGGCCATGGCTTGTTCTGGTAGCTGGACGACATGAACTCGCGGATCATCAACAGCGCCAGCGCATCGGCTTCGCCGATGCTGTCGGCGGTGAAGTCCCAGCCCATCAGCATGTCGCGTGCCTGCGCCAATTCGCCATCGTCCGACAGGTCGAGCGCGGCGAGTTCGTCCCACAGCTTCGCGACATAGCCGCTGCGGTCGTAGCCCGTGTCGTATTTGATCGCCTCGAGCGTGGCGCGGTCGAGCTGCCCCGCCTCGCTCAGCAATTTCCACGCACGGCGCGAGCGGTTGGTCTGCTTGAGCTCGATGCCGAGTTCGGGGGCGAAATCCTCGGGCGAAAGATCGCTCCCGGCGCCCGCGGCGGTATAGGGCGTGTTGTTGGCGTTGTAGAGCCAGCCACTGGCCGGGTTCACGTAACGCGGCAGTTCCTGATAGGCGACCGGGCCGGACCAGATGGCCCGTGGATCGTCGCCCGGCAACACCGTGCGCCAGTCATATCCCTTCGCGCGGTCGGGGATGGCGGCGTTGTAGACATAGGCGATGTTGCCTGCCTCGTCGCCATAGATGAAATTGGTCGAAGGGATGTCCATCCGCGCGAGGATTCGCTCGAATTCCTCGAGGCTGGTCGCCTTGTTGAGCCGGTAATAGGCATCGAGCTGGCCGAGATTGCCGATCCCGCCATAACGCACCGCGAAGAAGCCCTCGTCGTTCTTGATCACCGGGCCATGGACGCTGCGATAGACCGTGCGGCGGATCGGCAGGGTGACCGGGCCGAGCTTGACGGGCAGGGTGACCGTTCGCGCCTCGAGCTCGCGCCACCGGTCGCCGATGCTGTATTGCGTCTCGTCCTCGTTCATCTCGAGCCGGTAGATATCGGTCATGTCGGGGGTGTTGACCGTATTGGTCCAGCCGAGATGTTCGTTATGGCCGAGGAAGGGGAACGGGCTGCCGGGGAAATTCGCCCCCGCATAATGCCAGCCTTCCTCGCTTTCGACGACCAGTTCGTACCACGCCACGCCGCCGCGCCAGGGCTGGTGGCTGTTCGACACCAGGATTGTCGGGCCGCCCGATTTCTCGGGCGTGACTGCAAATGCGTTGGACCCCGCCAGAGCGGCCTCTTCACCCCTGGGGAGCGGCCCGGCGCGGGCCAGGTCGGGGCCGGGTGCGGCCTCCGTGCGGATGACTTCGGCAGGTTCGATGGCCGGGGCTGCCCCGCCGGTATCGCGCGGGATTGCGGGGCCGTATTCGGGCAGCAGCGGCTCGCCCGACACCAGCGGTTCGATAATCCCGCCCAGGCCGAAGAAGAACGGCTGGCGCAGCGCGAAACCCGCAGCCACATCGACTCCGTCGACCGGGAAGAGGTTGCCCAGCTTCACTTCGCCGGGATGCGCTTCGGCGAAATCGTTGAGGCCGACGGCATAGGCATCGAACAAGGCGCGCGTGTCTGCGGGGAGCAGCGGATATTCGCGCTCTGCCGTGCCGCGCGCGTCGAGCAGGTGATACGCATAGTCGAATGCCGCGCCCTCCTCGCCCGCGATCGCGCCATAGCGCCCGCGGCTCATCGCGATCACATCCTGCAGCGTGGAGAAATCATCCTCGGAATGCGCCACGGCCACGCCATAGGCGACATCGGCATCGGTGGCGGCGTAGATATGCGGTACGCCGAATTCATCGCGGCTGATTTCGGCGGTGTAGGTCCGGTCGGGCAGGGCGACATCGCCGCGCTTGGCCCAGAAGGGTTCCCACGTCGCCAGTGCGATGAATGCAACCAGCACGAGCAGAAGCAGCGCAAAACCAATGCGCCCCAGCGAGTTCCTCATAGATTTCCGTCCTCTCTTGCAACCCGATTAGCGAGCGCAGCGGGGTGACGCAATGCGATTGGGCAAAACCGCCGCGGCGCTGTTCCCCCTTGCGGATTCGACTGGCTAATCGCTGCTGCGTGACAGCCCAGATCACCATCGGCCACGAATCGTCCGGCAAGCCGGTCGAGTTCGATATCGAGGAGCTTCTCGCCACCCGGCTGCTCGTCCAGGGCAATTCGGGCAGCGGCAAGTCGCATTTGCTGCGGCGGCTGCTCGAAGAAAGCGCGGGGATGGTGCAGCAGGTGGTCATCGACCCCGAAGGCGATTTCCCCTCGCTCGCGGACGAGTTCGGCCATGTGGTGATCGACGGCGCCGCCTATTCGCCGGGCGAGATCGAGGCGCTGGCGCGGCGCATTCGCGAACACCGCGCCAGCGTGGTGCTCGATCTCGACGGGCTCGAGGTCGAGCAGCAGATCCGCTGCGCCGCGCAATTCCTGACCGCGCTGTTCGATGCCCCGCGCGAGCATTGGTATCCGGCGCTGGTGGTGGTCGACGAAGCGCAGATGTTCGCCCCCGCCGCCGCGGGCGAGATGGCCGAGGACACGCGGCGGATGACGCTGGCGGCGATGACCAACCTCATGTGCCGCGGGCGCAAGCGTGGGCTGGCGGGGGTCGTCGCCACGCAGCGGCTGGCGAAGCTGGCGAAAAACGTCGCGGCCGAAGCGTCGAACTTCCTCATGGGACGCACCTTCCTCGACATCGACATGATCCGCGCGGCCGATCTGCTCGGGATGGAGCGGCGGCAGGCGGAGCGTATCCGCGAGCTCGAGCGCGGGCATTTCCTTGCGCTCGGCCCGGCGATCACGCGGCTGCCGCTCGCGGTGAAGATCGGCCCGGTGAAAACCGGTCACCACGCGCGCAGCGAAGGGTTGATGGCGCTACCCGATACCGCGCCCGCCGATATGGCGGCGCTGCTCACCACCGACCTCGCGGCCGATGTGGCCAAGGCGCCGCCGCCGCCTGCCCCGCCGCCCGCGCCGCCGGTCGACGAGATCGAGGACAGCATCGCCCGGGCGGAGGAGCGCCAGGTCGAGCCCCGCGCGGAGCCGGTGGATACCACGGTGGTCGCCACGCGGATCGCGCAGATCATCAGCGAGCTGGCGCAGGAAGAAGGGATCGCCTTCCAGTCCGCCAGCGCACAATACCAGACCTTCCTCACCCGCTGCCGCCGCGAACGTCTGATCGGCCCGATGCCCGACATGCGCGCCTTCCGCCGCCGGTTCGCGGTTGCCGGTGCCGGACTGGAAGAGCTCGACGATGGTCTGCAGGCGCGCATCATGCAATTGGCGGGCGCCGTGGAGGAAGACCTGCTCGGCCCGTTCCTGGTGATCGCCAAGGCCGCGCATGCGGGCGAAACGCAGGTCGACGAGGCCGAACTCGCACGTGCCTATGGCACCAGCTCGCCCGGCCGTATCCGGCGGCTGCTCGACCATCTTGAGCGGCAGGGCTTGGTCGTGGTGCGCGAGGATTTCGGCGGCGACCGTACGGTAATGGTTCCCGGGCTCGAGCCGCTGGCCGAAGGTTGATGCACGCCGGCGCTCGGCATAGACCGGCGTCATGGACCATGCAGATTTCGCGCATTTCGCCGCTCTCGACATCCGCGCCGGCACGGTAACCCGCGCCGAACCCTTCCCCGAGGCACGCCGCCCGGCAATCAAGCTGTGGGTCGATTGCGGACCCGAGATCGGCGAGCGCAAAAGCTCGGCGCAGATCACCGCACATTACACGCCCGACGCCCTGGTCGGGCAGCGCGTGATGGCAGTGGTCAATTTCGCTCCGCGCCAGATCGGCCCCTTCATGTCCGAAATCCTGGTGCTCGGGTTCCCCGATAGCGACGGCGAGGTCCTGCTGGCCCGTCCCGAACCGGGTGTCGCGGATGGTGCGCGGCTGGCCTAAATTGCGCCCGGGCTGGCTTCACAAGCCTCCCGCGACCCCTATATGTAGCTAACACACCTCGTGAAAATTCGCGGGGAGGGGTTGTGTTGCATAATCGCAACACCATATCCGGGCGACAATTCATAACTGGGGTGTTTGCATGAATCTCGAGAAATTCACCGACCGCGCCAAGGGCTTCCTGCAGGCTGCGCAGACCGTTGCGATCCGCCTGAACCACCAGCGGATTTCGCCCGCGCATCTGCTCAAGGCGCTGCTCGACGACGAGCAGGGCATGGCCGCGCAGCTCATCCAGCGTGCCGGCGGCAACCCCGGCGTGGCGATCACCGAAGTCGACAATGCGCTCGCCAAGGTGCCGGCGGTTTCGGGCGGTGGAGCGCAAGCGACGCCCGGGCTCGACAATGACGCCGTGCGCACGCTCGACCAGGCCGAACAGCTCGCCGAGAAGGCGGGCGACAGTTTCGTCCCCGTCCAGCGCCTGTTGCAGGCGCTCACGCTGGCCGACAATTCGGCAGGCAAGGCGCTGACCGCCGCGGGGATCGATGCCAAGGCGCTCGAGGCCGCGATCCAGGAGGTCACCGGTGGCCGCACCGCCGACAGCGCGGGCGCCGAGGAAAGCTACGACGCGATGAAGAAATACGCCCGCGACCTGACGCAGGCAGCGCGCGACGGCAAGCTCGACCCGGTGATCGGCCGCGACGAGGAAATCCGCCGCACCGTGCAGATCCTCGCGCGCCGGACCAAGAACAACCCCGCGCTGATCGGCGAACCCGGCACCGGCAAGACCGCGATCGCCGAAGGCCTCGCGCTGCGTATCGCCAATGGCGATGTCCCCGACAGCCTCAAGGGCCGCACGCTGATGGCGCTCGACATGGGCTCGCTCATCGCCGGGGCGAAGTACCGCGGCGAGTTCGAGGAACGGCTCAAGGCGGTGCTCGACGAAGTGAAGGGTGCCGAAGGGCAGATCATCCTGTTCATCGACGAGATGCACACGCTGATCGGTGCGGGCGCGAGCGAGGGCAGCATGGATGCGAGCAATCTGCTCAAGCCTGCGCTCAGCCGCGGCGAGTTGCATTGCATCGGCGCGACCACGCTCGACGAATACCAGAAATATGTCGAGAAGGACCCCGCGCTGCAGCGGCGCTTCCAGCCGGTCTTCATCGACGAGCCCAGCGTCGAGGACACGATCAGCATCCTGCGCGGGATCAAGGACAAGTACGAGCTGCACCACGGCGTGCGGATTACCGATGGCGCGATCGTCGCTGCGGCGCAGCTGTCCAACCGCTATATCCAGAACCGCTTCCTGCCCGACAAGGCGATCGACCTGATGGACGAGGCCGCCAGTCGCATTCGCATGGAAGTGGAGAGCAAGCCCGAGGAAATCGAGAACCTCGACCGCCGCATCATCCAGCTGCGGATCGAGGAACAGGCGCTGCAGAAGGAAACCGACACCGCGTCGAAGGACCGGCTCGAAAACCTGCGCAAGGAACTGTCCGAACTCGAACAGCAATCGAGCGAGCTGACCACGCGCTGGCAGAACGAACGCGACAAGATCCACGCCGAGGCGCGGATCAAGGAAGACCTCGACCAGGCGCGGATCGAACTCGAACAGGCGCAGCGCGGCGGTGACCTGCAGAAGGCGGGCGAGCTGCAATACGGGCGAATCCCCGAGCTGGAGAAGAAGCTCGTGGAGGCGTCGGGCCACACCGACAATGCGCTGCTCAAGGAAGAGGTCACCGAAGACGATATCGCCGGTGTCGTCAGCCGCTGGACCGGTATTCCGGTCGACCGGATGATGGAAGGCGAGCGCGAGAAGCTGCTCGACATGGAGAACATCCTCGCCAAGCGGGTGATCGGCCAGAGCCAGGCGATCGATGCGGTGTCCAAGGCGGTGCGCCGTGCGCGCGCGGGCCTGCAGGATCCGGGGCGCCCGCTGGGTAGCTTCCTGTTCCTCGGCCCGACCGGCGTGGGCAAGACCGAATTGACCAAGGCGCTTGCCGGCTTCCTGTTCGACGACGACAGCGCGATGGTGCGCATCGACATGAGCGAGTTCATGGAGAAGCACGCGGTCGCGCGGCTGATCGGCGCGCCCCCGGGCTATGTCGGTTACGAGGAAGGCGGCGTGCTGACCGAAGCGGTCCGCCGGCGCCCCTACCAGGTGGTGCTGTTCGACGAGGTCGAGAAGGCGCATAGCGACGTGTTCAACGTGCTGCTGCAGGTGCTCGACGACGGGCGGCTGACCGACGGGCAGGGCCGCGTGGTCGATTTCAGCAACACGCTGATCATCCTGACTTCGAACCTCGGCAGTCAGTATCTCGCCAATATGGACGATGACCAGAAGGTAGCGGATGTCGAACCGCAGGTGATGGATGTGGTGCGCGGGCATTTCCGCCCCGAGTTCCTCAACCGGTTGGACGAGATCATCCTGTTCCACCGCCTGGCGCAGGAACACATGGCGCCGATCGTCGAGATACAGGTCGCGCGGGTGCAGAAGCTGCTCACGGATCGCAAGATCGTGCTCGAGCTGAGCGAGGCAGCGAAGAAATGGCTCGGCCGCGTGGGCTACGACCCCGTCTATGGCGCGCGCCCGCTCAAGCGCGCGGTGCAGCGGTACGTGCAGGACCCGCTCGCCGACATGATCCTGTCGGGCAAGGTCCCCGACGGCTCCAAGGTCGCGATCGACGAGGGCGACGGCGAACTGGCGATGACGATCACCTGACCGCGCCGACCTGATGCCGAAACGAAAAAGGGCCCCGGAATTCCGGGGCCCTTTCTTTTGTGTCGTTAGCTGCCGAGGCCTCAGAAGGTGAGGCGAACACCAGCGTAGTAGCGACGACCGAAGACGTCGTAGACGTCTGCGGCAGTGTCCGACCCGGTAACGTTGCCGGTCACACCGCTGAGGATGTTCGGGGCATCGTTGTCGAGCAGGTTGTCGACGCCGAGATAGAATTCGTACCGGTCGCCAGCGAAGAACGTCGTCTGCATGTCGAGGTAGAATTCAGCCGGGATTTCATAGACGCGCGAGCCATCGAACTGGTCGTCGATGTAGGCGCTGCCGATGAAGGTACCGGTGAACGTCGTGCGGAAATCGCCCGTTCCATATGCAACATTTGCAGTGAAACGATCCTTCGAGGTGCCAACTTCACCATCGGTCCGGTCGGCGTCGCCACCCGGAAGCGAGAAGAAGTCGTTCTCGAGGATGTGCGTGTATGCACCACGGATCGTCAGACGATCGTTTTCCATCAGGCCGAGACCGGTGAACCAGCTCGCGGTCACGTCGATGCCCGAGGTCTTCAGGACCGAAGCATTGACCGACAGCGAGTTGATCAGATCGATCGAACCCGCGCTGTTGACCGCGGTCGCCGTCGGACGGCGCGTGATCAGGTCACAGAACGTAGCATTGCCCTGGCCGTAGCACTGGTCGAGGCTGAACTGCCGCGGGAAGCCCGAGATCACGTCTTCTACTTCGATATTGTAGTAGTCGCCGGTGATCGTGAGGTTGCGCAGAGCGTCGAACGAGCGCGGGTTGATGATCACACCCGCAGTCCACGACGTTGCAGTTTCTTCCTGCAGGTCCGGGTTGCCGCCGTTGAAGCCGGAAATACCCTGGATGTCCGACTGGTTCAGCGTGAACGTACCGTTCGCAGCGATATTCGCCGCTACGCCCGGAGCTGCACGACAATTGTCGCCCAGTGCGCCGCCGCCGGTGGCACCGATGCCTTCGCAGGGATCGGTCAGGCCGCTCGGGAAGGTCTGCGACAGACCCGAGAACAGCTCGCCTACGTTAGGCGCACGAACCGCCTTGGCGTAGGTGCCGCGGAAGCGAACGTCTTCAACCGGTGCCCAGGTGCCGGTCACGTTCCAGCTGAACGTCGTCCCGACGGTCGAGTAATCCGATACACGCGCCGCTGCACCGACTTCGAGGATTTCGAAGAACGGGGTATCGGCAAGGATCGGAACGCGAATTTCGCCGTAGGCTTCCTTCACGTCGAACGAACCGCTGGTGTCGGGCAGGACGTTACCGGCGTTGAGGCCGGCATTGGTCAGCGCATCATTGTCGGAGAACGAGCTTTCCTTGCGGTATTCCGCACCGACAGCGATGCCGACCGAACCTGCGGGAAGCTCGAAGAGCGAACCCGAAAGGTTGGCCTGCACGACCTGCTGGGTGATCCCGGTCTGGTAGGTGCCCTGCGCCTGGATGTAGTTCACGGCATCCTGCGACATGCTGCCCGCGCCGAAGATGTTGGCCGGAGCACAACCGTTTGCACGCGCTTCGGGGTCGATACAGATCGCTTCACCAGCGATACCGTTACCGTTTTCGTCACCGACTTCCGAACGCACGGCGAGTGCATCGCGGAAGTTGATCACATTGACCTGACCCGACGAGACCTGGTTTTCGCTGACGTCGCCGTAGTTGTAGCTGATGTCCCAGCTGAACTTGTCGTCGAACAGGCCACCTTCGAGACCGACCACGAAGCGATAGAAATCGCGCGAGGTCGAGCCGGTGCGGCCGCCGAATTCGGACAGGCGACGGGCAAAGCCGATGTCACGCAGTCCGTCGCCATTCGAATCGGTCGCGGCAGCGAGAATTTCCGCCGGGACGAACGGGTTGGCTACGATCGTGCTGGTACCCGGGAGGTAGTTCTCGATGTTGTAGCCACCATCGGTCGGGTAGATCCCGTTGGCGCCGCCCGATTCAAGCGGGAACGGCTCGATGATGCGCGACGAGGTGGTCTTGTTGAAGGTACCTTCAGCGAAGACACTGACGTTGTCTGACAGCGCGTAATTGGCGCGGGCGGCGAACAGGTAACGCTCAACCGGAACGGCCAGCGTGCGGAAGTCCTGGCGGTTGAAGCCGTTCGGACCAGTACCCGATCCGATGGTCGACGCACAGGTCGGGCCATTGGTGGTGAAGCAGTCCTGCAGGTTTCCGTCCGGATCGTAGGTGAACGTCCCGCCGGGGGTGACGAAGCGGCCCTGCGGAGGGAAGCTCGAGTAATAGGGTTCCGTCGGAACGCCGAACTCGCCGCCGAAATAGATCGAATCGAGATCGTCGACGCGGGTGTTGGCGCGGCTGTTCGACAGCAGGCCTTCTTCGTTCGAGTAGCCGAAGTGGACCATGATGTTGCCATCGCCGCCAGCGAGGTTGGTACCCGCGGTGAGGTTGGCCTGGTACCGTGCGTCGTCACCTTCTTCGGTGATGCCATACTGGGCGTTGGCTTCGACGCCTTCGAAATCGGTCTTGTAAACGAAGTTCACAACACCGGCGATCGCGTCCGAACCGTAAAGCGACGAAGCGCCACCGGTAAGGATGTCAACGCGTTCGATGAACTGCGTCGGGATCACGTTAAGGTCGACCGTGGCCGAACCTGCAACGCTGCCGACGACCCGACGGCCGTTGATCAGAACCAGCGTACGGTCGGAGCCGAGGTCGCGAAGGTCGACCGTGGCAACACCGGTACCCGAGGTAAGGAAAGCCGAGTTGGTGCGGCTGAGGGTGGGCGTGCCGAAAACGGGGTTTTCGAGCAGCACTTCCTGAATGTTGGTAACACCGGCATCATCGATAACCTGGCTATCGACGATCTGGAGCGGCGCGGGCGACTCGACCGTGGGCGAGGCGATACGCGAACCGGTGACGATGATGGCGTTGCCGGGTGTGGGGGCGGCTTCGACCTGCTCGTCGACGATGCTGTCATCAGCATCCTGAGCGAAAACGGGGGTGGAAATGGCGAGGGCTGCGATCCCTGCGCTTGTGAAGAGCGCAAGACGCCGGCCCCGCAGAAGCGGGGTTGTATGGGTCATCTGTATTCCCTGATTTGCGACCGTGCATTAGTGCACAGCGCCCATTGAACTTGAGACCCGCACGCTAGCAATGGCCGTTCGTCGAATTTCGAACCAAAAAGTGATCCTGTTTGAAACTGTCGCAAATCTGCAACAATCATGCTGGCGTAAAGATCGCTCCCGGCTACGCATCATCTTGTGACCGAAGGGCAATCTGTTAGGTTCGCGAGCGATGTCACGAACCATATTCGAGAGAGGAAACTCCCAGATGCTGCGTCTCTTCGGCCTTGCTGCCATTCTCGTAGCCACACCCGTCGGCCTCAGCGCGCAGGAAACGGGTAACGACGCCTTGCTGCTCGAATGCCGCGCGATGGAGAAGAACGCGCAGCGTCTCGACTGTTTCGACGATGCGATGAACACCATCTTCGGGGTCGACGAGGTCGCCGAAGCCGAGCGTGAAGAATTGCGCCGCGACAATTTCGGCAACCCCGTTGCGGACGAACAGGACCGCGCCGACCGATATGACGGCACGATCACCCATGTCGATTTCAACCAGACCTACAACATCCTGCGTTTCCAGCTCGACAATGGGAGCGTTTGGGAAGCCAAGTCTTCGGGCTCGCTGCGCTACGGATTTTTCCAGCCGGGCGAGAAGGTGACGATCGAGAAGGGCGTTCTGGGCACGCTCAGGCTGTCGATTGCCGGCAAGCGCGGCTGGCGCGGCGTCAAGCGTATCGACTGATGGATGCCGCAGCCGCGCAGCGGGCGCTTCAGGCGGCGCAGCAGGCACTGCAGCGGGGGCATCTGGCCGAGGCCAAGGCATTCCTCGCCCCCGTGCGCAAGGCGATGCCGCGCGAAAAGGCGGTGCTTTACCTGTCGTCGCGGCTGGCACGCGCCGAAGGCGATGCGCGCGGGGCCGCAAAATTGCTCGAGAAGGCGCTGCGGCTATCCCCGCGTGAGGCGCCGCTATGGGCCGAATATGCCAGCACGCTGGATGATGCGGGGCGCCCCGACGAGGCGGTAAAGGCCTATGATCGCGCGTTGCAGCTCGAACCGCGGCTGGTCGATGCCGCGGTCGATCGGGCGGTGTTGCAGGCGCAGAAGCTCGACCGCGCGGCGGCGCTGGAGGACCTGCGGCAGATAGCCCGCGACAATCCCGCGCATCTGCGCGGCTGGCGCAACCTTGCCATGCTCGAGCGCGACGCGCTCGAAACCGAACGCGCGATTGCGGCCAGCGAGCACGTTCTGGCAGCGACGCCGGGCGATCCTTCCGCCCTGCGGATACGCGCGCTGGCGCAGTTCGATACAGGCGAGCCGAGCGCGGCGCATTTCGCGCGCGCCAGCGCTGCCGATCCGGGCAATGCCGTGCTGGCGATCAAGCACGCCGCCGCGCTGCATGCCGAACGCCGCAGCGCCGAGGGGGATCGCCTGCTGGGCGAAGTGATCGCCGCGCAGCCATTCCGGCTCGATGCGCTGCGGACCCGCGCGCAGCTGCGCTGGGAGGCAGCCACGGGCGAGGACCCGATGGAGGGGTTCGAACAGGCGGTGGCCCGGCCCGGCTGCCCGCCGCAAGTCTGGGCGGAATATGCGCGTCTGGCCGAGCGCCACTCGGGCGCGCAGGCGGCGCTTGCGATCGTCGATCGCGCGCGGACTGCGCTGGGTGACACGCGCGAGGTCGCATTCATGGCCGCACAGGCCGCATGCGAGGCAGAGGATTTTGCCGAGCGCGAACATGACATCGCGGCTGTGGCGTCATGGCAAGATCCCCGCGCGGACATGCTGCGCGCGCGCTGGCTGGCGCGGATGCATCGCTGGGACGAACTGGCGAAACTTGGCAAGCGCCTGCTGCGCGCCGGCTATGCCCGCGACGTGCTGCCCTATCTCTCGCTGGCATGGCGGGGGAGCGACCCCGACCGCTGGCACTGGCTGGAACGCGATGGCGAACTGATCGGAACGGCCGATATCGCTTCGCGGATCAAGGACGTCGACGCGCTGGCGGAGCACTTGCGCAGCATCCACACGTCGCAGCGCCAACCGCTGGAACAATCCTTGCGGGGCGGAACGCAGACCGATGGCATGCTGTTTGCGCGGACCGCGCCCGAAATTGCTGAACTCAAGGCCGCGGTGGTCGATGCCGTGAGCGAATATCTTGCGGCACTGCCGCCGCGCGATGCGGCCCATCCCTGGTTGTCGCTGCCGCGCGAGGTCCGCCGGTTCACCGGGGCCTGGTCGGTCCGGCTGCAGGATGCCGGCTTTCACGTCGCGCACTTCCACAATCTCGGGGATATCAGTTCGGCGTGTTATCTCGCCTTGCCCGATACGCTGGGGGCAGGCGAGGCGGGTCAGGATGGCTGGCTGGCGCTGGGTGAACCGCCGCGCGAGTTCGGGCTCGACTGGGCACCCCTGCGGCTGATCGAGCCGGCGAAGGGCCGGCTGGCGCTGTTCCCCTCGTGGACATGGCACGGGACCCGGCCGTTTTCGGCGGGCGAGCGGCTGACCGTCGCCTTCGACGCCGCGCTGCGCTGATTCCAAATTCAGACTGGCTTGATCGGACGGTTTAGCCGCGGGTGTATGCCCGCGTCTGGCGTCCGGGCAAATCTCGGTCAGGCAAAAAGAAAGGCGGGCCGAAGCCCGCCTTTCCTGTTTTCTCAGAGCGCTAAAGTTTAGAACTGAAGCGAGGCGCTGAGGAAGATGCGACGACCAACGGGGTCGTAGGTTTCGACATAGGTGTTGCCGTTCGAGCCACCATAGTTGGAAGCGATGATCGGAGGTTCCTTGTCGAAGATGTTGTTGACGCCGAGGCGCAGATTCACCGGATCCAGGTCATACGACAGGGTCAGGTCGAAGTAGTTCTGCGCACTGATGTCGCCAACCGAGGCATCTGCACCCGTGCCGAGATCGTCATCCGTGCTGGTCTGATCCCAATCGACGGCACCGAAGTGACGCCAGCGGATCGAGGCACCGAAACCGAAGTCGAAGGTGTAACCCAGACGCGCCTGGTGACGCCATTCCGGCAGCGGCGTGCCACAGTTGTTACCGTGGAGGCCGGTGCAGTCGTAACGACCATCGGTGTTGGCGGTAGCGATGCCCGTGTCGATGGTGAAGTCGTTGAGCCACGAACCATTGAACGACAGGCTCAGTCGACCAGCGCCGATCGAACGGTTGTACGAAGCCGTGATGTCGACGCCGCTCGTCTCCACACCACCGATGTTCAGCGTGGTGTTGTTGACGAAGCCACCGTTCACCCACAGCGCGAGGCTGCCGGGAGCACGGTTGACGTTGTCACAGAACAGCGCATCACCGGTGATGCCGCACTGGTTGATGGTCGTCTGCGCACCAATCGTCGAGATCGCGTTCTCGATGCTGATGTCGTAGTAATCGACCGCCATCACGAAGCCCGGGACAATCGCGTCGGGTTCGAGAACCAGACCCACGGTGTAAGTGTCGGCTTTTTCCGGTTCAGCGTCGGGGTTGCCGCCGATGAACTGGTTGTACTGGCCAGCGGGGCTGACCGGCACGCTACCGTAGCGAGCGGTGGGGACACCCAGGTTCGCACACTGTGCTTCCGAGTAAACCGGAGTAGCGCCCGCGCAGGGATCGTTACCCGTGAACAGCGCAATCCGGTTCGGAGCGAACAGGTTGAGAATGTTCGGGGCGCGGACTGCGCGGTTGTAGCCACCACGGAAACGGACCCAGTCGACCGGAGCCAGTTCACCGATGATCTTGTAGGTATCGGTGGAAGCGCCAGTGCTATAGTCCGAATAGCGATAAGCGAGTTCGAGAGCCAGAAGGTCCACGAAGCCGTTTTCGATGATCGGAACGCGAAGTTCGCCGAAGACTTCCTTCACGTCGAAGCGACCGTACACGTCGAGCTGCGGGCTACCCTGTCCGGCACCGTCCTGGGTCTGGAAACCGGCATCGTTGGAAGTCGAGATCAACTCTTCACGATATTCGGCGCCGAGGACGAAGCCAACCGGGCTTGCGTTGCCGAGCGAAACGAGGTCGCCCGAGATATACGCATTGGCGATGACTTCTTCGGTTTCACCGGTCGAAAGCAGCGGGATGCTGACATAGTCGATCGCTGCCTGGGTGATACCGTCACGCGGGTCGCCACTGGCCACGATGCCAGCACCCTGGAACGGGTTGTACACCTGGCAGTTCGGATCCGAACCGTCGACGACCGACTGACAGACCACATTGCCGTCGGCATCAGTGGTTGCCTGAAGGGCATTGCGCAGACGCGACACCGAGAAGTCGTTATTGTACTTCTGCTGGAAGATCGTCGTGCCGTACTGGATCGATGCATCGTAGCTGATCGAATCGCTGATCGGGCCCCGCAGACCGGCGACAAGGCGATAGGCCGTGTGACGCAGGTCATCGAAGCGCGGACCGCCTTCAACGTTACGCTTACCGATGTACAGCGGGATGACACGGTCGACGACCGTGTCACCCGAGTCGGCATTGCCGTCGATCAGGCCGCACAGGTAGTCGCCCTGTGCCGCGTTGAACAGCGGGCTGTCGCACGAGATGTCGTAGGCTTCGGCGAAGAAGGTACCCGACTGAGCGATCTGGGCCTGCGAGCGGTCGTCCATGAACATGAACTCGGCATAGGCCGTGACTGCCGGCGAGATTTCGTAATCACCGAAGAAGCCTGCGGTGTAACGCGTATCCGGACGCTGGAAGTGGTTGATCGGGTTGTAGTTGTACGCCTGGAACGGTGCACCGAAGTCATCCGAACCGTCCGCCACCAGGGTCGGACCCGTGGTGAAGGTGTAGTTGAAGAAGGCGTCGGTGATGGTTGCGTTGATCGCGTTCGACGAACCACCGCAACCGCCGAACCCGGTCAGGGCGCAGAACGAATAGTCACGGTCGCCGAGCAGCAGGGCATCGACTTCGCGATAACCTGCATAGGCAGTGACGTGGCCACGGCCATCGTCGAACGACGAGCCGAGGGTCAGTT
The DNA here is from genome assembly GCF_036365825.1 of Qipengyuania sp. HL-TH1. Classification (NCBI taxonomy): domain Bacteria; kingdom Pseudomonadati; phylum Pseudomonadota; class Alphaproteobacteria; order Sphingomonadales; family Erythrobacteraceae; genus Qipengyuania; species Qipengyuania profunda. Next base: position 469,346 of record NZ_CP142675.1, read on the forward strand.
CGACATTGTACTGCGAACCACCGACATCATTGCCGCTCGGCGGGGTGAAGCCGCGGGCATCGTTGAGGTCGCCAATGGTCGAACCATTGTCGTTGACGATCTGGCTGGTGCCGTTGTCGTGCTGGTAGAAACCATAGGTCGCATCGAGGCGGACGCCTTCGAAGTCGGTGTCCATGACGAAGTTGACAACACCGGCCACAGCGTCGGCACCGTAGGTAGCCGAAGCACCACCGGTCAGAACTTCGACACGCTCGATGAGCGACGCCGGGATCTGGTTAAGATCGGCTGCGGGCGCAGCCGGGTCACCCGGCTGCAGGCGGCGACCGTTGATGAGGACGAGCGTACGCGACGTGCCGAGACCGCGAAGGTCGACCGTGGCGGTACCCGATGCACCGTTGGCGATGAAGGCGTTCTGGCCGCCGACAACCTGCGGCAGCGAGTTGACCAGGTCTTCGACGCGGACCGTACCCGTGTCGGCGACTTCACCGGCACCGATAACGGTAACCGGGCTGGCGCTGTCGACGTCGGGACGTGCGATACGCGAACCGGTAACGACGATCGCGCCGGTGGGAGTCGCCGTTTCACCGACGTCGCCAACCGTGCTTTCGTCGGCCGGGCCGACCTGTGCCATCGCCGGCTGCGCGAGAAGCGCAAGACCGAGAACGGCGGGTGCCGCGCTGGCTTTGAAGTAGGTTTGAAGTTTCACTCTGATAATCCCTCTATTGATCGACCGACCCCTGAGGTCGGATCTCCAAGGAACCCCTGGGAGGAACTAAAGAATTCGCATGGCCTAAACAGCCATACGTATGTGCAGTCCCTCCAGTGGAACCCGGCATGTGCCTTTAGGGACGCGCCCAATGCAAAGCATTTGTTACATTCGTGGGGGTTTGGCGTAACGGGTGTGACGTCGATGTCACACCGGAGTATGTGAAAGTTTCACCGGGGATGGCCGGCTCGGCAATAGTCGCAAACGACCCCTTTTCCAGCTTGCTTGACGTTTACGTAAGGCGGGACTAGGCAAACGGTCCCGTTTCAAAACCTATAACCGTATGAGGATGCCGATGCCCGAAGCCTATATAGTCGAAGCCGTGCGGACCGCCGGTGGCCGCCGCGGTGGCCGCCTGGCCGGTGTGCACCCGGTCGATCTCGCCGCCAGGTCGCTCGATGCGATCATGGAGCGCAGCGGTCTCGAGGCCAAGGCGGTCGACGATGTGGTGATGGGCTGCGTCAGCCAGGGCGGCGAACAGGCCATGCAGGTCGGGCGCCACGCGGTGCTCGCCAGCAAGCATCTGGGCGAGGGCGTTCCCGCCGTCACCATCGACCGCCAGTGCGGCTCCAGCCAGCAGGCGATTCAGTTCGCCGCGCAGGCGGTGATGAGCGGCACGCAGGATGTTGTCATCGCCGCGGGTGTCGAGAGCATGAGCCGCGTGCCGATGGGCTCGACCGCGATGTTCCACATGAAGGAAGGGCTGGGTAACTACAAATCGCCCGGACTGGAGGAGAAATACCCCGGCATCCAGTGGAGCCAGTTCATGGGCGCGGAAATGATCGCGCAGAAGCACGGCTTCTCGAAGGATGACCTCGACCGCTTTGCGCTGTCGAGCCACCAGAAGGCGATCGAAGCGACCAAGTCGGGCGCCTTCGAAAACGAGATCGTCGGCGTCGAGATCGAAACCCCCGAAGGCGAGGAATGCCACACGGTCGACGAGGGCATCCGCTTCGACGCCACGCTGGACAGCATCGCCGGCGTCAAGCTGCTCAGCCCCGAAGGCAAGATCACCGCGGCCAGCAGCAGCCAGATCTGCGACGGGTCGAGCGCGGTGCTGGTGGTCAGCGAGCAGGCGCTGAAGGACTACGGCCTCACCCCGCTCGCGCGGATCCACAATCTGACCGTGACCGCGGGCGATCCGGTGATCATGCTCGAAGAACCGCTGTTCGCCACCGATCGTGCGCTCCAGCGCGCCGGCATGAACATCGGCGATATCGACCTGTATGAGGTCAACGAAGCCTTCGCCCCGGTTCCGCTGGCATGGCTCAAGCATCTTGACGCCGATCCCGCCAAGCTCAACGTCAATGGCGGCGCGATCGCGCTGGGCCATCCGCTCGGCGCATCGGGCACCAAGCTGATGGCCACGCTGGTCCACGCGCTCAAGGCGCGCGGCAAGAAATACGGCCTGCAGACGATGTGCGAAGGCGGCGGCGTCGCCAATGTCACCATCGTCGAGGCGCTTTAATTCACTTGAAATCTGAGAGGACAATCCATGGAAGTAAGTAGCAAAACCCCCGCCGTCGTCACCGGCGGTGCATCGGGTCTCGGCGAAGCGACTGCGCGTGCGCTGGCCGCCAAGGGCGCCAAGGTCGCCATCTTCGACATGAACGAAGAGAAGGGCGAAGCGGTCGCCAAGGACATCGGCGGCATCTTCTGCAAGGTAAATGTGACCAGCGACGAAGACGTCGATGCGGGTTTTGCCAAGGCGCGCGAAGCGCATGGCCAGGAACGCATCCTCGTCAATTGCGCAGGCATCGGCAATGCGATCAAGACCGCCAGCCGCGACAAGCAGAGCGGCGAGATCAAGCATTTCCCGCTGTCGGCCTTCGATTTCGTCATCCAGGTCAATCTGATCGGCACCTTCCGCTGCATCGCCAAATCGGCGGCGGGCATGATGACGCTCGACGCGTTGAGCGAAGACGGGGATCGCGGCGCGATCGTCAACACCGCTTCGGTCGCGGCCGAAGACGGCCAGATGGGCCAGGCCGCTTATTCCGCGTCCAAGGGCGGCGTCGTCGGCATGACCCTGCCGATCGCGCGCGACCTGATGCGCGAAGGCATCCGCGTGAACACCATCCTGCCGGGCATTTTCGAAACCCCGCTGATGAATGCTGCGCCGCCGCAGGTGAAGGAAGCGCTTGCCGCATCGGTGCCGTTCCCCAAGCGTCTCGGCCTGCCAGGCGAATATGCCAAGCTCGCCATGTGCATGATCGAAACCGGCTATTTCAACGGCGAGGATGTGCGTCTCGATGGTGCCATCCGCATGGCGCCGCGGTGATCGCCAGACGGCTTTCCTACTGCGGGCGGGACATCTAGCCTTGCCCGCATGAACCATTCCAGCGCCTCCGTCCGCATGCCGAAAACGGCGCGGGCGGGGGCGCTTTGCTTTTACCCGCAGGACCGTGTTCCATGTGTTCCATCCTGACGGGATGACCGGAGAGGAAACCCAGACCATGTCCTACACGCAGATCAAGCTCGATATCGCCGACGGCGTTGCCACCATCACACTGCATCGCCCAGAGAAGATGAACGCTTTCACCCGCGTCATGATGGATGAAGTCATCGACGCGATCGACACCACCGATGCCGATGACAGCGTCCGCGCGGTGATCGTGACCGGGCATGGCGACCGGGCTTTCTGTGCCGGTGCCGACCTCACGCCCGAGGGCGGGGGACACGTCTTCTCCGATCCCAATCCGGTCGATGACCTGTCCGACGAACGCGTGCGTGATGGCGGCGGCCGGCTGACGCTGCGGCTGTTCAATTCGAAGAAACCGCTGATCGGGGCATGCAACGGCGTGGCCGTGGGGGTTGGTGCGACCATGCAGCTGCCGTTCGATATCCGGCTGGCGAGCGACAATGCGCGCTTCGGCTTCGTCTTCGCGCGGCGCGGGATCACGCCCGAAGCTGCCTCGAGCTGGTTCCTGCCGCGACTGGTCGGAATGCAGACCGCGCTCGAATGGTGCATGACGGGGCGGATATTCGATGCCGGCGAAGCGCTCGATCGCGGGCTGGTGCGCTCGGTTCATCCGCAGGGTGAACTGATGGACGCGGCTCGCGGCATTGCGCGCGAGATTGCCGACAACACTTCCGCGGTATCGGTGGCCATGACCCGCGCAATGCTCTGGCGGCTTGGCGCAGGCGGGCATCCGATGGATGCGCACCGGATCGACAGCCGCGCGATCTATCGCCTCAGCCGCAGCGAGGATGCGAAGGAAGGTATCGCCAGCTTCCTCGAAAAACGCGCGCCCGAATATCCCGATACGGTGAGCGGCAACATGCCCGATTTCTACCCGTGGTGGGACGAACCAGGCTACAGCTGAGTCCCGGCAAAAGGTTACAATCGCAACGGCCTTGCCAAGTCGGGGCCGTCATCTAAATGTAACCGCATGTCCAGACGCCAGCCCGCCCAACGCCTTGCAGAATTCCTGCCCTATCAACTGTCGATCGCCTCGAATGCGGTCTCGACCCGGATTGCCGAGCAGTATCGCAAGAGGTTCGCGCTCAAGACCACCGAATGGCGGATCATGGCGGTCCTGGGAGACCACGGCGCGCTGACGCAGCGGCAATTGTCGCAGCAGACGCTGATGGACAAGGTGCCCGTCAACCGCGCGTGTAAGCGGCTGGAGGAGCGCGGGCTGGCGCAGCGTTCGCCCAATGCGAGCGACGGGCGTTCGCATCTGCTCGAACTGACTGCGGAAGGGCGCGCGGTGCATGCGGGGATCATGCCGCTGGCGCTCAAGATTGAACGGCAGCTGTTCGCCGTGCTGAGCGAGGATGAGCGGGCCAGCCTGCTCGACATGCTCGCGCGGGTGCGCGACCAGGCGGGGGACTTCGACGCGGAAAGCCTGGCCGACTAGGCTGTCGGCCAGGCTCCCGGGTTTGCGACTGGTCGCAGGAGTCGTGGGCTAGCCGATACCGCCGCTGAAGGCGTCGGCGATCGAACAGGCTGCCGGGCCGAGAATGACGATGAACAGCACCGGCAGGATGAACATGATCAGCGGCACGGTCATGATCGCGGGCAGGCGGGCGGCCTTTTCCTCGGCGCGCATCATGCGCTCGTTGCGGAACTCGGCCGACAGCACACGCAGCGCGGAGGCCAGCGGCGTACCGTAGCGTTCGGTCTGGACCATGGTGGTAACCACGCCCTTCACCGCGTCGAGATTGACGCGATAGGCGAGGTTGTTGAACGCCTGGCGCCGTTCGTTGAGGAAGGACAGCTCGATCGCGGTCAGGGTGAACTCGTCGCCCAGCTCGGGATAGGCGCGGCCCAGTTCCTTGGCGACGCGGTTGAACGCGGCATCGACGGTCAGGCCGGCCTCGGCGCAAATCACCAGCAGGTCGAGCGCGTCGGGCAGGCCCTTGCGGATCGCGTCGGAGCGTTTCTTGGCAAGATTGCCGAGGTAGATTTCGGGACCCTTGTAGCCGACGAACACGGCCAGGGCGAGCGCCGCCACACGCTTCATCTCCCAGTCGGGATAGACCTCGACCAGATACAGCATGACGAAGGCGAAGCCGCCGAGGAGGATCGGCAGCACGGCGCGCAGGCCGATGACGACGATCGCCAGCTCCTTGTTGCGGATACCGGCATGGGCGAGCTTCTGCTGGACCGTCAGGATCTGGCTCTGCTGCAGCACTTTCATGCTGCCGAGCGTGTCCTTGATCTTGTCGGTCGTGTCGCTGTTGCGAACGAGGCTCTGGCGCTTCTTGGCGCTTGCGGTGACGAGGCCCATCTTGAGCTCTTCGCGGCGCCCTTCGAGGGCCTTCACGCGCTTGCTCATCGGGTCCTTGATCGTGACCGCGGTGTAGATTGCGAACAGCACTGCGAGCGCCGCGACCCCGGACAGGATCGAGCCGATCACGAATATGTCGAAGCCCAAGAGGGTGGGGCCGGTTGCGGGATCCATTACGCTAGTCCTTCCCCAGCTCAGATTTCGAAGCTGACCATCTTGGCCATGATAAAGGCGCCGATGCTCATCCAGACGAGGCCGCCGAGGCCGGTGACGATCAGGCGGTCATCTTCGAAGAAACCGCCGATATAGGTGGGATTGATCCACCAGATCATGAAGAACACGATGAAGGGCAGCGCGCCGACGATATAGGCCGAAGCCTTGGATTCGGAGCTCATCGCCTTGATCTTGAGCTTCATCTGCGCGCGCTTGCGCAACACGTCCGCCAGGTTCGACAGCGTCTCGGCGAGGTTACCGCCGGTTTCGCGCTGGATGGCGAGCGTGATGCAGAAGAAGTTGAATTCGGAAATCTCGAGCCGGTTGGCGGCTTCCTGGAGCGAATCCTCCATGGTCCGGCCGATCTTGATGCGCTCGACGATGCCCTTGAATTCCGCCCCGACAGGGCCGGGGACTTCCTGCGATACCACCGACAGGGTTTCGGTTACCGGCAGACCCGAACGCAGGCCGCGAACGAGCAGTTCGATGGCGTCGGGAAACTTGGCATTGAAGGCATTGGTGCGCTTCTTGATCGCGCGGCTGACAAGGAAGTGCGGCAGGCCTGCGCCGACCAGCACGCCGAGACCAAGCGAAAAAGCCAGCGATCCGCTGCGCAGATACATCAGCAGCGCGACCGCGACCCCGAGACCGAGCGAGGCATAGGCATACTGGCTGAGCGTCCAGCCCTTGCCGGTCCGGTCGAGCCGGATGGCCAGGGCCTCCACGCGCGAAGACGATCCGGCAACGCCGCGCATCTTCGGCCTGCGCGCCGCAATGGCTTTCTTGAGCTGCGATTCGACCTTGGTGTCGGTGCTTTCCGAATGCCGGAAGCGTACCTGCTGGAGCCGGCGCTGGCTCGCCTTGGCCGTGTTCGGACCGGAAAACAAAGCGTAGCCGATCGCCAGCAAAGCCAGGACCCCGAAGGCCAACAGCACCAGCTGGAAGATGTTCATGCGTACTCTCCGATTATCCGATCGCGGGTCCGGGGTCGCCCCCGGAAGCCGTTATTCCGCGGGCACTGCGGTCCGCGGGTCTTTCTTCTTCGCCAGCAGGTTCTTGAAATCGAGCCCGCCGAGCAGCGACTTCTTGGCCCCTGCTTCCGCGGCTTTCTCGGCTTCCTCGTCGCCCATGCCGATGATGCGCGAAGAGAGCTGCTTGATCGCCGAGGTGGCCTTGGCACCGGCATTGGCATCGACGAAGGTCTTGCCCAGCTTGGCGGCATTGGCCGCCGCCTTCTGGTCGAACGGTATCGTCACATCGATCTTGCGTTCGATCGAGGCCTCGAAATCGGCCTTGCTGATTTCCGCGACGCCCGGCTGCACCTTGTTGGCGACGATCAGCGGCTGCGCTTGCGGAGCATGGGTCTTGAGCCACGACAGGATGCGGATGGTGTCACGCGCCGAAGCGAGCGACATTTCCGTGGCCAGCACGACGACATTCACGTCGTTGAGCAGGTGCGGGAAATTGATCATCATGTTGCGCGGCATGTCGACCACGGTCATTTCGAACTGGTGCTTGAACTCCTCCTGCAACTGCAGGAAAGCCGCGCCATCGGTCATCAGCGGCTGGCTGATGGGCGCTTCCGCCGACAGGATGGCGAGATTTTCGTTGGCGCGGATCATGGCGCGTTCGATGAACAGGCCATCGATCCGGCCGGGGTTGTCGATCGCATCGGTCAGGCCGCGGCCCGGTTCGAGATCGAGCGCGAGCGCACCGGTCCCGAAATGCACGTCGAGGTCGAGCAGGGCGGTCGGCATGCGCTGGTCGACCGAGAAAATCCATGCCAGCGAGGTCACCAGCGTCGATGCGCCCACGCCGCCGCGCGTACCGATCACGGCGGCCGAAATGTGACGCTTGACGCCCTCGTCCTCGCCGCTGCGCGGGGCCAGGAACACCGCTTGCGCCTGATTGAGCGAATCGCGCACCGCGCTGGCCGACAGCGGCTTGAGCAGATAGTCGTGGATGCCGCTCGCGAGCAGGTCGCGGTAAAGGCGGACGTCGTTGACCTGGCCGATGGCGATCACCACCGTGCCCGGCTCGCAGACTTCCGCCAGCGCGTTGATGTCGTTCAGCGGGTCGCCGCTTTCCGACAGGTCGACCATGAGGATGTTCGGGCTGGCCGCCACCGACAGCGACTGGATCGCATTGCGCAGACCGCCCTTGTTGCATTTTTCGGGCTGCCAGCCGAGTTCGATCACCACAGGACGCAGCACGTCGAGGGCGGTCTCGTCGCAGATATAGGCGGCAAAGGCGTCGCGGTTGCCCGCCATGCTCGATTTAAGTGAAGCGCTCATGGCTGCTTAGCCTCCTTCATTGGTGCTGACTTCAGTCAGATCGCCCGCGCCGGTCGGCGCCTTCTCGCGATAGCTCCGGATGGCTTTCGTCGAAGTCGTGACGACGGTCTGGCCGGTGCCCTGCTGACCGGAAATCAGGTCTTCGGGATTGGCGACCATGGCGGCGAGATTGCCGTTCACGGCACAGCCGTAGCCGGGATAGGTCGCGTTATACTCGTTGGCCTCGTTATTGGCCGACCAGTCGGGGCAACCCGGAACGCTGGCGGTCGAACGGGTCACGACGATCCGGGCCTGGCCCGGCTCGACATAGCCAGCGGTGACCGGCGAACCCTCGGTAACCAGCAGCCCGTGCCGACCCGCAAGCGCCGCAAGGTCGTCTTTCAACGCCGGATTGGCGGTGGGATCGTCGAGCGAGACGCGGTCGCCATAGCCGAGGCCCATGGCCTCGAACCAGCCCGACACGCGCTGCTGCTCGCTAACCGCCAGGCCATCGCCGACAGTGTTCACATCGAGCGTGAAATTGGTCCGTTCCACTACCGGCTGACGCGCGCTGTAGAGCGAGCGGTTCTCGGTCGGGAAACCGCCACAGGCGCCGAGCACGAGGCTGAGCGAGACGGCCAGCGAACCGGTAAGCTTGCGAGTGATTGCCTTTGCCATGGTACTCGTCCCTCTTATTCGAAGCTGAAGCCGGGCTGCGCCGACGCGGTACGTTCGTTACGGCGTGCGTCGGGCTTGGCAGCCGCCTGCTGCTCGTCACTGTCGCCCGGGGTTCCGTAGGAAATGCCCGGGGCTGCCGGAGCGGTCTCGACCGCGCGCGGCTTGGGGCGGTCGGCGCCGGTTACGCCGTCACTCTGCTGCAGACCCAGCAGCCGCTGGAATTCGGTCGGCTTGCGGAACCCGTCGGTCGGCAGCTTGATGTCATTGGCATCGACCGGCTTCACCAGATAGGGCGTGACCACGATCACTAGCTCGGTTTCGCCCTTGCGGTAGGTGGTCGAGCGGAACAGATTGCCGAGGATCGGCACGTCGCCGAGACCCGGGGCCTTGTCGACCGAGTTGGTCGCATTGTTCGACAGCAGGCCGGCGATCATGAAGCTCTGGCCCGAACCGAGTTCGACGGTGGTTTCCGCGCGGCGCGTAGTCAGCGCCGGTACCTGGAAACCTTCGAGCGTGATTGCGCCCTGACTGGTCAGTTCCGACACTTCCGGGCGAACGCGCATCGAGATGCGGCCATTGGCAAGGACGGTCGGGGTGTAGGCGAGGCTGACGCCATAGTTCTTATATTCGATGCTCGTCGCACCAAGTCCCTGGCTGAGCGGGATCGGAAATTCGCCGCCGGCAAGGAATTCGGCGGTTTCGCCCGACAGGGCCGTCAGATTGGGCTGCGACAGCGTGGTTGCGAAGCCTTCGGTTTCAGCCAGATCGAGTGCAGCACCGAGGTCGAGACCGAGGAATTTGCCAAACCCGGCGAGAGTCGTGCCCGGGCTGATGGCAGTAAAATTGCTGCCTTCGCCTGCGGATCCGATCGTCACCGCGCCTTCGCGGCCCTGGCCCACGCCGAACTGGAAACCGCCGGTCGAGTCGACGCTGGTCAGATTGACACCGACTGCCCGAACGAAGCTGCGGCTAACCTCGACGATGCGCACCTGCAGATTGACCTGCAACGGCGTCGCCATACGCAGCCGGCTGATGACATTCGCGTCTTCGCCGACATAGGCTTCGACGAGGCGCTGCGCCTCTTCGGCATCCTCGGGTGCGGCAACCGTGCCGGTCAGGAGGATGACGTTGGTGCCCATCGTCGCGACCGAGATCTTGGCATCGGGCATGGCGAGCGCCATCAGCTGGTCGATGCTGCCGATATTCGAGCCGACGCGGACATTGGCGGACCAGATGATATCGCCGGCGCGGTTGCTGGCGTAGATCGTGGTTTCGCCGCCGGCCTTGCCGAACACATAGAGCTGGCGCTGCGATTTGACCTGCACGTCGGCGACATTGTCGTCGGCGACGAAGATGTCGGCCATCGTGCCGGGCACATTGACCAATTCGCCGCGACCGATCGAAAGGACGATCTCCGAACCGGGGCTGACGACCGACTGGGCCGTCGCAACGGTCGTCGGCGCGGCTGCCAGCGGCGCAATGGCCAGGCTGGCGAGCAGCAATTTGGTAGTAAGACGACGTTTCATGGAATTGCCCCCTGAATGGCGTTCCGTATCTTGTATCGGGCTCATTTGATCATGGCCGCCTGGGCGACGGGTACCGTCCTCGCGGCTTGCGCGGTTCCGGCGGCCTGCTGGCCGACGAAGGCAGTCACGCCGGTCTTGCCGACCGGGACCTCTTCGGTGTCCTTGCCGCGGGTGACGCGCACGCTCGGGCCCTGGCGGACCGGCTGTCCGCCGATGCCCGCAGGCGCACCTCCCGGTGCAGCCGGAGCGACGGTGCCTTGCGAGGGCATGGTACGGCGCTGGAAGCGCGAGACATCGCCGCCGGTCACATAGCTGCTCTTGCCATCGTCGGGACGGGCCATCGCCTGGCGCAGCAGGCGCTCTTCCTCTTCGGGCGTGGCATCGTCGGGAATGGTGACATCACCGGCAGCGATCGCGCGTTCAAGCTCGGTCTGGTTGTCGGCGAGCGAGCGCAGCGACAGGCTCAGCGAGCCGATGGTTTGCGCCACGGCGACCTTTTCCGCGATCACCGGCGTCACTTCGAGTGTCACGGTGCGGAATTCCTTGACCACGGTCGAACCGTCTTCGGCCTTTTCCGACACGGTCGACTGGTCGGTGGCAAGCACGCGGAGGTTACGAAGGATGGTTTCCGAGGCTTTCAGGCTGGTGCCTTCATTGCCTTCGACCTGCTGGGTCAGGACCATGTCCACCCGGTCACCCGGGAAGACAAAGCCGCCCACGCCCGATTGGGCGTTAACGGGAACGGTGATGGCCCGCATACCCGGGGCCAGAGCGGCGGCGAGGAAGCCGCGGTCGCCGGGCGCGACGAGCGAGCCCTGGGTGACCGGTTCACCGGCCGTGATCGGATGGCGCACGACCGTACCGAGCAGCTTGCTCATATCGGCTTCGCCATCGAGGAAGTAGGCGTCCTGGACCAGCTCTTCAGGCCACATCTGGAAGCCGATCGCGTCGGCCGTGATGATCGTGCCGACCGGCAGCGCGCGTTGTGCGACGAGGACCTTGGGTCCTTGCGCCTGGGCCTGTGCGGCTTCGGCCTGCGGTGCGCTCGCCCCGGCGAACATGCTCCGCGCGACAAGCGCCGTTCCGACCGCAACGACCAGTGCGGCAATCAGCAGAACCAGCTTCTTCCTATCCATGGCTATCTAGCCCCCTAGTTCAGCCCGGCAAATCCTATCGCGGGCAAGTATGGTTTCACGCTCTAAGGGCGAATTGGTTAAGATCGCGTTTTCAACCGCCCGCCGCGGCTGCGTGGCCTGCGAGCAACTGCCCGCTGACCACGATCCAGATGCCGGCGAGTGATATGGCTGGCCCGTAGGGGACCCACAGATCGCGGTCGTGGCGGCGGATGATGCGGATCGAACCGAGCGTGACGATGAGCAATATCGTGAACGGGGCGAGCATCAGCGCGATCGCGGCGGCCGGACTGGTCGTGCCCATCCCGGCGAGACCCGGCGGCATCGGCAGCTTGGGCCCGCCCAGCACTGCGCTGGCGAACAGCGCGGCAATGGCGGTGCCGATGACGAGCAGCACGGTATCGCGCGCGGGCTTGGTCTTGATCGTCTTCGAATGCGCGACCCGCCATGCGCCGATAGCCATGGTCAGCACCCAGCCGAGCATCGCCATGGCGACCAGCAGCAGCGTGAATTGCGATGGCGGGACCCACAGCGCGAGCGCCGTGAGCAGCTTGACATCGCCGCCGCCCATCTGGCGGATCGCGAACAAGACGCAGCACACGGCGAAGACCAGCAGCGCCAGTCCGATCTGGAACGCAACGCCGGGCCATAGCGGCAGCCCGATCGAGAGCCAGTAGAGCGGCGCTCCGAGGGCGACCGTCATGGTCAGCCGGTTGCTGATCGTCCGGCTCTTGAGGTCGGTCACGATCACCCAGAGGAGTGCGATTGCCAATCCGGCAAGCAATACGTAGGTGAAAATCTGGCTTTGCATGACGCTCCCCGGGCAACCCTTCGGGATGTGGTGCTACAGGAACGTGCTTACCAAAAAGTAACCATAGAGGAGGTCGTGATCGCCGACATGCCAGCGCCGCAGGAACCCATCGATCGCCGCGCGATCCCGCCGGCAGCGCGCGAATCCACCTTCGCGCTGGCCGATGGCCACGCGATTCGGCGGATCGACTGGCCCGGCGCAGGTGGCGGACAGCGCGGGTCGATCCTGTTCCTTCCCGGTCGCGGCGACTTCTACGAGAAGTATCTCGAAACGCTGGAGCAATGGCATCGTGCAGGCTGGCGCGTCACCGCTGCCGACTGGCGCGGACAGGCGGGGTCGGGGCGGCTCGGCAATGACGCGGTGACCGGCCATGTGGACGATTTTTCCGACTGGACCGCGGATCTTGCGCATCTCTGGACCGCATGGAAGGCGGCCACACCGGGGCCCCATATCCTGGCCGGCCATTCGATGGGCGGGCATCTGGTCCTGCGCGCGCTGGTCGATGGTCTGGTCGCGCCCGATGCCGCCATTCTCAGCGCACCGATGGTCGGGATGGCCGGGCCGCCATTGCCGCTCGGCGTGCTGCATGCGGCAGCGCGGCTTATGACGAAGGTCGGCAAGCCAACGCGTCCGGCCTGGAAATGGAGCGAGAAGCCCGGCGAAATGCCCGCCGATCGCAGCGACCTGCTCACCCATGACGGCGCGCGCTATGCCGACGAGCTGTGGTGGCGCGAGCAACGCCCAGAACTGGTCATGGGGCCGGGTAGCTGGGGCTGGGTGGAACGCGCCTATGCCTCGAGCCGGCGGCTCGAGGAACGCGGAGCGATGGAAAAGGTGCATGTGCCCGTGCTGGTGGTGAGCACTTCGGCGGATCGATTGGTGAGCCACGCATCCGCCGTGCGCGCGGCGCGGCGCCTGCCTAAGGGCGAATTGATCGCCTTCGGTGACGAGGCACGCCACGAAATCCTGCGCGAAATCGATCCGGTGCGCGAGCGCGCCCTTGCGGGCATGGCCGAATTCCTCGATCGCGTGGCTCCGCAGGAGAACCCGTGACCAGCTACGACTTTGCCATCATCGGCGCCGGAATCGCCGGGGCCAGTCTCGCCGCCGAATTGACCGACGGCGGCGCAAGCGTCCTGATGCTCGAGGCCGAGGACCGGCCCGGCTATCACGCCACGGGGCGTTCCGCGGCCTTTTGGGAAGAGTGCTACGGCGGTCCGGAGATCGTACCGCTGACGCTCGCATCGGGGGCCTATCTGCGCGACGGCGGGTTCCTCCACCAGCGCGGTGCGCTGTATATCGGGCGCGAGGGCGACGAGGAGCTGGTGACGCAGTTCATGCAGCGCTTCGTTCCGACCGGGGCGACGATACAGCACCTCGGGCGGGCGGAATTGCAGCGGCGGATCGGCGGAATTCGCCATGACTGGTCCGATGCGATTTGGGAGCCGATGTGCGCCGATATCGACGTGGCCCGGCTCCATGCGCATTTCCTTGCCCAGGCGCAGGGCGGCGGTGCCAGCCTGGAATGCCGCGCGAGGCTCGTAAATGCCACCCGCGCCGACGGGCAATGGACGCTGACGACCGAGCGCGGCGAGACCCATCACGCCGCAGTGCTGGTCAACGCGGCCGGGGCCTGGGCGGACGAGATCGCCCGGCTGGCCGGTGCGCAGCCAGCCGCGATCAGCCCCTATCGCCGTACGGTGGTGCAGGTGCGCGTCGATCCGCCGGTGCCCGAGGACCTTCCGCTCGTGCTCGACATCCGCGGGCGGTTTTATTTCAAACCCGAAGCCGGACGGTTGTGGGTCAGCCCGCATGACGAGGAACCGAGCGAGCCCTGCGATGCCGCGCCCGAAGAACTGGCGGTGGCGGAAGCGATCGCGCGGCTCGAGGAAGTCGTCGACTGGCGGGTCGAAGCGGTCGAGCACAAATGGGCGGGCCTGCGCAGCTTTACGCCGGACCGCCGGCCGGTTTACGGCCCCGATCCCAAGGTCGAAGGCTTCGCGTGGTTCGCGGGGCAGGGCGGCTTCGGCATCCAGACTTCGCCCGCCGCCGCGCGGCTCGGGCGCCAGCTGTTGCTGGAGGAAAAACCCGATGCGGTGACTGCGGGTCTCGACCATGAACTCTATTCAGCGGCCCGCTTTGGCTAGCAAAGCCGGCATCATTTGTTAGGGTGCGCCCCCAATCCAAGCTTATGACGGAGACAAATCAATGAGCCACCACTTCGAGATCTACAAGGACAAGGCCGGCGAATTTCGCGTCCGTTTCAAATACAATTCGGAAGTGATGTTCTCGACCGAAGGATATGCCTCGAAGGCGAGTGCGCAGAACGCCATCGATTCGATCAAGAAGAACGGCCCCGGCGCGGAAACCGTCGACAACAGCTGATCAATCCGCGCGGGCGAACTGTTCCGCGGCATCGCTGGCAAGCTGGTCGACCCGGTCGTTTTCGGGGTGACCCGAATGGCCCTTAACCCAGTGCCAGTGGACCCGGTGGTGCGCGGTCAGTTCGATCAGCTCATGCCATAGCTCGGCATTGCGCACGGGCTTCTTGCTGGCATTTATCCAGCCGCGCTTCTTCCAACCGTGGACCCACTTGGTGATCCCGTCGATCAGGTACTTGCTGTCGGTATGGAGATCGACCTCGCAGGGTTCGATCAACGCGCTCAACCCCTTGATCGCCGCGGTCATTTCCATGCGGTTGTTGGTCGTATCGGGTTCGCCCCCCGACAGTTCCTTCTCGTGCTGGCCCATCCGCAGCAGCGCGCCCCAGCCGCCGGGGCCGGGATTGCCCTTGCAGGCGCCATCGGTGAACATTTCGACCTTCTTCATGCGAACGCCCTCTGGCCGTTTGCGCGATAGAATTCCAGCCGCCGCGTGAAATCCATCGGATCCTTGCGGCGGACCAGCGCATCCTCGGGGGTATCGAGCCAGTCCTGCGCGCGGCTGGCAATGAAGCGCAGGCAGGCGCCCTCCGCCAGCAGCGGCAGCGCGGCGCGCTCCGGCTCGCTCAGCGCCCGCACGCTTTCGTAGCCCTCGATCAGCGCGCGACCCAGCGCGTGATCGCAAGTCTCGCCCGCATCGTCGAAACACCAGGCGGCGTGCGTCACCGCCAGGTCATAGGCCATCGCGCCGGTGCAGGCGAAATAGAAGTCGATCATCCCGGTGACCCGGTCGTCCAGCATCAACACGTTGTCCGGGAAGAGGTCCGAATGGATAATCGATTGCGGCAGATCTTCCGGCCAGTCGCGCACGATCGCCTCGCCGGTGTCCAGCATCGCGGGCAGATGCGGGTCGATCGTCGCGAGTGCCGCGGCTCCGCACTGCGTGAGGATCGCCAGCGTATCGCGCGGGGCGAGCGTGTTTTCGCGCGCCATGGGGAAATCATGCGCGGCGAGGTGCGCCTGTGCCAGCGCAACACCCACTGCGCGCGCCTGCGCCGGTGTCGGGTTGCTCGGCGAGACGCCCGGGAGGAATTCGATCAGCGCGACCGCTTTGTCGCCCACCATGCGCCAGGCGGCGCCGTCGCGGTCATGGATCGTGCGCGGCACCGCGCATCGCGCCGCGGAAAGATGGTCGAGCAGGCCGAGAAAGAAGGGCAGGTCGGCGGTCTCGATCCGCCGTTCGTACATCGTCAGGATGAAGCGCCCGCGCGTAGTTTCGACCAGCCAGTTGGAGTTCGACACCCCTTCGGCAATGCCCTTGGACGAGACGAGTTCGCCGACATCGTAATGCGCGATGAGTCGCGCAAGTTCCTCGGCCCCGAGATGGGTATAGACGGCCACGTTAGTCGGTCAGCTGGCGCGGCAGCTTGAAGACCATGTTCTCTTCGGTGGCGGTTATCACCTCCTCGTCGACCAGCCGCCAGTCGCACAGCCGGTCGACCACTTCGCGGACCAGCTTTTCGGGTGCCGAGGCGCCTGCCGTGAGTCCGATGGTGCCAACCCCCTCAAGCCATGCCGGATCGATCTCGTCGGCGCGCTGGATCAGCCGGGCATTGGTCCCGAGCCGTTCGGCAACCTCGACGAGACGCAGCGAGTTGGAAGAGTTCGGCGCCCCGATCACCAGCACCAGGTCGCACTTCGCGGCGATCTGTTTGACCGCGGCCTGGCGATTGCTGGTGGCGTAGCAGATGTCTTCCGCCTTGGGCGCGATGATCTGCGGGAAGCGGGCTTCGAGCGCATTGATGATGTCGCGCGTGTCGTCCACCGATAGCGTCGTCTGCGAAAGATAGGAAAGATCATCGGTGGGCGCGAAATCGAGTGTCGCCACATCGTCGATCGTTTCGACCAGCGTGATCCGGCCTTCGGGCACCTGGCCCATCGTCCCGATCACCTCGGGATGGCCCGCATGGCCGATGAACAGGATGTGCTGGCCCTTTTCGATCTGGCGTTCGGCCTGGCGGTGGACCTTGCTCACCAGCGGGCAGGTCGCATCGACATACAGCATCTTGCGCCGCTCGGCCTCGGCCGGGATCGTCTTGGGCACCCCGTGTGCGCTGAAGACCACCGGTGCATCGTCGGGCACTTCGTCCAGTTCCTCGACGAAGATCGCGCCCTTGGCCTTGAGGCTGTCGACCACATAGCGATTGTGCACGATTTCGTGCCGGACATAGACCGGTGCGCCGTATTTCTGCAGCGCGCGCTCGACGATCTCGATCGCGCGGTCGACGCCTGCGCAAAAGCCGCGCGGCGCAGCGATGAGGAGCTTGAGCGGCTGGCGCGGGTCGCTGCCGGGCGAACTGGGCGGGGATTGAAAGGGGGCGTTCATGTCCCGCCCTCTAGCGCTTTCGTGCAGGCCAAGCTAGGGCATCCCGCAGCCCGCCGGGCTACGATTTCGAATGACCGCAAAAGGGAATTTAGCCGCATGACCATCCGTAACCGTCTTCTTCCCGCGCTTGCCCTTGGCCTGGCGTTGGCCGGTTGCGCCAGGGAAGGCGACCTGATTGTCGACCAAGGCGTCGGCATTTCCGCGGTTCGCAGCACTTGCCCGGCGGTCGGCATCCCCGATTACACGGGCGATATCACTACTTTCCGCACTGCGGGGGCGACCACCATGGCCGATCTCGACGTGACCGCGGCAATCACCAATCTGCGCTCCACCTGCAATGAAGAAGCGGGCGACCGGGTCTATACGGAAGCGAGCTTCGACGTCGTTGCGCGCCGCAGCGATACGCGCGGCAGCCGCACGGTCACGCTGCCCTATTTCTCCACCGTGCTGCGCGGCGGTTCGTCGGTCGTCACCAAGCGCGTCGGCAATGTCACGCTGCAATTCGCCGACGGGCAGGAGCGCGCGCAGGCACGCGGCACCGCCGGCGCCTATGTCAATCGCGCCGATGCCACGCTGCCCGCCGAAATCCGCGAGCAGATCACGCGCAAGCGCGAACCCGGCGATCCCGATGCTGCGCTCGATCCGCTGGCCGATCCGGCGGTGCGTGCCGCGGTGCAGCGCGCGACCTTCGAACTGCTGGTCGGTTTCCAGCTGACCGAAGCGCAGCTGCGCTACAACGCCACGCGCTAGCAGCGCTCGCGTCTTGCCATTTTGCGCCGATAGGCTAGGCGCGCGGCATGGCTGACATGCAGACACTTCACGCGGCTTTTGCGGCCCGGATCGATGCCGTTCTCAACGCTCTCGAAATGGAGGGCGTACTGCCCGCGGATACGCCGCGCGCCAATGTGACCGTGGAACCGCCGCGCGATCCCTCGCACGGCGATCTGGCGACCAATGCCGCGATGGTGCTGG
This sequence comes from Qipengyuania sp. HL-TH1, assembly GCF_036365825.1. Lineage (NCBI taxonomy): Bacteria > Pseudomonadati > Pseudomonadota > Alphaproteobacteria > Sphingomonadales > Erythrobacteraceae > Qipengyuania > Qipengyuania profunda. The sequence goes on from NZ_CP142675.1 coordinate 487,221, forward strand.
CCAAGCAGGCCAAGACCAATCCGCGCGCGCTGGCCGAGAAGATCGTCGAGCATCTGCAGCGTGAACCCGACATCGACGCCGCCGAAATCGCCGGTCCCGGCTTTATCAATCTGCGCCTGTCGCCCGATGCGTGGCGCCGCGAACTGCTGGCGATCGCCGCCCAGGGCGACGACTATGGCCGCTCGGCACTGGGCGACGGGCGGACGGTCAATGTCGAATATGTCTCCGCCAATCCGACCGGCCCGATGCATATGGGCCATTGCCGCGGTGCGGTCGTCGGCGATGCGCTGTGCGGCCTGCTTGAATGGGCGGGCTACCGGGTCGTGCGCGAGTATTACGTGAATGATGCCGGGGGGCAGGTCGATGTCCTCGCCCGCTCGGCGCATCTGCGCTACCGCGAGGCGCTGGGCGACGATATCGGTGCCATTCCCGAAGGGCTGTATCCCGGCGATTATCTCAAGCCGGTTGGCGTGCGGCTCGCGCAGGAGTTCGGCCCCGCCTACAAGGATGCTGCCGAAAGCGAATGGCTCGGCCTGTTCCGCGAGCGTTCGGTCGCCGCGATGATGGAAATGATCCGCGCCGATCTCGCCTTGCTCGGCATCCATCACGACCTGTTTTCATCGGAAGCCGAATTGCAGGCGGCGAAGAAGCCCGAAGCAGCCGAGGCGTGGCTGCGCGAGAAGGGCCTCGTCTATGACGGCGTGCTCGAAGCGCCCAAGGGCAAGGCGCCGCCCGAGGACTGGGAGCCGGTCGAACTGCCGCTGTTCCGCTCGACCGAGTTTGGCGACGACCAGGACCGCCCGATCAAGAAGTCGAATGGCGCCTGGACCTATTTCGGGGCCGATCTCGCCTATCATTTCCAGAAGGCCGAAAAGGCCGACGCGCTGATCGACATCTGGGGCGCCGACCATGCCGGGACGGTCAAGCGGATCCGCGCGGCGGTCGCGGCGCTGACCAAGGGCGCGGGGCGCGATGTGCCGTTCGACGTCAAGCTGGTGCAGATGGTCAAATTGCTGCGCGATGGCGAACCGGTGAAGATGTCCAAGCGCTCGGGCACTTTCGTCACGCTGGCCGAAGTGGTCGATGAAGTGGGCAAGGATGTCGTGCGCTTCACCATGCTCACGCGCAAGCCCGACGCGCAGATGGAGTTCGACTTCGCCAAGGTGGTCGAGGCGTCGAAGGACAATCCGGTCTTTTACCTCCAATATGCCAATGCGCGGATCCATTCGACGCTGCGCAAGGCGGGTGTGAAGCCGAGCGACGAACATCTCGACCGGCTGGGCGACGACGAACTGGCGCTGGTGCGCGAAGCGGCGCAATTTCCGCGCGTGGTCGAAGCCGCGGCCAAGGCGCGCGAGCCGCACCGTATCGCGTTTTTCCTCGGCGACCTGGCCGCTGCCTTCCACAGCTTCTGGAATACGGGTAATGACGATCCGGCAAAACGGATCATTCAGGAAGGCGACGCCGAACTGACCGCCGCGCGCCTGTTCCTGGCGGCGCAGGTCGGGCAGGTAATCCGCAACGGCCTCGCCATCCTGGGGGTCGAAGCGGTCGAGGAGATGTGAGCATGGTGGGATCGACACCGTATGACATGGGCGGGGATCGCGGGGCCGAGGACCAGCTCGACCTTGCCGAAGACGACAGCCTGCCCTGGCTCGAGGCGGCCGAGGACGATGACCACGCCGCGGGTTTCGATACCTCGCGCCTGATCCTGCTCGGCGTACTCGCACTGGTGCTGCTCGGCGCGGTTGTCGGCGGTATCTGGTTCCTGACCAACCGGGCCTCGGACGAACCCGAACCCGATGGCAGCGTGATCGCGGCCCCCGAAGAACCCTACAAGACCAAACCGGAAGACCCGGGCGGCAAGACGTTTGCCGGCACCGGCGACACCAGTTTCGCGGTGGGCGAGGGGCAGACGCGCGAAGGCAAGCTGGCCGAGAGCACCACCACACCGCCGGTCGATGCGGGCACGTCCTCCGGTCCGACCATTGCCTCGACGGTCAACGAAGGCACCCGCGCGACCCCGGTGGCGGGCACTTCGGTGCAGGTCGGCGCCTATCCGCGCCGCGCCGATGCCGAAGCGGCGTGGTCGAACCTGATGCGGCAGACCGAAGCGCTCAACGGCGTCAGCCACCGCGTGGTCGAGGCACAGGTCGATATCGGCACGGTCTATCGCCTGCAGGCGATCACGGGCGACCGCGCCAGCGCAAGCCGGTTATGCGCCGCGCTCAAGGCGGACGGGCTCGCCTGTTTCGTCAAATAGGCGCGTCTCGAATCTGATTTCCACACCTCCCGCAGGGGCTTAGCTTGCGGGACTCGGGCCAAGGTTCCACTTTCCGGCGATGACACCCGCCATTTTCGGCATCTCCGGTCTCGAACTAACGGCCGACGAGCGCGCCTTCTTCACCGAGGCGGACCCTGCGGGTTACATCCTGTTTGCGCGCAATTGCGCCGATGGTACGCAGCTGCGCAGGCTGACGGACGATCTGCGCGCGATCCACGGACGCAAGCATCTGATCGTCTCGATCGACCAGGAAGGCGGGCGTGTCGCGCGGATGAAACCGCCCGAATGGCAGCGCTATCCGGCGGGCGAAGCGTTCGCGCGGCTTTGGGATATCGCGCCCGCTTCGGCGATCGAGGCCGCGCGCGCGAATGCCGAAGCGATGGGGCGCGAGCTGGCCGAGATGGGAATCACGGTCGATTATCACGCCCCGTTCGATGTGCGCCGCCCCGAAACCGACGATGTGATCGGCGACCGCGCGTTGGGCAGCGATCCCTTGCAGGTGGCGGCGCTGGGCCGCGCGGTGCTCGACGGGATGGGCCGCGCAGGCGTGGTCGGCTGCCTCAAGCACATGCCGGGGCATGGCCGCGCGACCTGCGACACGCATAAGGAACTGCCCGTCGTCACCGCGAGCAACGCCGAGCTCGAAGTCGATATCGAACCCTTCCGCACGCTGGCAGCGCATCCTCTGGGCATGAGCGCGCATATCGTGTTCGAAGCGTGGGATGCCGAAGCGCCCGCCACGCTGTCGCGGATGGTCATAAACGATGTGATCCGCGGCAGGATCGGCTTCGATGGCCTGCTTTTGTCCGACGATATCGATATGGAAGCGCTCGACGGCACGATCCCCGAACGCGCCGAGCGCGCCCTCGCAGCGGGCTGCGATATCGTGCTCAACTGCTGGGCGAAGATGGCCGACCAGCAAGCCATCGCCGGACTTGGCGGGACGCTGGCGGAAAAATCCGCCGCGCGGCTCGACCGCGTCCATGCGGCAATGCGGGCACCGCAGGACGGGCCCGAGACTGCCGAACTGCTGGCCAAGCGCGATGCGCTGCTCGCGCTCGCGGAGGAGCCCGCGGCGTGACCAGCGACGGACTGCTCTTCGCCGATCCGGCCGATGACGCTCAGGAAGAGTGGGACGGGATTGCCGCCGAGGCGCCGGTCGACGAGAACACGCTCTATCTCGAGCTCGATGGGTGGGAAGGGCCGCTCGACCTGTTGCTCGACCTCGCACGGCGGCAGAAGGTCGACCTGCGCTCGATTTCGATCCTCTCGCTGGTTGATCAGTATCTCGGCTATATCGACCAGGCAGAGGCGCTGAAGCTCGAACTGGCCGCCGACTATCTCGTGATGGCCGCGTGGCTGGCCTATCTCAAATCGGCCATGCTTCTGCCCAAGGAAGAGCAGGAAGATCCCAGCCCCGAGGAACTGGCGCTCAAGCTGCAATTGCGGCTCCAGCGGCTCGGCGCGATGCGCGATGCGGCGGCGCGGCTGATGGGCGGCGACCGGATCGGGCGCGACGTTTTCCTGCGCGGCACGCCCGAGGGGCTGGAAATTGCGCGCAAGACCTTGTGGCACTGCGACCAGTTCGCGCTGATCGAGGCCTATGGACGCGTGAAGGCGCGCACGGCGCCCGCCATCCACATGGTGCGCGAACGCCCCGTGATGACGCTCGAATCGGCGCTCGACCGGGTTTCCAACATGCTCGGGGTGACGCTCGACTGGATGGAATTGCGCGATTTCCTTCCGCCGCATGCCGAGCCGCGGCTCAAACGTTCGGCGCTGGCCTCGAGCTTTGTCGCCGCGCTCGAACTGGCGCGGCTGGGCCGGGCCGAATTGCAACAGGAGGATACCTTCGGACCGCTCCACCTGCGGCGGGTGCCCGCCTGATGGACGAGCTCGCCCGCGCCGTCGAAGCCGCGCTGTTCGCGGCGGAGGAACCGATGACGGCCGAGGCGCTGGCGGGATTTCTCGGCGGCGCTGCAGTGGGCGATGTGCGCGAGGCGCTGCGCAGCGTGGCGGCGGATTACGAGAAGCGCGGCGTGCATCTGGTCGAACGCGCGAAGCGCTGGCATTTCGAAACCGCACCCGATCTGGCGCATCTGCTGCGGCGCGAGAAGGAACAGGTGCGCCGCCTCAGCCGCGCCGCCACCGAAGTGCTCGCGATCATCGCCTATCACGAGCCGGTCAGCCGCGCGGAGATCGAATCGATCCGCGGTGTGCAGACCAGCGGCGGGACGCTCGACGTGCTGATGGAAGCGGGATGGGTGAAGATCGCAGGCAGGCGCGAGGTTCCGGGACGGCCGACGATCTACGCGACGACCCCCGATTTCCTCGACCATTTCGGCCTTTCGAGCCGCCGCGACCTGCCCGGAATCGCGGAATTGCGCGCTACGGGACTGCTCGACCCCGTCGACGATGCCTATGAAGAACTGATCGGCGAGGAGGGCACCGAAGAGGGGCAGAGCGCCGCCGAAGAGGTTGATGAGCCTGCCGACGAAGCCTGACTGGCGCTAACCCGCCGCAACGCCTATATTCGGTGCCAAGCAATCTGAAAGAGAAGGTCCCATGGGTCTCAGTGTCTGGCAGCTCGCCATCATCGCCGTCGTCGTCCTCGTCCTGTTCGGCCGGGGTCGCATTTCCGAAATGATGGGTGATTTCGGCAAGGGCATCAAAAGCTTCAAGCAAGGCATGAACGAGGAAGAAGCGCCCGCGAAGCAGCTTGGGCATGACGCCAAGCCGGCCGACGAGGGGCTGACCCCCGACCAGGTCAAGCAGACCTCCGACACCAAGTGATCCGCTAGCGGGCGGAGGCAGGCCATGTTCGATATCGGCGCCAGCGAATTGCTGGTGATCGTCATTGTGGCGATCCTCGTGATCGGCCCCAGTGACATGCCAAAAGCGCTGAAACATGCCGGTCGCTGGATCGGCAAGCTGCGCCGCATGTCGAGCCATTTCCGCGCCGGGCTGGACGAGGTCGTCCGCCAGGCCGAGATCGAGGAAATGGAAGAGAAGTGGGCCGCGCGCAACAAGCAGATCATGGCCGAATATCCCGATGGTTCGACCCCCGAAGGGGGCGGGCCCGAGAACCTGCTGCCGGGCGAAATGGAACCGCTTGCCGCGGCCGATGACGTGCCCGATGCGGATGCCGCCGCCGAAGCCGCGATCAAGCGCGCCGCGCCGGTGAAGGCACCCGAACATGCGGACGACCCGTCGTCCCCGCCGCCACTTGCTCCACCCCCGGGCAAGGACGGCTGAGATGGCGGTGATCAAGGATATCGACGAGAGCCAGGCCCCGCTGCTCGATCATCTGATCGAACTGCGCGCGCGGCTGGTCCGCTGCGTGCTGGCGCTGGCGCTGGCCTTTGGCGGGTGCCTCTATTTCGCCGATCCGATCCTCGGCTTCCTGATCCAGCCGCTCAAGAACGCCTTTCCCGCAGGCGAGGGGCAGCTGATCTTCACCAAGCTCTACGAAGTGTTCTTCGTCGAACTGAAGGTCGCGCTGTTTGCCGGCTTCTGCCTGAGCTTCCCGGTCATCGCCAACCAGCTGTGGGCGTTCGTCGCGCCGGGGCTTTATGCGAAGGAAAAGAAGGCCTTCCTGCCCTTCCTGCTGGCCACGCCGGTGCTGTTCCTGTTGGGCGCCTCGCTGGCCTATTACGTCGTCATGCCGACCGCTTTCGAATGGTTCCTCGGCTTCGAGGGGACGGCCGGCGGGCTCGAGATCCAGGCGCTGCCGACCGCGAACGAATATCTCGGGCTGGTGATGCAGTTCATCCTCGCTTTCGGGATGAGCTTCCTGCTGCCCGTTCTGTTGTTGCTGCTGCACCGCGCGGGCATCGTCACGCGCGCGCAACTGGTATCCGCGCGGCGCTATGTGATCGTGCTGATCGTTGCCGTGGCAGCGATCATCACGCCGCCCGACCCGGGATCGCAGCTGCTGCTGGCCGTCCCGCTGCTGCTGCTGTTCGAAGGCTCGCTGCTGCTGATGCGGCTGACCGAAAAGCGCCGCAAGGCGGAAGACGAGCAGGCCGAGGAAACTCAGTCGGCGTCGTAAACCTTACGCCCGCCGACCCAGGTCTCGAGCACCTTGGTGGCGCGCAATTCGCCGGGTGAGGCGAGCATCGGGTCGCGGTCGATCAGTACGAAATCGGCGCGTTCGCCGGGCAGTAGCCGGCCGAAGCGGCCTTCCGCGAAACCGGCATAGGCCGCTTCGCTGGTGAAACCGGCCAGCGCCTGTTCGCGATTGACCCGGTCCTGCGCGCGCCAGCCGCCGAAAGGCTCGCCAGCGGCATCCATCCGCGTCACCGCGGCGGCCAGACCGGCGAAGGGATCGGGCGATTCCACCGGGGCGTCCGAGCCGAAGGCCAGCCTGCCGCCAAGCCCGAGGATGGTGTTCCAGGCATAGGCGCCGTCGAGGCGATCGGCGCCCAGCCGGGCTTCGGCCATCACGCGGTCGCTGGTCTGGTGGACCGGCTGCATCGAGGCGATGATGCCGTGCTGCCCGAATTTGGGCAGGTCGACCGGATCGACGATCTGCGCATGCTCGATCCGCCAGCGGCGATCGCCGGGGAAGCTTTCGGCCAGCTCGGCAATCGCGTTGAGCGCGTCTTCATTGGCGGCAGTGCCGATCGCATGGATCGCGGGCTGGAAATTGCCCTGTGCGGCGCGCACGAGGATGTTGCGCAGCTTGGCCGGGCCGGTCAGCGGCAGGCCGGTATTGCCCGGGTCGTCGGCATAGGGCCGCTTGAGCCACGCCCCGCGGCTGCCCAATGCGCCATCGAGGTAGATCTTGACCCCGTTCAGCCGCAGCTTGTCGTCATAGAGCCACGGCGAAGGACGTGCGCCCGCGATCAGCTCCATCTGGTCCGGACCCGCAGCATAGGCCATGATGCGCAGCGTCAGCGCGCCCGTGTCCCCTGCGCGGCGGAACGCCTGCCAGTCCTCGATCGATGTGCCCATGTCGGCCACGGCGGTGATCCCGAAACTGTGCAGCACCTTCTGCGCCTCGGCAAAGGCGAGATCGCGCTCGTTGGGGCGCGGTGCGGGGATCGCGCGCATCATCAGCGCTTCGGCGGCATCGACGAATACGCCCGCGGGGGCTTGCGAACCGGGGATCCGTTCGACCCGCCCGCCCGCCGGGCTCTTGGTGTTCGCGTCGATGCCTGCTGCCTGCATTGCGAGGCTGTTGGCCCAACCGGCATGGCCGTCGACCCGCTGGAGATAGACCGGACGGTCGGATACCGCGCGGTCGAGTTCGGCGGCGGTCGGGAACCGGCCAAGGCCCCATTTCTCCTGATTCCAGCCGCGCCCGAGAATCCACGGCCGGGCCTCGTTTTCGGCGGCGAACCGGCGGATCTTGTCGAGCGCCTCTTCGAGCGAAGTGGTGTCCGACAGGTCGAGCGTCAGCGCGCCGATCCCGATCCCCATGACATGGGCATGCGCATCGACCAGCCCCGGGATCATCACCGCGCCTTCGCCGTCTTCGCGGTAATCGGTCTGTGGCTTCTTGTCCTTGGCGGAAAGGATCTGCGCGACCTTGCCGTCGTCGTCGATGACCAGTGCGGTGAAGCGCTGGATCGTGCCGTCTTCACCGATGGTCAGGCCTTCGACATTGTCGATCAGCACATCGGCCTGCGCCGGTGCGGCGAGCGTCAGGGCGATCATGGCGGCGAGGAATTTGCGTGTCATTTCACTGCGGTCCCGTCTCGAATTCGATGGTTCGCGATAAGGCAAAGCTTGGTTGAGGCAAACCCTTTCGGCGATTGCGCCCTGTGGCCGCGCGCCGTAGGGGCGAAGGATGACAAAGGCATCTCCCGTGCGGGCCGCAACCAAGGCCACCGACCTCCTCACCCTCGACGATGTCCGCGCTGCTGCGGCGCGGATCGAAGGCGCGGTGGTCCGCACGCCGATGCTGCGCTCGCAGACCTTGTCGGAAATTACCGGGGCCGACATCTGGCTCAAGTTCGAGAACCACCAGTTCACCGCGGCCTATAAGGAACGCGGCGCGCTCAATGCGCTACTGCATCTCGACGAGGAGCAGCGCGCACGCGGCGTCATCGCCGCCTCGGCGGGCAATCACTCGCAGGGGCTGAGCTATCATGGCCGCCGTCTGGGCGTGCCGGTGACCATCGTGATGCCCGAAACCACGCCCAGCGTGAAAGTGATGCAGACGCAGAGCGTTGGCGGTGATGTTGTCCTGTTCGGCGAAACCTTCGACGAGGCCTATGCCCATGCGCTCGAACTGGAGCAGGAACGCGGTCTTACCTTCGTCCACCCCTTCGACGATCCGCTGGTCGCTGCGGGGCAGGGCACGGTGGCGCTCGAAATGCTGGCCGAAAAGGACGATTTCGATTGCCTCGTCGTGCCGATCGGCGGCGGCGGGCTGATGAGCGGGATGGCAACGGTGGCCAAGGCGCTCAAGCCCGCGATCGAAATGGTCGGGGTGCAGGCGGAGCTTTACCCCTCGATGTATTCCGCCGTCACCGGTGATGATCGCCCCTGCGGGGGCGATACGCTGGCCGAAGGGATCGCGGTCAAGGCGCCGGGTGCATTCACCCGCCAGATCATTGCCGAGCTGGTCGACGAGGTTCTGCTGGTCAAGGAATCCACGCTCGAACATTCGGTGTCGCTGCTGCTGCAGATCGAGAAGACGGTGGTCGAAGGGGCGGGCGCGGCAGGGCTGGCCGCGGTCCTGTCCAACCCGGAGAAATTCGCCGGCAAGACCATCGGCCTGGTGCTGTGCGGCGGCAATATCGACACCCGCCTGCTGGCCAATGTGCTGCTGCGCGATCTCGCGCGGTCGGGCCGCCTGGCGCGGTTGCAGGTCGTCTTGCAGGATCGCCCCGGCGCGCTGTTCAAGGTGATGCGCGAATTCAACGCGCATAACGTCAATATCATCGAGATCTATCACCAGCGCATCTTCACCACGCTGCCGGCCAAGGGGCTGACCGCCGAGATCGAATGCGAAGCGCGCGATGGCGAGCAGATCGACCGGCTGGTGCGCAACCTGCGCGACAAAGGCTACACCGTAGAACTGGCCGAACTGGCCTGATCTAGGTCGCGGGTCAGCGCTGGGCACGGCCCGATTTCCCAGTCTCCAAGGGACCGTTCGACGGGCGGTTTGCGCTTTTCATGGTTAAGAGGGTTTTAACCAGAGACCCGCTCTGTCATTAATGTCTGCGACAGGTAAGGAATTGTTAACCTCTGAGAGGATGCAACCCAAAGTGACCGCACCGATTCGCTTCCCCCGCTTCTTCGTGACCAGCCCTGCGCCGTGTCCGTATCTGCCGGGCAAGAGCGAGCGTAAGGTCTTTACCGAATTGCGCGGCGACAATGCCGATGAGCTGAACGAAGCGCTCGGACGGATCGGCTTCCGTCGCAGCCAGACCGTCGCCTACCGCCCATCCTGCCTCGATTGCCAGGCCTGCGTCTCGGTGCGGGTGGTAGCAGACGAGTTCAAGCCGTCCTCGTCACAGAAGCGCACGCTCAAGGCCAATGACGATCTGATCGCCACTGAATGCCGTCCATGGGCAACTGCGGAACAATTCGAGCTGTTGCAGAGTTACCTTGCAGCCCGCCACCCCGGTGGCGGGATGACGCAGATGGAGGAAAGTGACTTTGCCGACATGGTGGAACACACCAGTGTCACCAGCTATGTCATTGAATATCGGGAGCCGGGCATCGGCACCGAACCGGGCCGCCTCGTGGGGGCGTGCCTAACAGATTATCAGGGTGACGGGCTGTCGATGATCTACAGCTTCTACAACTCTGAGCATGGGGATCGCGCCGGGCTTGGGAACTACATTATCCTCGACCACATTCGCCGTGCGGCCGCCAGCGGCCTGCCCTACGTCTATCTCGGCTATTGGGTCGATGGGGCTGAGCGGATGCAATACAAAGTCCGCTATCGCCCGCTCGAACGGCTTACCCGTGGCGGATGGGAGCGCATGTCCGATGACGAGCAGAAGCGCCTCATCGCCGCTGCTACCGCCCCGCGCACCAGCCGCCGCGACGAAGCGCTGCCGGCCAAGGACGGGCTCGCGGCCGAGTACCGGATTGCCGACTGACCTGGCGCGTCACGCGCTGGCTAGCTGTCTTGCCGCGATTGCAATCGCGGGCGTCCAGCCGCTCGCGGCGCAGGATGCCGATGCTCCGCCTTCGCTCGAAGACCTAATCCCCGACAGCGCGGTTAGCGATCCCGAGGCCTGGGCGCAGCAGGGCACTGACGCGCCTACCGAGATTGCCGTGGAAGACACCGCGAGCGACCTCCGGGCAGAGACCGCGGTCTCCGAAATTCCGGGCATGTCGGTGGCATGGCCCGAAGATGTCGTCTTCGAACCGCTCGAGCCGCTCGAACCCGAAACCGATATCGTCTTTGCCGACCTGCTGGCCGATGTGCCGCAGATCGCTTTCGACGAAGCGGATCTGGAAGAACTGTCCGATACGCTGGTGCTGGGCTTCCCGCAGAAGGAACCGCCGTTCAGCGAGCGCGGGGATTTCATCGACCGGTTCGAGGCGCTTTCGACGATCGAGGAGCTCGACGATGGCGACGAGAATGTCGCCCAGCTTGCCGCACGCGCGCGCAAGGACGAGGAACTGCTGCGCACGCTGCTGCGCGTCTATGGCTATTACGATGGCGAGATCGTCCGCACCATCGCCACGCGCGATGCGGGCGAGGAGGCGGCCGACCAGCGCCCGCGCGTACGCTTCGATGTCATCCCGGGCCCCCGCTACACCTATGGCGCGATTGCGCTGGGCGATCTGGCCGCCGCGCCCGATGCCGGCGATCTGCGCGACGCCTTCGAAATCCGCCCGGGCGATTATCTCCAGTCCGACGATATCCTCGCCGAACGGTTCGATCTCGACCGCGCTCTGGGCGAGACCGGTTACGCCTTTGCCGAGATCGACAATCCCGAATTGCTGATTGATCACGAGCGGGTCGAGGGTGACCTGACGATGCCGGTCCGCCCGAACGGCAAATACGTCTTCGGCGAAGTGGTCAGCAGCGACGAGGCGTTTCTCTCCAGCCGCCATCTCGCGAGCATCGCGCGGTTCGATGCGGGCGATGTCTATCAGCGCAGCCTCGCCTTCGACCTGCGCCGCGCGGTGACCGCCACGGGGCTGGTATCGACCGTCGGCGTCGAAGCGCGCGAAGTGTCGCCGCCGCAGGGTGACGAACCCGGCGTGGTGGCGATGGACGTGACGCTCGAACGCGCCAAGCTGCGGACGATCGCGGGCGCGATCGGCTATGGCTCCGAAGAGGGCGTGCGTATCCAGGCAAGCTGGGAGCATCGCAATTTCTTCCCGCCCGAAGGCGCGCTGCGGCTGCGCGGCATCCTCGGCACGCGCGAACAGCTGGCCGGGGTGACCTTCCGCAAGAACAATTTCGGCGGCCGCGACAAGGTGCTCACCGTCGATGCCTATGCCTCCAGCATCGATACCACCGCCTATGATGCGCGCACGGTGGCGCTGACCGGGACCTATGAACGCACCTCGACGCTATTGTTCCAGAAACCGCTCGCCTGGGGCATCGGCGCCGAAGTGCTTGCGACCGACGAACGTAACCGCATCGTCGATGGCGTGGCGCGGCCCCGCCAGACCTATTTCGTCGCCTCGCTGTTCGGCCGAGCGACGATCGATACCAGCGACTCGCTGCTCGACCCGACGCGCGGGTTCCGGGTGACCGGGTTCCTCGCCCCGGAAACCTCGCGCACCGAGGGCGAGCAGTATTATTACCTGCGTAACCGCGTTGACGGCGCGTTCTACCAGTCGGTCGGCGCGCGCACGGTGATCGCGGCGCGCGGCGCCTTCGCCAGCATCCAGGGCGCCGACCTCGTCGGCATCGCGCCCTCGCGGCGGCTCTATGCGGGCGGCGGGGGCTCGGTGCGCGGCTATGGCTATCAGGCGATCGGACCCAAGAACGAATTCATGGAGCCGACCGGCGGGCGCAGCCTGGTCGAAGCCTCGCTCGAGGCGCGGATCGGGACCGGCTTCTTCGATGGCGCGGTTTCGGTCGTGCCGTTCTTCGATCTGGGCAGCGTGTCGACCTCGACCACGCCCGATTTCGCCGAGATCAAGATGGGCGCGGGCATAGGCTTGCGGTATGCGACCGGCTTCGGCCCGATCCGGTTCGACGTGGGTATACCGCTCAATCCCGAACCCGAAGACTCCGCGGTCGGGGTCTATATCTCGCTCGGACAGGCCTTCTGATGAGCGAGGACGCGTTGCGCGAAACCGAGCCCGCCGCCCGCCGCCGGCCGCGTGGTGGCAAGTGGCTGCTGGGCATTATCGGCGCGCTGGTGCTGCTGATTGCCGGCGCGCTGGCTGTGCTCAACACCCCGCTGGGCGAACGTTTCCTTGCCAACCGGATCGCCGAGCGGACCTTCCCCAATGGACTGAACGTCCAGATCGGGCGGATCGAGGGCAATCTCTACGGCGCGGCGGTGCTGCACGATGTGCGGCTGTCCGACCCGCGGGGCGTATTCCTGACGATCCCGCGCGCGGAGGTCGACTGGAACCCCGGCGCATGGCTTTCGAACCGGCTGGAGATCGACACCTTCGCCGCGCGCCGCGCGACGCTGGCGCGGATCCCCGAATTTCTGCCCAGCGAGGAAGAAGGGCCGATCCTGCCCGGTTTCGACATCGCGGTGGAAGACTTCACGATCGACCGGCTTACGCTCGCACCCGGCATTGCCGGGGATCAGGCGCAGCGGGTCGATCTGAGCGGGAACGCGACGGTCAGCGACAGGCGCCTGCTGCTCGACGTGGACGGCGCGCTGGGCGAGCGTGATCGGTTGGCGCTACTGCTCGACGCCGAACCCGATGGCGACGATTTCGATCTCTCCTTCGATCTTGCCGCGGCCGAAGATGGCCCGCTGGCAGCATTGGCAGGCCTCGACCGCGCCTATACCGCGCGGCTGCGCGGGGATGGAACCTGGTCGCAGTGGACCGGCGGGCTGCTGGTGCGCAGCGAGAACGAGCGTGTGGCGGCCATGCGCGTTACCAACCAGGCGGGCCGCTTCGGCCTGCTGGGCAAGTTCGATCCGTCCGATTTCCTCTCCGGTATCCCCGCGCGAGCGCTGGGCGATGATGTCGCGCTGAAAGCCGATCTGGCGATCGACGACCGCGCTTTCGATGGCCGGACGACCCTGATCGGGCGCGGGCTGAGCCTCGATGCAGATGGACTTGTCGACCTCGCAGCCAACCGCGCCGAGGACCTGGAACTCGTCGTCCGCGTGCGCGATCCGAATGTGCTGGGCGAGGGCATGGCGCTCCGCGACACGCGCCTTTCGGCCACGCTCGACGGCGCATTCAGCGATCTGGCGGTGGTCCACGATTTGCGCATCGGCGAACTCGACCTCGAAGGCACCGTGCTGGCAGGGCTTCGGCAACAGGGCACTGCGCGGTATGACGGGACGCGCTGGACGCTGCCGCTCGATGTCGCGGTCGCAAAGGTCACCAGCGGCAATGCCTGGGTCGATCCGCGACTGGTCGACGGCGTGGGCCGCGGCACTCTGGTGCTCAGCGGTTCGACGCTGCTGTCCGACGATCTGAGCGTGGCCTTTCCCGGCACTTCGGCCAACCTTGCGCTGCGCGGCGATCTGGCGAGCGGTCGTTACGAGCTGCGCGGTCCGGTCCGCGCGGAGCGGCTTGCGCTCGACAATGTCGGTACGCTGGGCGGAACCGCCGTGATCGACTTCGTGCTGGCTTCGGGGGCGCCGTGGCGGCTGGCAGCCGATCTCGACGCGCGGATCGCGCCGGTAACCAATGCTACGCTGGCCAATCTCGCCGGGACACCGATCCGCGTGCGCGGCGGTGTCGCGGTCGGCGGCAATGCGCCGCTCGATTTCAACCGTTTGCGCGTCGATGCCAGCAAGCTGAGCCTCGCGCTCGACGGCAGCGTCCGCGATGGCACCACCCAGGTGGCAGGCAGCGGCACGCATGTCGATTACGGCCCCTTCACCGTCGAAGCCAGCGTGACCGAAGCCGGGCCCAGCGCCGCGCTGGTCTTCGCCAGCCCCGCGACCGGGCTCGAGAATGTTCGCCTGACAATCGCGCCAAGCGAGGAAGGCTTTGCGATCGATACCGAGGGCGAGTCGCTCCTCGGGCCCTTCGCCGGACAGCTGGCGCTGCTGGCGCCCGAGGGCGGACCGACCCGGATCGCGATCGAAAGCATGCGCGTATCCGAAACGAATGTCACCGGCGGGCTGACGCTGGTCGATGGCGGCGCCGACGGAACGCTCGCCTTCGCCGGGGGCGGGCTCGACGGCACTGTCGCGCTGGCACCGCGTGGCGGCGGACAGGGGCTGGATATCGCTCTCAAGGCCCGCAATGCGCGCTTTGGCGGTGAGACGCCGCTGCGGATCGCACGCGCGGATATCGACGCCTCGGGGCTGATCCGTAAAGGCCATACGAGCTTTTCCGGCACAGGCACTGCGGTCGGGCTCTCCTATGGCACGCTGTTCATCGGACGGCTGGCGGCGCAGGGCGAGATCGAGAACGGCGTAGGCAGCGTCGATGCATCGCTTTCGGGGCGGCGCAGCGGCCGGTTCGTGCTCGATGTGAACGCGGGCATCCGCCCCGACCAGATCGCGCTGGCCGCACAGGGCGAGTTTGCCGGACACCGCATTTCCATGCCGCGCCGCGCGGTGCTCACCAGCCTCGACAATGGCGGGTGGCGTCTTGCGCTGACGCAATTGTCCTATGGCGATGGCGGGATGATTGCTTCGGGCAGCTTTGGCGGCGGCGATCTCGATTTCGACTTCAAGCTTGCACGCATGCCGCTGTCGCTGATCGATATCGTGCGGCCCGATACCGGGCTGGGCGGGATAATCTCGGGTACGGTGGAGTATCGCGTCGGTGCCAATCGGCTCCCCGTGAGCGATGCCAAGGTGAAGATCGACGGGCTGACCCGTTCGGGACTCGTGCTGACTTCGCGTCCGGTCAATGTGGCGCTGGTTGCGCGGTTGACCGAAAGCGAGCTCGAGGCCCGCGCACTGCTGCAGAATGAGGATATCCAGCGCGGCCGCGTACAGGCGCAGATCACTGGATTGCCTGCGCAGGGGATGCTGATCGACCGGCTGCGTGCCGGTAGCCTGCTGGCCCAATTGCGCTATCGCGGCGCGGCAGAAAGCCTGTGGCGGCTGGCGGCGCTCGACACCTTCGACATCACCGGCCCGATCGCGATCGCTGCCGATGCCAGCGGGACCTTGCAGGACCCCACCGTGCGCGGCTCGATCTCGGGCGACACGCTGCAATTGCGCAGCTCGCTGTCGGGCACCGACATTCGCGACATCACGCTGCGCGGGCGGTTCCGCGGATCGCGCCTGCAGATCGCGCGCTTTGCCGGCACTGCGGTGAACGGCGGCAGCGTGAGCGGCAGCGGGATCGTCGATCTGCGCACGCTGGGCGAAGCGGTGGAAGGCCGGGTGCTCGAAATCCGCGGGCCGATCATCGATCTGCGTGCCTCGGCGCGCAATGCCCGCCTGCTCGATACCGGCGGGGTCAGCGCCACCATCACCGGACCGCTGCGGATTGTTTCCAACGGGCTCGGCGGGACGATTGCGGGCCGCGTACGCGTCAATGAGGCAAGCTGGCGGCTGGGTACTGCATCGGACGATCTGCGCCTGCCGCAGATTGCCACGCGCGAGATCAACGCGCCCGCCAACCGCGCCCCGCAGGTCGCCCCGTCTCGGCCGTGGCGCTATCTGATCGATGCCACGGCGGCGAGCCGGATCAATGTCGATGGCATGGGTCTCGACAGCGAATGGTCGGCCGATGTGATCCTGCGCGGGACCACCGACGACCCCCGCATTGGCGGCAGCGCCGAAGTGGTGCGTGGCGACTACACCTTTGCCGGAACGCAATTCGAGCTGACCCGCGGCGAGATCGAATTCGATGCCAATGTGCCGGTCGATCCGCGGCTCGATATCGTGGCGGAGACCGAACGCGACGGATTGACCGTCGAAGCCACGGTGCAGGGCAGCGCGACCCAGCCCGAAATCGCCTTCAGCTCGAACCCCTCCTTGCCCGAAGAGGAATTGCTGGCGCGGCTACTGTTCGGCGGATCGGTCACCAGCCTGTCGGCCACCGATGCACTGCAATTGGGGGCGGCGGTTGCCAGCCTGCGCGGCGGCGGCGGGCTCGATCCGATCAACCAGCTGCGCAGCGCCATCGGCCTCGATCGCCTGCGGATCGTCAGCGCCGACCCGGCGCTGGGCCGCGGCACCGGCGTGGCGCTGGGCAAGAACTTCGGCCGGCGTTTCTATGCGGAGATCATCACCGACGGACGCGGATATAGCGCGACCGAGCTGGAGTTCCGAGTGACCAGCTGGCTATCGCTGCTGGCGGCGGTTTCGACGGTGGGCCGGGAAAGCGTGGTCGCGGAAATCAGTCGCGACTATTAGGCGCCGCTCAGCCGCGGGGCGGGAGCAGCACGGTGTCGATCGGGATCAGTACCCCGTTATTGGCGGCAATGGCGGTGCCGGACACATGCGCGCTGGCGCCTCCATCCATGGTAACCGTCAGCGTTTCGCCCGATCTGGCGAACTGGACCTCGGTCTGGCCGAGCGTGGTCATGGTGACCGGGCCGCCGCGCCGGTCGATCGCTGCGCCGATCGCTTCGGGTGTCAGGTGACCGGGCAGCATGTGGTCACGCAATATCGCAATCAGTACCGGGCGCTGCTCGTCCTCCAGCAACGCTGCGCCGTCCTCGCCCAGCGCGGCGAACGCCCGATCCTTGGGGGGCAAGCACCGTGTAGCTCGCCCGTCCGTCGAGGACGCCCGAAAGCTCCGATTGCTCGATCGCGCTCTGCAAGATGCCGAGCGCCTTGTTCGCGCCCAGTGCCGCGGCCAGCGTCAGCGTTGCGTCATCCTGCGTGACCGGCGCGGACTGCTTGTCCTCGGCCTCGCCGCAACCGCCCAAGAGCGGCAACGCCGCCAGCGCCAGCGCTGCGAAACCTGTTCTCACCAAGGGTGTCATGGGTGCACTTTCAGACCAGCAGGTCGATCACAGCCGCGACCAGCTGTGTTTCAGGATCGATCCGGTACACATGCCCGTCCGAATAGCGGTACCAGGCATCGGCCGTATCGGCGTAACGCGCGCGGTAGGAATAGGGCACGTTGTAGACATCGTAGCCTGCCGGTAGCGGCTGCCCGACGGTGAATGTGTCGCCGGTCAGCAACCCCGCCACCGAGGTGATCGCGGAATCCTCCGGATCGACCCGGTAGAGGACGTTCTCGGCATAGCGATAGGACGACATCGGGCCGAGGTCGTAATAGTCGACGAAATAGTCGGGGACCGCATAACTCTCGTAACTCGCTGGCCAGACATTGCCGATCGCCAGCGCCCCGCCAAGCACCGGGAGATAGCCGGTCACCCGGCCTTCGCTCGTGCGGCGCAGCAGATAACCGCTTTCGTAGTGATAGCGACCCGCATCGTAGTGGCTCAGCCCGAACAGGCCCGGATCGTAGGCGTAGCCGTTCCACCGCCGGTTGCGGACCGGGGAGGTGCCGGCCTGATCCGGTGCGACGCAATCGCTGTTCCTGCGCGTAAGCCCCGGTGGGCATCCGGCGATCAGTGTGCGGTTGCGGTCGCGATCGAGGAAGGCGCGCGCGCCATCGCTGCGATCGCGTGCGGTGGGCACGTCGGGTATGCGGTTATCGCGTCGCTCGGTGTTGGGCTTTGCGCGCTGGCGGACGCTGTTCGCTCGCCCGTTGTCTGGCTTACCGCGCTCCAACTGGGCGGCCCCGCGGTCGTTATTCCGCTTGTCGTTTCCCTGCCCCTTGCCGGGCGCGGCGTAAGCGCCGCCCGCCGCGAGTGCGATGGCGGCCGCTCCTGCGACCAAGATACGCATTTGGGATACTCCTTTGCTGGCCTAACGGCGGCGGGAGCATTCGGGTTCCGGCTAATCGTTCGGCGTGGATGGCAGAATTCCGCGGCTTTCAGCGTGAGCGATAGAGGCGCGCTTCGGCTGCACGGCGACGGACGAGGCCCTTGAGCACCCGTCCGCCGGCCCGGTTCCACCGCGCAAATTCCCCCGCCGCCGCCCCGTAATCGCCCGCCAAATGGCGGCGCAGCAGCGTCGACCGCGCAATCGCGCCGGTGTTGTAATGGAAGCTGACCAGGGCATCGAATTGGGCCTGCGTGGTCGGTGCATCGCCCAGCGCAATTGCGACATCCCGTGCATGCCGTGCGACGTCGCTCTCGAGCCGTGCATCGCATTGCTGCTGTGTCCATACGCTGCCCGGACCGATGCCGGGCCCGGTGGCGCCCCAGCCGATGGTCCATGGTTCGCCGCCAGTGCCCGGATCGGGATAGGCTTCGACCATTCCGTCGGGGCGCAGGCGCGCGCAGCCTTCGAATTGCCGGATAAGCGCGAGCCCCTGAGCGCCGATGCTGTGTGCCCCTCCGTTTGGCGCGCGTCCGGCGACGGTATCGATCGCCTTGTCCAGCGCCTCGACCTCGGCTTGCCGGAACCCGCGCCCCAAGAGCTTGCGGATGGCATCGAATAGCGGTTTGCGGTTCATCTACGGCCTCCATGATGAATGAGGCCGACCGAGTAGGCACAAGCGGAGGGAGTAGGAAAATGCTTTCGCCCAACAAGAAGGGCCGCCCGGTTTCCCGGACGGCCCATCTTGTCGGAACTGAAAGTCCGGCTTGGCTTAGAACTTGAAGCTCGCCATCGCGCGGTAGGTTTGCGCATCGGCATTGTCGCGTCCGATCGTGGTGTCAAAGCCGACGCCGAACTGTGCGCCCCCGCTGACATATTGCAGCGAGAAGCCTGCTTCGCCCCAGTCCTTGGCCTGGTCGGCCAGAAGGAATGGAACGGCCGGTCCGGTCCCGCTGGCGAACTGCGCCGTAAAGACCGAGGGTCCGTCCTCATACTCATGCACGAAGTCGATATTGGCATCGATCTGGATCGGGCCACCCGCGCTCTGGTAATCGAGCCCGATACGGCCCTGCAGGCTTTCCACGTCCTCGCGGTCGATCGTCAGGGCCAGCGAACCACCCGTTTCGCTCACCGGATCGAAGGAATGGTCGACGTAGCGAAGTTCGATACCCGGCGAGATCGTGCCCAGCGGGCCTTCGAAATCGTAGGCCAGGCCCAGCGCGGCGGCAAAGCCGCGGTTGCTGCTTTCGCTGGTCAGCGTCTGCGAACCACCGAGGAACGACACGGTCCGCTCAGTATCGATATCGAGATCGATCAGGCTGACCTGGCCATCGACGACGAAGCCGTCGACGGTCTTGGCGCTGCCATAGAGCGACACCGCCAGCGCTTTCGCATCGGCCTGCTGGTTGAGCGCCACATCCGCCTCGAGGTCCGAGTAGAAGCCCGACAGGCCGATCATCGACCGTTCGCTCGGGAAGTACTCGATCCCGCCGCCGAAGAAGTAGCCATCGACGTCGGTATCGCTCTGGGTGTAGCCGGGCATCGATGCCCCGCTGCCCCGGAGCAGGCCGCCGGCGATGTAGATCGCCATATCCTCGCGGATGGCGCCTTCCTGTACCCGCGTCGGCTCGTCACTCTGGTCGAGCCCGAGCGCACCCGCCGTGATCGGCTGGCTTCCGCGCGAGACCGACATCTGGGCGGTCTGGATCGGACTGCCGAGCGTGGCGATCGTCCCGCCCGAACTGGCGAGATCCGATTCGCGCAGGCGCGAAGCGTTGAACGACTGGAGGTTGTGGAAGGACTGCGTCGCCAATTGCTGGACCGCGGTTTCCGCTACTGGAGCCAGCCCGTCGAAGGTCGACTGGATCGTCGCCGCATCTGCGAAATCGAGCTGGTAAAGCTCGGCCAGCGCGGCGTTGCCACGGTTCTGGTCGAACAGCCGGGCATAGCTGCGCTGCACCGGATTCGCTGTGACCGCCGTACGATAGCTGGCCGCGAGGATTTCCATCAGCACGGCGTTGTCGGTGTAGGTGAACGACTGGCGAAGGATCGGCGAAATATCGTCGGGTACGAATTCCCCGCTCACGCCCCCTTCAGCAGTTACGATCGTATAGACTTGGCCAAGACCGTTAACTTGGCCGAGTATCCCTGCACCTACAGCCACGATGGGACCGGTCGGTTCTTCGTCTTCCTCCGCGTCAGGGTCAGCCGGGGCGCCAAACGCCGCCTCTCCTGTGACTGCGACGAGGTCGGAAGTGCCATTCGGTCCGATGTCGATCATCAGCGTCGACGCCGTCGTCATGATCAGCGATCCATCGATAGTCAGCGTATCGATGGTCCCAATCCTCCCAGGAGAGATTGCGCCCATGAATGCCGTCACGAAGGGCGCGGTAATCGTCCCGCCGCCCTGCAGCGCGCCGCCGAAGAGGGTGTAGTCGCCAACCGACGTAAGGCCGCCGTCGACGGTGATCGTGCCGCCGAACTGGGTGACGTCGATCAGCGAGGTCAGGCTGGCGTCTGCGGTAATGTTGAGCCCTGCAGTGCTCCGTACGGTGAGCCGGTCGATGGTGACGTCGCTGCTCAGCGTGGTGGTGCCCGCGTTGGCCAGCGTCACATCGAAATAGCGCGGGTCGACATTGACCGCAGCATCCGCGCTTACGACCGGATCGATGTTGTCGGGGACGAAATCGGTCGCCCCGGGCAGGCCGTTGTCGAGCGTGGGATCGGGCAGCGGATCGTCCGAGAATTCTGGGCTGCCGCCATCGCTGGCATGCGGGTTTTCCTCGGCGAATTCGGGAGCGCCGTTCTGTGCTTCATTGGCATTGATCAGCCCGTTGCGCGCCAGCGCGCCGCGGCCGCCCGCAGCTTCGGGCGAGGCCTGGGTTTCCCCGCCGCCCAGCGCATCCAGCATGTCGCCATCGGCTTCACCGATCCCCGAATTGACCGTACCGTCGGCCGTGCGTGCCGGCGGGGTGGGATCGCCGGTGGACAGGTCTTCGCAGCCATCGCCCGGGTTGTCGCCTTCGGGATCGAAGCAGACTTCGCCGAATTGCGGCGCATCGCCGATGACGCCGTTGCCCGGCGTGGTCGGCAGGCCGTTCACCACATCGCCGTTCTCGTCGATAATACGGTAGACGGGATCGAGGGTGGTGACCCAGTGATCGGCATTTTCCCAATTGCCGTCACCTTCAACCGCCGAGACATAACGATAGGGGTTGGTGGCGACGATATAATCCCAGAACAGGTAGAGCGGCTGGTAGAAGCTTTCGGTGCCGTAGCTCGAGAAGACCTGCGGGCCGAAGAAGCGCGAACCACCCGACAGCACCGCGATGACGAGGTCTTCGTCGCTCAGCGTGTTGTTCGCGGCATCGAGGACCAGCGGACCACCCGAGTCGCCGCCTGCGGTCGTGCCTTCGCGTTCGCGCGGCTCGTCCTTGTAGAGGTTGAAGTCGAACGGGTTGGTCTTGTTGGGATCGTCGAAGTCGAGCCGGTAGAGGACCTGCGGCAGATCGCCGAAGGCCGCGCCGAACAGGAATGTGTTGCGGTCGTCGAACGAAGTCAGCGAGCCGAGCATGTTTTCGGCCGATTTGCGGCGCCAGTCGATGCCGAGATTGTCGCCCGCGGTTCCCGAGCCGGTGCGGCCGTAGCCGGTGATGTTGACGTGATAGCCAGTGCCATCGGTGTCGTCGATTTCCTCGGGCGTCGGCAAGGGCGAGAACAGCAGCGACCAGGTCGGCAGGTCGGCTGCTGGCGTGTCGAGGCTGGCGAGGGCGATATCACCTTCTAGGAAGCCTTGGCCGTCGGGACGCGCGACCGACCGCGGATCGTAATAGATGCGGTTGACGTCGAAGACCGCGAGGTCGGGATTGCTCGTGAAGGCGTTGCCGATCCAGTTCTGGAAGCCCGGCAGCGCATTGACGTTGAACGACCACGCCGCACGGAGCGCATCGTCGCGAAAATCGGTTTCGGCCACATCGTTAACGCAGTGCGCGGCGAACAGCACCGTCCGCGGATTGATCAGCGTACCCGAGCAGACGAAGCCGTCGTTGCGGAAGAACATGCCGACGCCGCTGAAGTCTTCGTCCTTATCGACGATGTCGTCGGGCGTATAATTGTCATTGGGGACGATGGCGTGAGCCGGCGTGCTCAACGCGACTGTCGACAAGGCGATGGTTGCGGCGCCAGCCAAAAGGCGGCTTCCGGTGCGATTGAACGTGGATTTCATTCCGAGTGTCCCTCCAGGAAATATTCGTTAAGGCGCGCCCAAGCCGCGCAATGCGAATGTTCTAGAACCGGGGGGGACGAAAAGGGAAGGGCTTTGCGCTCCCCTCCCGTCATGTTTTATGGTTTATTGTTGCTTAAGGGACGCACTTTTTGATTTAGTTCAAAGACAAGGGCGGCCGGATCGCTCCGGCCGCCCAGTCAAAATCATTCTGCCGTTACCGGCGGAATCGGATCACGAGCTATAGTACATGTCGAATTCGGCCGCGCAGGGCGTGGTTTCGACACGCAGGACTTCTTCCCATTTCAACTCGCAATAGGCTTCGATCTGGTCCTTGGTGAAGACGTCGCCCTTGAGCAGGAACTCGTGGTCGGCCATCAACGCCTCGAGCGCTTCGCGCAGGCTGCCGCAGACGGTCGGCACGTCGGCCAGTTCGGCGGGCGGCAGATCGTAGAGGTTCTTGTCCATCGCTTCGCCCGGATGGATCTTGTTGGTGATCCCGTCGAGCCCGGCCATCAGCAGCGCGGCATAGGCGAGATAGGGATTGGCCATCGCATCGGGGAAGCGGAACTCGACGCGCTTGGCCTTGTCGCCCGCACCATAGGGGATGCGGCACGAGGCCGAGCGGTTACGCGCCGAATAGGCGAGCAGCACGGGCGCCTCGAAGCCCGGTACGAGACGCTTGTAGCTGTTGGTGGTCGGGTTGGTGAAGGCGTTGAGTGCCTTGGCGTGCTTGATGACGCCGCCGATGTAATAGAGGCAGTTCTCGCTCAGCCCGCCATACTGGTTGCCGGCGAAGGTCGGCTTGCCTTCTTCCCAGATCGACATATGCGTGTGCATGCCCGAGCCATTGTCGTCCTTGATCGGCTTGGGCATGAAGGTCGCGGTCTTGCCGTAGATATGCGCGACCTGGTGCACGACATATTTGTAGATCTGCATGTTGTCGGCGGTTTCGACCAGCGTGCCGAAGGTCAGGCCGAGCTCGTGCTGCGCGGCGGCCACTTCGTGGTGGTGCTTATCGCAGGGCAGGCCCATTTCGATCATGGTCGAGACCATTTCGCCGCGAATGTCGACCGCGCTGTCGACCGGGGCGACGGGGAAATAACCACCCTTGGCGCGCGGCCGGTGGGCGAGGTTGCCGCTTTCATATTCGCGGCCGCTGTTGGTCGGCAGCTCGACATCGTCGAGAGTAAAGCCCGATCCGGCATAGCCGTCTTCGAAACGGACATCGTCGAACATGAAGAATTCGGCTTCGGGGCCGACATAGATCGTGTCGCCGACGCCGGTCGATTTGAGATAGGCTTCGGCGCGCTTGGCGGTGGAGCGCGGGTCGCGCGCATACCATTCGCCGGTCGACGGCTCGACGATATCGCAGAAGACGATCAGCATCGGTTCGGCGCTGAAGGGATCGACATAGACCCGCTCGAGGTCGGGCTTGAGGATCATGTCGCTTTCATTGATGACCTTCCAGCCGGCGATCGACGAACCGTCGAACATCAGCCCGTCTTCCAGTTCGTCTTCGCCGAGCACGCCCGCGACCATGGTCAGGTGCTGCCACTTGCCCTTGGGGTCGGTGAACCGCAGGTCGACCCACTCGATGCCTTCGTCCTTGATCTGTTTCAGGACGTCGCTTGCACTTGCCATTGGTATTGCCTCCGTTTGAACTGGAACTGCTGGAGCGGGTTGATCCCGCGATTATTAGATGGCGTCGTCGTCTCGCTCGCCCGTGCGGATCCGCAGCGCGCCTTCGATCGACGAAATGAAAATCTTGCCGTCGCCGATGCGCCCGGTCTGGGCGGCAGCGGCGATGGCTTCGACGGTGCGGTCGGCAATGCCTTCGGGCACGACCACCTCGAGTTTCACCTTGGGCAGGAAATCGACGACATATTCGGCGCCGCGATAAAGCTCGGTATGGCCTTTCTGCCGCCCGAAGCCTTTGGCTTCGGTAACAGTGATCCCCGACACGCCGATTTCGTGCAGGGCTTCCTTCACTTCGTCGAGCTTGAATGGCTTGATGATCGCTTCGATCTTTTTCACCTGGCGGTGTCCCCCCGAGAGTTCTGCTAGCCGTAATGCACGTAATTTACGCGTCGCGCTCGCCCGTGTTCCAAGAACCGTGCCAATTGGGCGGCAGGGCGTAAGTGCGCAGGTTCGAGCATCGCGCCCGGGCAATCGTGCCCGAAGCGCAGACAGGCGATGCCTGTTTTTTAGGCAACGGGCAAGCGCAGGCCGGCGGTTTCGGGCAGGCCGCACATCAGATTGAGGTTCTGCACCGCCGCCCCGCTGGCTCCCTTGCCAAGATTGTCGAGCCGCGCGACGAGGCGCGCGTTCCATCCGCCGTCATTGCCGAACACGAACAGTTCCATATCGTCCGACGGTGCGGCATCCCTGTCGAGCAGGAGTTCCCCGACCGGAGCGGTGCCGTGCACCGTCACCACTGCCGAAGTTTCGTAGAAGCTGGCGAGCGCATCCCGCAGGCTATCGGCATGCGGATCGTTGTCCATCGCACCGAGATGCAGCGGGACCTCCACGATCATCCCGCGATAGGCCGCGGCAACCGAGGGCGCGAACAGCACCGGATGCTCTAGTCCGGCGTGCGCCTTCATCTCGGGGAGGTGTTTATGGGCAAGATCATAGCCATAGGCGCGGAACGCCGGTGCGCCTTCGGCTTCGAACCGTTCGATCAGTGCCTTGCCGCCACCCGAATACCCGCTGACCGCATTGACGGTATAGGGCCAGTCCGCGGGGAGGAGACCTGCGCGTACCAGCGGCGCGACCAGCGCGAGAAAACCGGTGGGATAGCACCCCGGATTGCTTACCCGCCGCGCATCGGCGACCCGTTCGCTGCCGACCAGTTCGGGAAAGCCATAGCACCAGCCCTCGGTGGTGCGATGCGCGCTGGAAGCATCGATGACGCGCGTGCCAGTGGCGGGATCGATCAGTTCCACCGCTTCGCGGGCGGCATCGTCGGGCAGGCAGAGGATGGCGATATCGGCTTCGTTCAGCGCTTCCCGCCGCGCTTCGGCATTCTTGCGCTGCGCATCGTCGAGCCGGATGAGGGTGAACTCGCTGCGTCCTTCGAGCCGCTCGGCGATTTCGAGGCCGGTGGTGCCCGCGGCACCGTCGATGAAGACCGTGTGCGTCACTGGCCGGGCGCGAGCATGCCAAGCCGGACATAGCCGCTCGGCCCCTCGGGACCGCAGGTGATCCATGCCCAATCGCCCGCGCAGTCGAGCAGCTCGATCTCCTGACCCGCAGCGAGTGTCGCGCCCTCGTCGGCATCGTCGCGCATGGTCAGCTTGAGCGTCGCGGGCGCGCTGCCGATGGTCCGCACATGCGGGATCACATAGTGCGCGGCGAGATACCGATCCGCCAATGCGACATGCGCCAGATCGCCGCGCAGCGGCAGCGTTCCGGGGGCGGGCTTGTCGACCGGGCCCTTCAGTCCGACGATACCTTCGGGGAGGGAGTAACGGGCAGGGGCAGTCACGCTGTGTGCAAAATCCGGTTGTGAACGTTGCGGGCGCTTAACCCCGCGCGCGCTTTCCCGCAAGACGGCGGGCCTCAGGCTCCACCGAAACGGCCCTTCAGCATGTGCCATGCAGCACGCAGGCCATAGGCATCGCCGCCCTTGGGACGGCCCGGCTTGGCCTGCGGGCGCCAGGCGAAGGTATCGAAATGCGCCCAGTCGATCCCGTCGCCGACGAACTTGTCGAGAAACAGGCCCGCGACACTCGCCCCGGCAAAGGCATTGCCATGCGCGTTGTTGGTATCGGCGATGTCCGAATTGAGCCATTCGCGATAGGCATCGGGCAGCGGCAGGCGCCACGGCTCGTCGTCATGCGCGCGGCCGGCGTCGATCAGCGCCGCGGCGGTCGCATCCTCGCGGGCCATCAGCGCGGGGTAATCGGGGCCAAGCGCGACGCGGGCGGCGCCGGTCAGTGTGGCGAAGTCGAGGATCAGCGCGGGCCCTTCCTCGCTGGCGCGCTGAAGCGCATCGCCAAGCACCAGCCGGCCCTCGGCATCGGTATTGCCGATTTCCACGCTCAGGCCCTTGCGCGAGCGCAGTACGTCGCCGGGGCGGAAGCTGTTGCTGCTGATCGCGTTCTCGACCGCAGGGACCAGCAGGTGCAGCCGTACCGGCAGGCCCGCGCGCATGACCAGTCCCGCCAGCGCAATCGCATGCGCCGCGCCGCCCATGTCCTTCTTCATCAGCAGCATTCCGGTCGAGCTTTTCACATCGAGCCCGCCGCTGTCGAAGCAGACGCCCTTGCCGACGATGGCAAGGACCGGGTCGCCTTCCTTGCCCCAGGTCAGATGCAGCAGCCGCGGGGCATGATGGCGCGCGGCGGCGCGGCCGACCGCGTGGATCATCGGATATTCCTGCTCCAGCGTATCGCCCATGGTCACCTTGAGCGTGGCCGAATGCTGCTTGGCGAGCGTCTCGCACTGCTCTTCCAGCGCGGCGGGGCCCATATCCTCGGCAGGCGTATTGACGAGATCGCGGACGAGGCACACGGCCTGCGCCTCGGCGATTGCGCCGTCGATCGCGCCGACATCCTGTGTCAGCAGCACCCGCGGGCCGACCGGGCGTTCGGGCCGCTTATAGCGGTCGAAGACATATTGCGCGGTCTGCCAGCCGTGCACCGCGGGGCCGGGCACACCCTTCGCGCGGCGATAGGTGCCCGCAGGCAGGCTCTCTGCCAGCTTCGCCATGCACCAGCTCGAGAGGTTTTCGGGATCGGCCACGCCGCCCACAGCGAACCAGCTATCACCGTCGGGCACGATCGCGGTCTGGTAGCCGCCGCCGTCGAATTTCTGCGCCTCGAGCGCGGCCCGCTGGCTGGTCGAAAGCTGCTTGAGCCAGTCGCCCAGGCCGTCGCGGTTGACGAGGTGAATGGAAATCGCATCCTGCCCGCGGTCGGGCTGGATCAGTGGCTGTTTGTCGGCCATATCGGAGGTGCCTCTAATGAATTCGTCTTTCGCAAAGGAAACCGCGATGCGTGCGCCCCTGTTCCTGATTTCCCTCGCGCTGTCGAGTGCGGCCTGTTCCGACAGCGCCGAGTATGCCGACAAGGCGGGGGTCAGCGACCGTGCGACCGCAAGTGCCTCGGCCACCGCCGCGCCGGCGGCAGAAGCCTACGCGGTCGAGCAGGAAACCGAGCGTTACCAGTTCGCCTATTCCTGGCCCGCTCAAGTCGCCGCCGAACCGGCGCTGGCGGCGTTCCTCGGGCAGAAGGCCGACGCGATGCGCGCCGAACTCGAGCAGGAAGCCGACGAAGACTGGAACTCGTCGCAGGGGAGCGAGTGGACGCCGCGCCAGCACAGCGCCAGCGAGGAGTGGCAAGTGGTGGCGGATCTGCCCGGTTACCTGAGCTTGTCGGGGCATCTGGCGACCTATTCGGGCGGGGCGCATGGCATGTATGGCATGCAATCGCTGGTCTGGGACCGCGAGGCGGGCGCGGCGATGAAGGGAATCGACCTGTTCAACTCGCCCGTCGCGCTCGAACAGGCGCTGGGCAATAGGCTGTGCGACACGCTCAACGCCGCGCGCGAAGAACGGCGCGGCATGGAGATCGAGGAAGGCAGCGACGACATGTTCGACAAATGCCCCGGGCTCGACGAGGCCAGCGTGCTGGTCGGGTCGTCCAACGGCAAGACCTTCGACCGGATCACGGTGTATTTCGGCCCCTATGTCGCGGGCGCCTATGCCGAGGGCGATTACGAGCTCGATTTCCCCGTCACCGCCTCGGTCGTCGATGCAGTGAAGCCCGCGCATGCCAGGGCTTTCAGCGTGAGCCGCTAGGCATCTCGCAATTGCCGCGCAAAGCGCCTATGTGGGCGGCATGACTGAATATCAGGTAATCGAGGCGGACGAGACCGTCTATCGCGACGGCACGATCAAGCTGCATGGCCCCGAAGGTTTCGAGGGCATGCGCAAGGCGGGGCGGCTGGCTGCCGAAATTCTCGACGAGCTGACCACTTTCGTGCAGCCGGGCGTAACCACCGGCGCGATCGACGATTATGTCCGCACCATGATGCTCGATGCCGGATCGGTGCCCGCGACGATGGGCTACCGCGGCTATGAACACAGCTGCTGCACTTCGATCAACCATGTGATCTGCCACGGCATTCCGTCCGACAAGGCGCTGAAGGACGGCGACATCGTCAATATCGACGTGACCCCGCTGCTCGACGGCTGGCATGGCGATACCAGCCGCATGTTCTTCGCTGGCGAACCCTCGATCAAGGCCAAGCGGCTGGTCGAGGTGACTTATGAATGCCTGATGCTGGGGATCGATGCGGCGAGCAAGCCGGGCGCGCGGCTGGGCGATATCGGCGCCGCGATCGAAGCGCATGCGCGCCAGTTCCGCTATGGCGTGGTGCAGGAGTTTTGCGGCCACGGTCTCGGCCGGCTGTTCCACGATGCGCCGGAGGTGATCCATGCGGCGCGCGCCGGGACGGGGCCGGAAATGAAGCCGGGCATGTTCTTCACCATCGAACCGATGATCAATGCCGGGCGCGCGCATGCCAAGGTGCTGGGCGACGGCTGGACCGCGGTGACGCGCGACAAGTCGCTATCGGCGCAGTTCGAACATTCGATCGGCATTACCGATGACGGCGTCGAGATTTTCACCGAAAGCCCCAAGGGGCTGCACAAGCCGCCTTACTAGCCTTCGCGCGCGGCGCGTATCGCCGCCCCGGCGGCAAAGGGTGTCACCGCGCACAGCCCCAGGCTGATTGCGCCGGTAAGCAGCAACGCGCCCGGATCAGGGCGCGACAGCGCGCCTGCACCAAAGATCAGGATCGGCACTGCTAGCGGAATGACCATCAGGCCCGCCAGCGCCGCACCGCCGCGCAGGCTCGCGGTGAGCGCGGCCACCGCAAGGCCGACCGCGGCGAGGCCGGGGGTGCCCGCCAGCAGGCCCAGCAGGACGGTGCGCACCGTCTCTCCCGGCAGGCCCAGCAACGCCGCCGCGGGCAGCGTGGCGAGCAGCAGCAGCGGCGCGAAGGCCAGCCAGTGCGCGAGCAGCCGCACCGCCATCGCCGCCTCCTCGCTCACCCCGCGCAAGTGCAACTGGTCGAACATGCCCGCATCGAGATCGGCAGAAACCAGCTTGTCCAGCGGCAGGATCGCGGCAAGCAGCGCCGCCACCCAGATCACGCCTCCGCCGGTCCGCGCCAGCAATTGCGCGTCGGGCCCGACCGCGAAAGGGTAGAGCATCGCCACCGCAAGGAAGAACAGCAGCGGCAGCACCCCGCCGCCGCCGCGCCCGCCGGGCAGCAGCAGCCCGAGATCGCGCCTGAGCAGCGTGCCGATCATGCGGCATACTCGGCAAGCTGGATGACTTGCGGCGCGGGCAGGGCGATCGGCTGGTGCGAGGCGACAATGGCGATCCCGCCGCCCGCGCAATGCTGCGCGATCAGCGCCTCGAAAGCCGCCTGTGCGTGGCTGTCGAGACCGTTGAGCGGTTCGTCGAGCAGCCAGATCGGGCAGTTGCGGTTGAGCAATCGCGCAAGCGCGGCGCGCTTCTTCTGCCCGGTCGAGAGATAACGCACCGGTACCTCCATCAGCGGGTCGAGCTGCAGCAGTTCGAGCGCGCGGCCCGGGTGGGTGCATCCGTCGAGCGCTTCCCAGAATGCCAGCGCCTTGCCCAGTGGCAGATTGGCATCGAGCGCGAGCCGTTCGTCGACCAGTCCCATCGCTCCGGCGTGGTCCACCGAGCCGGTGAACGGATGCAGCAATCCGGCGAGAATGCGGATCAGGCTCGATTTGCCGATCCCGTTCGCGCCGGTCACATGCACGGCAGCGCCTTCATCGCAGGTGAGCGAAAACCCGCGAAACAGCAGCCTTTCGCCGCGGCGGCAGGCAATATCCTTTGCGACGAGGCGAGGTTGCATGGGCGGTGGCGATAGGCAAAAGGCGCGCCACCGACAAGTAGAGGAGAATCGCAGCCATGACCGTTGAACAGCTGACCGAGGAAGAGCGTGGCAGCTGGCTGCGCGGGCTGACCGGCTGGAGCCTCGCCCGTGATGGCAAGGCAATCGTGCGGAGCTTCGAATTCGCCGACTTTTCCGAAGCCTTCGCCTTCATGACCCGCGTCGCGATGATCGCCGAGACGCGCGACCATCATCCCGAATGGTCGAATGTCTACAACCGCGTGGAGATCACCCTGACCACGCATGACGCCAGCGGGCTGTCGCTGCGCGACGTCAAGATGGCGCGCAAGATCGACGCGCTGCTCGGCTAGGACTTACCGGCCCATCGGGCGCCCGCCAGCGCGGGTTCCCTTGCGTACCCGACCCGGCAACCAACGCGCGGCAAAGGCCATGCGTTTGGCGGTCTTGCCGACGGTGGTGTGCAGCCTTTCACCATGCACAGCGGCCCATGCCGCCGCCGCCACGTCGTCGACCGGCGTGATCTCGAGGCCGGAATCGGTCACGCGCTGGCGGATGCCTTCATTGGACCGGGCGTTGGGATTGTGATCGAGCAGCGGCGTGTCGATGAAGCTGGGCATCAGCGAGCGGACATTGATGCCGTCTTCGGCCCATTCGCCATCGAGGCTCTCGGTCACCGCGCGCACCCCGAACTTGGTCGCTGAATAGACGCTTGCCCCCGGTGTGCCATAAATGCCCGCCGCGCTGGCGGTGTTGAGCAGGCACGATCCCGGCGCGGTCTTCGCCAGATGCGGATGCGCCGCCTGCGCGCCGAACAGCACGCCCTTGAGATTGATATCGAGGCAGCGCTCGATTTCCTCGGCGCTGTTTTCGAGCAGCGAGCCGCCAAGCGGGATGCCCGCATTGTTGAAGACCACGTCGATCCGGCCGCCCGCCGCCACCGAGAACGCCTCGAGCGCTTCGTCCCATGCCGCGCGGTCGCGCACGTCAAGGACATGGCCATAGACGAAGCCGTTACCGATCATGTCCTCGGTTTCGCGCATGCCCGCCTTGTCGATATCGCCCAGACCGACGAACCAGCCGCGCTCGCCGAAATGCAGCGCGACCGCGCGCCCGATACCCGACCCGCCGCCGGTGATGAAAATCGCCTTGCGCTCGCTCACTGTCTCTCTCCCTCGTGCGCGCTACAGCGCGGCATTGGTGTATGCGTGCCAGGTGAAGATGGCCATTGCGCCGCGATGCGGCCGCCAGTCTTCGCCGATGGTACGGGTTTCCTTTTCGCTCGGCCGCGCTGCCAGTTCGAGCATGCGGCCGACCGCTTCCTGGACCGCCAGATCGCCCGCGGGCCAGATATCGGGCCGCCCTTCGGCAAACAGCAGATAGATTTCCGCCGACCAGCGCCCGATGCCCTTGATCCGGGTCAACTCGGCAATCGCCGCCTCATCGTCCTGGGGAAGACTCGCGAGGTCGAGTTCGCCGCTGGCCACCAGTTCGCATAGGCTGCGCGCATAGCCCTGTTTCTGCCGCGACAGGCCGCAGGCGCGCAGCGTATCGAAATCGCGCGCCAGCACTTCGT
This sequence comes from Qipengyuania sp. HL-TH1, assembly GCF_036365825.1. Classification (NCBI taxonomy): domain Bacteria; kingdom Pseudomonadati; phylum Pseudomonadota; class Alphaproteobacteria; order Sphingomonadales; family Erythrobacteraceae; genus Qipengyuania; species Qipengyuania profunda. Next base: position 519,089 of record NZ_CP142675.1, read on the forward strand.
GCGCGGGCATGGCTTCGCCCAGTTCGGCTTCGAGCTTGGCCCACACCGCATCCGCGGACGCGACGCTGACCTGCTGCCCGACGATCGTCCGCAGCAGCGTGCGGTAACCGGTGGGGCGAATGCGTTCTTCGGGATAGCCGCAGCGCTCCAGCGCCCCGGCTACAACGGGGTCGGATGCAGCGACCGTATCGAGGTGCGTGCGCAATTGTGCGTTGGTCAGCCCCATGGCGAGTGCGCTTGCCTTCCCCGTCGCGATTGAATAGCAGCGCGACGCATAGGGTCGACCAGTAGCCCTTTGCAACCGAGGAAACACGCAATGCCGAAACTGACCGTGACCACCCGCGAAGGCGAAACCAGCGAGATCGACGTCGCCGACGGCCTGACCGTGATGGAAGCGATCCGCGACAATGGCTTCGACGAGCTGCTGGCGCTGTGTGGCGGCTGCTGTTCCTGCGCGACCTGCCATGTGCATGTCGATCCGGCGTTTGCCGACAAGCTGCCCGAACTGAGCGAGGACGAGGACGACCTGCTCGAATCCACCGATCACCGCCAGCCGACTTCGCGCCTGTCGTGCCAGATCCCCTTCACTGCGGAACTCGACGGGTTGAAGGTTACTATCGCGCCTGAAGACTGATGTTGTTTGCAGGTTCGGGCCGGCGCGCCTAATTCCCGACCCATGACTGCAATTCCCGTACGCGAGCATACGCTCGACCTCATCGGCAACACTCCGCTGGTCCGCCTCCAAGGACCGAGCGAGGAAGCCGGCTGCGACATCTTTGGTAAATGCGAATTCGCCAATCCGGGCGCCAGCGTGAAGGATCGCGCGGCGCTTTACATCATCCGTGATGCAGAAGAGCGCGGCGAACTCAAACCCGGTGGCACGGTGGTCGAAGGGACCGCGGGCAATACCGGGATCGGCATCGCGCTGGTGGCCAATGCGCTGGGCTATCGCACGATTATCGTGATGCCCGACAACCAGTCGAAGGAAAAGATGGACACGCTCCGCGCCCTGGGCGCGGAACTGGTCACGGTGCCGCCGACCAAATATGCCGACTGCAACCATTTCCAGCACGTCTCGCGCCGCATGGCGGAAGAACTCGACGGCGCGGTCTGGGCGGGCCAGTTCGACAATACCGCCAATCGCAAGGCGCATATCGAAACCACGGCGAAGGAACTGTGGGACCAGCTCGAGGGCCGGATCGACGGCTTCACCTGCGCGGCGGGCACGGGCGGCACCATCGCCGGCGTCGGCATGGGGCTGAAGGAACTGGACGAAACCGTCACCATCGCGCTGACCGACCCGCATGGCGCGGCGCTGTATAACTACTTCGCCAATGGCGAGCTCAAGGCCGAAGGGTCTTCCGTGGCCGAAGGGATCGGGCAGGGGCGCATCACCGGCAATCTCGAAGGTGCGCCGATCGATACGCAGTTCCGCATTTCAGACGAGGAAGGCCTGACCTGGGTGGCCCGCCTGCTCCGCGAAGAGGGTCTGTGCCTCGGCCTGTCCTCGGGCATCAATGTGGCCGGCGCGATTGCGCTGGGCAAGCAATTGGTGGCCGAAGGGCGCGAGAACCCGCGCGTGGCCACCATCCTGTGCGACACCGGCTTCCGCTACCTCTCGACGCTCTACAGCGCCGAATGGCTGGCCGCGAAGGGCCTGCCGGTGTTCGATTGGTTGCAAAGCGGCGATTGACTGCCCGCCACGGGTCCCTACGCTTATGCGCGTGCACCAATTTTTCGATATGAGCCGCAAGCCGCCGGTGGGTGAGCTGCCCGAAGTGCCGGGTAGCGATGCCCGGCGCGAACGCACCGTGCAGCGCCTGCAGATCGGGATCACCGGCATCGTCATGATGATCCTGCTCGTCGGGCTGGCGAGTATCATCCAGAACCGCGCCGCGGAAACCGACGCGACGACCGTGCCTGCGGCCGCGCCGACCACCGAACCGACGCAGGCCGCGCCGCAGAACGACCCGCTGGTCGAGGCCGGCGTGGTTCCCGATCTTCCGGCCGAACCCAGCGCGACGCCCAATGCCGCGCCGACCTCTGGGCCGCAGACCACGACCGATGCGCCGCCTCCCGCTGCTAACTAGCACGCTTTCCTTGCTCATGGCGCTGCTCGCCGCGGCCTGCTCTCCGGGGGAGGCGCGGCATGAAGTGGTTTCCAAACCGCGCGTCGGGCTGTTCTCGAGCCTGCCGCTCTATTGGGGCGAGGGCGAGTTCGGCGCGATGCTGGAAGGCGGGGGCCAGAAGGACTGGGTGCGCGAGGAACTCGAGACGCGTTTCGAACTGGTCCCGCTCGATACGCTTGAGCCCGATGCACTGGCAGGGCTCGACCGCGTGATCCTGGCGCAGCCGCGCGCGCTGGCACCGTCGGAGAATGTCTCTTTCGATCAATGGGTGATGCAGGGCGGACAGGCGGTGATCCTCGCCGATCCGATGCTGACGCGCCACTCGCGCTACCCGATCGGCGACCGGCGCCGACCACAGGATGTCGTCCTCTTGTCGCCGATCTTCTCGCATTGGGGGGTCGAACTGCTGTTCGACGACAGTCAGCCCGGCGGGGAGCGGATGGCCGAAGTGCAGGGGCAAGCCGTCCCGGTGGCGCTGCGCGGCCGTTTTGCGCGTCAGGACAGCAGTTCCTGCGCGATCCTTGCCGATGGGTTGCTCGTCCGCTGCGCGCGCGGCAGCGGGTTGGCGGTCCTGTTCGCCGATGCGGCGGTGCTCGACTGGGACGGCAGCGGCCCCGTTCCGCAGGAGCGCAAGGACGCCCTGTGGGCCGTGCTCGGGCCGGTGACCCTCGACCAACCAGCCGATACCGACTGACCGGGGATTTCACGGGTGAGGCCCGGAGAAATCGCGGGATTCTTCGCTCGACTCCGCACAAAGCCACGCGTTTCCAGTCCCTTCGTTAAGGAACTGGTAACGAATTCGAGGCCGGGCGCGGGAAAAATATGGCTGTAAAACAATAGCCTACGGGCTTATCCCGTGAAATCCCGCAATTTTCCCTTCCATCCCCGGCTGACCCGCGATAAACCGCAATCACATCGGACAAGGACTGTCTCTGCGCGCTCGGCCCGTGGGCCAAGCGGCTCGCCCCCATGCTCGGGCGAGGGAGGAAGGTTTTGCCCGGTGAGGAGGCAAATTAAACCGGTATTGGGGTTTGGAGACAGTGTCGTTCGGAGGGTACAGCGGTCAGGCCTATTCGCCAGCAGGCGATAAGGGCCGCTTTGTGCTTCCGCCCCTGTTTCGCAAGGCGGTGAAGGACAGCAGCGATGGCCGCGTGCTGTGCCTGATGAAGCACCCCAGCTGGAACTGCCTCGTCGGCTTCGGCCTCTCGCGCAAACCCGAACTCGAAGCGCAGCTCGACCGCGAGGAAGAACTCGCCGTCCGCCTGGGCAAGGAATTCGACCGCGATACGCGCTCCAGCCAGCTTTTCGGCTTCCAGGAAATGCCGTTCGACGACAGCGGCCGCTTCGTCATGCCCGAACATCTGCGGATGCTCGGCAAGATCGAGGACGGGCTCTATTTCCAGGGCGGTGGCCGGTTCTTCACGCTGTGGAACCCGGGTGAACTCGCTCAGATGGGCGACGATTGGGCGGGCGCGAAGGCGGCCTGCGAAAGCTTCCTCGCCGATGCGAAGGCGAAGGGCAAATGAGCGCCGCGCCGCATATTCCCGTGCTCCTCGACGAGGTGATCGACGCGCTTGATCCGCAGCCGGGCGACGTGATCGTCGACGCGACCTTCGGGGCGGGCGGCTATACGCGCGCGCTGCTCGAGCGCGGCGCCACCGTGCATGCCTTCGACCGCGATCCCGACGCCATCGCTTCGGGTCGCAGCTGGAACGAAACGGGCGAGAACCCGCCGCGCCTCGTTCTCCATCCGCATCGCTTCTCCGAAATGCTTGACGTCATGACGTCGGCGGGCGTTGCGCGGGTCGATGGGGTGGTGATGGATATCGGCGTCTCCTCGATGCAGCTCGACCAGGCGGAGCGCGGCTTTGCCTTCTCGGCCGATGGACCGCTGGACATGCGCATGAGCCAGGACGGCGAAAGCGCGGCCGATTTCCTCAATTCGGCGGACGAAAAAGCGATCGCCGACGTGCTCTATCTCTATGGCGAGGAGCGCCAGTCGCGCCGCGTCGCGCGCGCCATCGTTGCTGCGCGTCCGCTGGAAACGACCGGCGCGCTGGCGCGGGTCGTGCGCAAGGCGCTCGGCCACAAACCGCATGACAAGAAGGACCCCGCCACGCGGACCTTCCAGGCGGTCAGGATTCATGTGAACGGCGAACTCGACGAACTGGCCCATGGCCTGTCGGCGGCCGAGCATTTGCTGCGCGAAGGGGGCCGCCTCGCGGTGGTCAGCTTCCACAGCCTCGAAGACCGGATCGTCAAGCGCTTCCTGCGCGAGGCGTCCTCAACCCCGAGTGCCTCGCGTCATGTCCCCTTGGCGGCGCAGGATGATCCGGTCTTTTCCAATGTCAGCAAGGCGATCAAGCCCGGCGAGGCCGAAATCGCGCGCAATCCGCGCTCGCGCTCGTCCGTGCTGCGCCATGCCACGCGTACCGCCACACCGGCGCGGGAAGCCGCGTGATGGTCGGGGGTTCGCGCATCCGTCAGATCGGCTGGGCACTGGTGCTGGGCATCTGCTTTGCGCTGCTGCTCGCGCTGACCTTCAAGGTCAATGCGGTGAAAAGCGACGTGCGCCTCGCCGAACGCCAGATCATTGCCGCGCAGCAGGCCAAGCTCATGCTCGACACCGAATTCGAGACCCGCGCCAGCCAGCAGCAGCTGTCCGACTGGAACGCGGTCGAATTCGGCTATGCCGCGCCGCGCGCTGACCAATATCTCGAAAGCGAACGCCAGCTCGCCGTGCTCGGGACCCCTCGCGGGATCGATGCGCCGGACCCGGTGCGCGTGGCGCTCAACCGGCCCGCGCCCGAAAGCGAGAGCCTGTTCGCCGAATGGATGGATGACGAGGGCGCGGACAGCGCCGCCCGGCCCGAACGCCGCGAGCTTGCTGCTGCGGGCGGTCTCGCCGAACGGCTGGCGAGCCCCGCGGTCGGCATGGCCGCGGTCGCCGAGGTGAGCCAGTGAACGCCTTTTCCGGCTTCGGCCCCGCCATCGCCGCGGGCAGCAGGAGCGGGCAGGGGGCGGTGAGCATGGCGGTGGCTTCGGGCCGCGTCCAGCTCGTCACCATCCGCCAGCAATCGCTGACGCTTGCCCGTTGGCGGGTCTTGTGGATTGCGCTTAGTTTTGCCTTTGTCGCGCTGCTCGCGCTTGTCCGGATCGGCTATCTCGGCATGTCCGACGATGGCCTGCGCGGCACCTCGCTCGAGGAAGCCCTCCTGCCGCCGCGCGGCGAGATTACCGATCGCAATGGCGTGCCGCTGGCGCGCGCCTTTCCCGCCTATGCGCTGTGGTTCAACCCGGAAGCATTGGGCGAAGACGGAGCGCCGCTGGTGCGCGATCCCGCGACGGTCATCGGCAAGCTGAAAGCGATCTTCCCCGATCTCGACGAAAAGGCAGTTGCTGCGCAATTCGCCGCGGGCAAGCAGGGCTATATCCGCCGCCGCGTGCTGCCCGAGGAAGCCAACCGGGTGCAGGAAATCGGCGAGCTTGCGCTTGAAATGCCGATGGAAAACGACCGCCACTATCCGCAGGGTTCGATGGCCGCGCATGTGCTCGGCTATGTCGCTGCAGACGGCAATGGCCGGGTCGGCATGGAGCAGGTGCTCAACGATCACCTGTCCAACCCTTCGACCCGCGGTACGCCGATTGCGCTGTCGATCGATTCCCGCGTGCAGGGCGCACTCGAGGACGAGCTGCGCCGCGGGATGAAGCTGGTCCAGGCGCAGGGCGGGGCGGGCATCGTGCTCGATGTCGATACCGGCGAAGTGCTGGCGCTCGCATCGCTCCCCGAATTCGATCCCAACAAGATCGATGCGCGCGGCGAAAAGCTGATGTTCAACCGCGTCACCAACCAAGTCTATGAACTGGGCTCGACCTTCAAGCCGCTGTCTGTCGCCGCCGCGATCGATGCCGGCGTCGTCCGCAATCTGGGCAAGCGCTGGGACGCCAGCCCGGTCAAGGTCGGGCGTTTCAGCATCAAGGACAGCCACGACCTGGGCGCCGACCTCAACGCGGTCGAGGCGCTGATCCATTCGTCCAACACCGTCACCGCGCGGCTGGTCGACGAACTCGGCCCCGACCGCATGCGCCGCACGATGATGGACCTCGGGATGAACGAACGGCCTTATATCGAACTGCCCGCCAAGGGCTTCCCGATCTGGCCGGGCGAGAAATGGCCGCGGCTGCGGTCGATGACGGTCGGCTATGGCCACGGTATCGCGGTCACGCCGCTGCATCTCGCCAGCGCCTATGCGGCGATGGTCAATGGCGGCATCTGGCGCCCCGCCACGCTCAAGAAGCTCGGCCCGGGCGAAGCGCCCAAGGGCCGCCGCGTGTTCAAGGCCTCGACCTCGAGCCGGATGCGCCAGCTGCTTCGCGCGATCGCGGTCTATGGCACCGGCAAGAATGCCGATGCGCCGGGCTACCGCGTGGGCGGCAAGACCGGTTCGGCCGAAAAACCCGGCGGCAGCGCCGGTTATCGCAAGACCGCGCTGGTTTCGACCTTCGCCGCCGCCTTCCCGATGGACCGCCCGCGCTATGTCGTGATCGCCATGCTCGACGAGCCGCGCGGGACGCTGGCCAGCTCCTACCAGCGCACTGCCGCATGGAACGCGGCGCCGATCGTCGGCCGGCTGGTGCCGCGCATCGGGCCTTTGATCGGCGTGCGCCCCGACGATACGCGCGACGTCGACATTTCGGATATCAAGCCGCTGATCCCGGAGGCGAATAAGTGAAGCTGGACAAGCTCTGCACCGCGGCAGGGATCGCTTGCGATGCCGACGTCATGGTGACCGGCTTTGCCATCGATAATCGCAAGGTTGCACCGGGCACCGTGTTCGGCGCTTTCCAGGGTGCGCAGGTCAATGGCGAGGATTTCATCCCCGCCGCGATCGAAAGCGGTGCGGTGGCGGTGGTCGCGCGGCCCGAAGCGACGGTGGAAGGCGCTATTCACATCGCAGACGATACGCCGCGCCGGGCCTTCGCCGCGCTGGCAGCACGGTTCTTCACCCCCGTGCCCGACCATATCGTTGCGGTCACCGGCACCAATGGGAAAACCTCGACCGTCGAGATGACGCGGCAGATCTGGCGCATGGCGGGCGAGCGCGCGGCGAGCATCGGCACGCTGGGCGTGACCACGCCCGACGAAAGCGTTTCCACCGGACTGACCACACCCGACATCGTCACCTTCCTGTCGAACCTCGCCGGGCTGGCCCGCGAAGGCGTGACGCATGTCGCCTATGAAGCGTCGAGCCACGGCCTCTCGCAATTTCGCAACGAAGGCGTGCCCGTCGAGGCCGCGGGCTTTACCAATTTCAGCCGCGACCACCTCGATTACCATGCCGACATGGAAGACTATTTCGCCGCCAAGATGCGGTTGTTCGACGAAGTCGTTTCGGACGGCGCGACGGCAGTAATCTGGATGGGCGCGGGCGATTGCGGCTGGAATGCGCGCGTGGTGGACCATGCGGCACGGCGCGGTCTTGCGGTGATGACCGTCGGCGAGCAGGGCGATGCCATTCGCCTTACCCGCCGCGAACCGACCCAGCTGGGCCAGTCGCTGACGGTCGAGCATGCGGGGCAGAGCCGGACGATCAACCTGCCGCTGATCGGCGCCTACCAGGTTTCCAATGCGCTGACCGCCGCCGGGCTGGCGCTTGCCACCGGCAGCGACGCCGGGCTGGTCTGGGATGCGGTCGCGCGGCTCCAGCCGGTCCGCGGGCGGCTCGAGCGGGCGGTGATCGCGCCCTCGGGCGCCCCCGTCTATGTCGATTACGCGCACACACCCGACGCGCTCGAAGCCGCCATCGCGGCGCTGCGCCCGCATGTCAGCGGGCGGCTTATCACCGTTTTCGGCGCGGGCGGCGACCGCGACCATGGCAAACGTGCGCCGATGGGCGAGGCAGCGGCCAAGGCGAGCGACCTCGTCATGGTTACCGACGACAATCCGCGCGGCGAAGATCCTGCGGAAATCCGCCGCCAGGTGCTTGCAGGTGCGCCGCAGGCGCGCGAAATAGGCGGGCGTCGCGAAGCCATTCTCGCAGCCATTGCCGAAGCGGGTGCGCAGGACATCGTCCTGATCGCCGGCAAGGGACATGAAACGGGTCAGATCATCGGATCGGGAGAGAACATGCGGGTGTTACCCTTCGACGACGTAGAGGTCGCGCGCGAATGCGCCGCGCAGATCGCCAGAGGTGATGCATGAGCGCGGCAATCCTGCGCCATCCGGCCTATGTCGAATGGCCCGCCGACCCGCGCGACCGGCTGCCGCTGACGCTGTGGGACGCGCGGAGCATTGCCGAGGCCGTGGGCGGCACTGCCAGCCATGATTTCCAGGTCGCGGGCGTCGAGATGGACAGCCGCGACGTCGTCAATGGTGACCTGTTCGTCGCGCTCAAGGGCGAGGCAATGGACGGCCACCGTTTCCTCGGCACCGCCTTCGCCAATGGCGCAGCGGGGGCGATCGTCGACCGGCCGGTCGACTGGCCGCATATCCTCGTCGACGACACCACCAAGGCGCTGCAGGCGCTGGCGGGTGCGGCGCGCAGCCGGGTCGAGGCGACCATTATCGGCGTGACCGGTTCGGTCGGCAAGACGGGCGTCAAGGAAGCGATCTTCGCCAGTCTCGAACGCGCGAGCCGCGGTGCGGCGCATCGCTCCACGCGCAGTTACAACAACCATGTCGGCGTGCCGCTCAGCCTGGCGCGGATGCCCGCGCGCAGCCGGTTCGGCGTGTTCGAAATGGGCATGAACCATGCCGGCGAGATCGCGGAACTGACCACGCAGGTCCGCCCGCATGTCGCGGTCATCACGACCATCGCCCCGGCGCATATCGAAAATCTCGGCAGCATGGCGGCGATCGCCGCCGCCAAGGCCGAGATTTTCGCCGGCCTCGAACCGGGCGGGACCGCGGTGATCCCCGCGGACAGCGAACATTACGAACCGCTCAAGCTGGCCGCGCTGCGGGCAGGCGCGAACGTCGTCAGCTTCGGCCGGGCACGCTTCGCCGATGTCCGCTTGCTCGATGCAATCCCCAGCGCCAACGGCGGCAGCCTCGTGACCTGCGAATTCCCCGAAGGGCGGCTGTGCTACACCGTCGCCGAACCCGGCGATCACTGGGTGGTCAACTCGCTTGCCGTGATGGCCGCGGTGCGGGCGGCGGGCGGCGATATGGCGGCTGCCGGTCTCGCGCTGGCCGAAATGGGCGGGCTCAAGGGACGCGGCGCGCGCCACGGGATCGACGTTCCCGGTGGCAAGGCGCTGCTGATCGACGAAAGCTACAATGCCAATCCAGCCAGCATGCGCGCCACCCTCGCGCAGCTCGGGCAAACGCCCTCGGGCCGCCGCATCGCCGTTCTGGGTGCGATGAAGGAGCTGGGCGATTTCGGTCCGCAGTTCCATGCCGCGCTGTCCGAACCTATCCTCGCCGCCGATGTCGACTATGCGTTGCTGGTCGGCGACGAGATGCTGGCCCTGGCGCGCGAACTGGGGAAACCGGAAAGCTCCGTCCTTGGCAAGCCCATCGCCTGGGCGCATTGCCATACCGCCGACGAGGCGATCGGGTTACTCGAGGACTTCGGCGTCGTCGCGGGCGATGCCGTGCTGGTCAAGGGCTCCAACTCGGTCGGTCTTGGCCGGCTCGTGGATCATTTCACCCGCGCCGGCTAGGCGCGACGAGAGGCCGATTTGCTATACATCCTCGCCGAATGGTTGAATTTCGAAGGCTTTTTCAACCTCGTGCGCTACCAGACGTTCCGTGCCGGAGCGACACTGATGACCGCGCTGGTCATCGGCCTCGTCATTGGCCCGCGTTTCATCGCCATGCTGCGCATCCGCCAGGGCAAGGGCCAGCCGATCCGCGAGGACGGGCCGCAGACCCACCTCGCCAAGCGAGGCACGCCGACCATGGGCGGGCTGATGATCCTGATCAGCCTGACGTTGTCGGTGCTGATCTGGATGGATCTGCGCAATCCGTTCATCTGGGCCTGTCTCGCCGTGACGCTGGGCTTCGGCCTGATCGGGTTCCTCGACGATTACGACAAGGTCACCAAGGCCAGCCACAAGGGCGTTTCGGCGCGCATCCGCCTGCTGATGGAATTCACGGTTGCGGGTATCGCCAGCTACATCATCGTCAGCCAGATCAACACCTTCGTCTATGTCCCCTTTGTCAATGACTTCGGGGTCGAGCTGGGGGTTTTCTACTACGCCTTTGCCGCGATCGTCATCGTCGGCGCGGGCAATGCGGTGAACCTCACCGACGGGCTCGACGGACTGGCCACCATGCCGGTCATCATCGCCGCCGGGACCTTCGCGCTGATCGCCTATCTCGTCGGGCGCGTCGACTTCTCGACCTATCTCGGCATTCCCCATGTCGAGGGTGCGGGCGAGCTGGCAATTTTCTGTGCCGCGATCATGGGCGCGGGTCTCGCCTTCCTGTGGTTCAACGCCCCGCCCGCGGCGGTCTTCATGGGCGATACCGGCAGCCTTGCGCTGGGCGGCGCGCTGGGCGCGATCGCCGTGGCGACGCATCACGAGATCGTCCTCGCGATCGTCGGCGGGCTGTTCGTGTTCGAGGCGCTGAGCGTCATTATCCAGGTGGTCTGGTTCAAGCGCACCGGACGGCGGGTCTTCCGCATGGCACCGATCCACCACCATTTCGAACAGCTTGGCTGGTCGGAGAGCAAGGTCGTGATCCGGTTCTGGATCGTGGCAATCGTGCTGGCACTCCTGGGGCTCGCGACGCTCAAGCTACGATGATCACTTCACCTGCCTGGAAGGACAAAAGATACGCGGTGCTTGGCCTCGCGCGGTCCGGCCGGGCGACGGTCGAAGCGCTGCTGGCGAGCGGCGCCGACGTGCTGGTGTGGGACGACCGCACCGAAGCGCGCGAACCCTTTGCCGGGCGCTGCGCTATCGGCGACCCGCTGGAGGCGGACCTTACCGGTTATGGGGGCGTGGTGGTCAGCCCCGGCGTGCCGCTCAACACGCATCCGATCAAGCCGCATGCCGACAGTATCGGCGTGCCCGTCATCGGCGATATCGAACTCTTCGCGCAGGCGCGGGGCGATCTGCCGCCGCACAAGGTCGTCGGGATCACCGGCACCAATGGCAAATCGACCACGACGGCGCTGGTGCATCACATCCTGAAAGAGGCGGGCATGCCGACCGCGATGGGCGGCAATATCGGCCTGCCGATCCTCGAGCAGGACCCGCTTCCCGAAGGCGGGGTCTATGTGCTCGAACTGTCGAGCTACCAGATCGACCTGACCTATTCGCTCGACTGCGACGTGGCGGTGCTGCTGAATATCACCCCCGACCATCTCGACCGGTACGATGGGGATTTCGGCAAATATGCCGCCAGCAAATCGCGTCTGCTGGGAATGCAGACGCGCGGCCACAATTCGATCGCCCGGTTTACCGATGCGCGGGTGCTGGGGCAGTTCGCCGAAGGCTCGGTTGCGAGCATTCTCGAGGATGTGCTCCAGAACAGGGGCATCGCGCCAAGCGAGCAAGCGGACTGGCCATCGCTGCAAGGACCGCACAATCGCGAGAACGCGGCAGCGGCCATCGAAGTCTGCGACATCCTGGGGATTGCGCCCGAGCAGGTCCGCTCCGGGCTCAAGAGCTACCCCGGCCTTGCACACCGCATGGAGCGTGTCGCCGAGGTTTCCGGCGTCGCCTATGTCAACGACAGCAAGGGTACCAACACCGCTGCCTCCGCCCCCGCGCTGGCCGCGTTCGAGAATATCCACTGGATCGTCGGCGGGCTCGCCAAGGAGCCCGGGCTGGGCGAATGCGAGGCCGAGTTGGGCCATGTGAAAGCCGCCTATACCATCGGCAAAGCCGGGCCGGACTTCGCGGCGCTGCTCGACGGCCGCGTGCCGGTCGAACAATGCGAAACGCTCGACCATGCGGTCGCCAGCGCTGCGAAAAACGCTGCGCCGGGCGACACAGTCCTCCTCTCGCCCGCCTGCGCCAGCTTCGACCAATATGCCGACTTCGAGAAACGCGGCGACCATTTCCGCGCGCTGGTGGAGCGGCTGGCATGAACACGATGCAGCCCTATGTCCCCGGCAAGCGCCAACCTGCGCATATGCCCAAGGGCAAGCTGTCGCGCTGGTCCGAAATCAAGATCTGGTGGCGCGAGATCGACCGCGTGCTGCTGCTGCTCGTGCTGCTGCTGATGAGCTTTGGCACCATCGCGGTCGCAGCCGCTTCGCCCGCCAGCGCGGATCGCCTGTCGACCGCGAGCGAGACGCTCGACCCGCTGTATTTCTTCTACCGCCACCTCGCCTGGCAGGTGCTCGCCATCGGGACGCTGCTCGGCATATCGATGCTCACGCGCGAGAATGCGCGGCGGCTCGCCATCGTGCTGGCGGCGGTGATGACGGGACTGTTGTTCCTCGTCCCGCTGATCGGGGTCGAGATCAACGGCGCACGGCGCTGGATCAATCTGGGCATGCAGTTCCAGCCGTCGGAATTCCTCAAGCCCGGTTTCGCCATCGCCATGGCGTGGATCCTGTCGTGGCGCATGCGCGATCCCAACCTGCCGGTGCTGGGCATCGCCACCGCCTATCTGGCGCTGATCGCGGTGCTGATGATGATGCAGCCCAATCTTGGCAGCACGATCCTGTTCGGCGGCGTGTGGTTCGTGATGGTGGTGCTCTCGGGGGTCGATGTGAAGCGGCTGGGCGGCGTCGTCGGCGGCTGCATCATCGGCCTGACCGCGACCTATTTCCTCTATGACAATGCGCGTCACCGGATCGACGCCTTCCTCGGCGGCGGGACCGCTTTCGACCAGGTCGACCTCGCCAGTCGCACGCTGCTGGCGGGCGGGTGGACGGGCGCAGGTTATGGCCTCGGCATCCGCAAGATGAGCCTGCCCGAGGCGCATACCGATTATATCTTCAGCGTCATCGGCGAGGAATTCGGCCTGATCGTCTGTGGCATGATCGTGCTGCTCTATCTCGCCATCGTGGTGCGTGTGTTGATGCGCCTGATCGACGAGGAAGACCTGTTCGCATTGCTGGCCGGTGCGGGGCTGATCGCGCTGCTCGGCGGACAGGCATTCATCAACATCCTGGTCAATCTGCAGCTGTTTCCGTCCAAGGGGATGACGCTGCCGCTGGTCAGCTATGGCGGCTCCTCGACCATCGCCATCTGCCTCAATGTCGGGCTGATGCTGGCGATCACCCGGCGCAACCCGTTCCTGAAAAGCCGGACCATTGGACTTGGCGATAGGCTCGGCTTCGGGCAGACGGCCCCGATGAAAGACACTACGGGTTCCGCACGCCGGGAGATTCACCCATGACCGGCGCCAGTCGCCATTTCGTCCTCGCTGCCGGGGGCACCGGCGGGCATTTGCTGCCCGCCTTCGCGCTCGCGGCCGAGCTCCACAGGCGCGGTCATCATGTCGCGCTGATCACCGACAAGCGCGGCGCGGACATCCCCGGCAAGCCCGATTTCCTGCCCGCGCATGTCATCCCTGCAGGCCGGTTCGGCAAGAACCCGCTCAGCTGGTTCAAGGGCCTCAAGGCGGTATGGGAAGGGCGGCGCATGGCGCTGCGGCTGTTTGACAGTTTCCAGCCCAGCGCGGTGGTCGGCTTTGGCGGCTACCCTTCGCTGCCCGCGATCCTCGCTGCCACCAGCACCGGCGTGCCCACCGTCGTGCACGAGCAGAACGCCGTGCTCGGCCGGGTCAATCGCCTGTTCGCCGGACGGGTGGACGCGGTCGCCACCGCCTATCCCGAAGTCGAGCGGCTCGATGCGAAACACGCCGCGAAGGTCCACCTTGTCGGCAATCCGGTGCGCGCAGGCGTGCTCAGCCTGCGCGACGAACCGTTCCCTCCCTTTACCGAAGACGGCCTGCTGCGGGTGCTCGTCACCGGCGGCAGCCAGGGCGCGCGGGTGCTGTCCGAAGTGGTACCCGACGGTCTTTCCATGCTCCCGCCTGCGCTGCGCCAGCAGCTGCAGGTGACGCAGCAGTGCCGCCCCGAGGATCTCGACGCGGTCCGCGAACGCTATCGCACGCATGGCATTCCCGCCGAACTGGCGACCTATTTCGAGGACATGGCCGCCCGCCTCGCCGATGCGCATCTGTTCATCGGGCGTGCGGGCGCATCCACCATTGCCGAGCTGACTGCGGTCGGTCGCCCTGCAATCCTCATCCCGTTGCCGATCGCGACCGACGACCACCAGGCCGCCAATGCGCGCGAACTGGCGAAATCGGGCGGCGCGCGGATGATCCGGCAGGAGCGTTTCACCGGCAAGGAGCTGGCCAAGCAGATCAAGGTGCTGGCGGAAAATCCGCAGGGTCTCGCCAAGGCGGCGCATGCAGCGTGGAATTGCGGACGGCCCAAGGCGGTCGAGGACCTGGCCGATCTCGTCGAGAGCTTCGGCGGAGCGGAGCTGATGGATGTCATCCGCGTCGGCGGCAACAATGCGCGCGGGTCCTCGCAGGGTGTGCCCGCCGGCCAGGGTGCGGTGCGGGAGGCTGCGGAATGAGGGGCGTCCCTACCGATATCGGCACCGTACATTTCGTTGGCATCGGCGGCATCGGCATGTCCGGTATTGCCGAAGTGATGAACAATCTCGGATATGCGGTCCAGGGTTCCGACGTGAAGGACAGCGCGACCGTCGAACGCCTGCGCCAGCGCGGGATCGAAGTTGCGATCGGCCACGCTCCCGAAAATGTCGAAAGCGCGGCGGTCGTCGTCACCTCGACCGCGGTGAAGCGGACCAATCCCGAAGTCGCCTATGCGCTGGAAAACCGCATTCCCGTTGTGCGCCGCGCGGAAATGCTGGCCGAACTGATGCGGCTGAAATCCACCGTTGCCGTGGCCGGCACGCATGGCAAGACCACCACCACCAGCATGATCGCCGCGCTGCTCGATGCGGGCAATATCGACCCCACCGTGATCAATGGCGGGATCATCGAACAATACGGTTCGAACGCGCGACTGGGCGATTCAGAATGGATGGTGGTCGAGGCGGACGAGAGCGACGGCAGCTTCCTGCGGCTCGACGGGACCATCGCGGTGGTCACCAATATCGATCCCGAGCATCTCGACCATTACGGCGATTTCGACGGCGTGAAGGACGCCTTCGTCGAGTTCATTCACAACGTCCCGTTCTACGGCGCGGCGATCCTGTGCATCGATCACCCCGAAGTGCAGGCGGTGATCGGCAAGGTGCGTGATCGCAATGTCGTGACCTATGGCTTCAACCTGCAGGCGGATATCTGCGGCGTGAACATCCAGCCCGATGCGGGCGGCAATGTGTTCGATGTCATCGTGCGTCGCCGCGGGCAGGAAGATCGCCGGATCGAGGGCGTGCGCCTGCCGATGCCGGGCCGCCACAATGTCCAGAACGCGCTGGCGGCGATTGCGGTGGCGATCGAGATGGGCTGCCCCGACGACGTTATCTGTAACGGCTTCTCCGCTTTCGGCGGGGTCCGGCGGCGCTTTACGCGGGTGGGCGAAGTGCCCAGCGGCGACGGCGTGGCGACGATCATCGACGATTACGGTCACCACCCGGTCGAAATCAGGGCGGTGCTGTCCGCCGCGCGCGAAAGCGCCGGCAAGGGCCGCGTCGTCGCGGTCGTCCAGCCGCATCGCTACACCCGGCTGCGCGATCTGATGGAAGACTTCCAGAGCTGCTTCAACGAGGCGGACGAAGTCTATGTGACGCCGGTCTATGCCGCTGGCGAGGATCCCATCGACGGGGTCGATGCCGATGCGCTGGTCGCCGGGCTCAAGGCGCGCGGCCACCGCGCCGCGCAGACGGTCGCAGACGAGGAAGACCTCGCCGAAAAGCTGGCCGCCGATCTGCAACCGGGCGATCTGGTCGTATGCCTCGGCGCGGGCGATATCACGCAATGGGCGGCGGGCCTCGCCAATGGCATTGCGAAAGCGAGTACTGCATGAGCGCGGGTGACCAGCCGGGCGATGTGTGGAACCGCGACAGCGGCATGGCCCCCGATTGCGAAGTCGAGGGCGGTGTGGCTGCGCCGATCGACACGCAGGGCCTGCGCGGCAAGCTGACCCCCGATGCGCCGCTCGCCAAGCTCGTCTGGTTCAAGGCCGGGGGCAAGGCCGACTGGCTGTTCGAGCCCGCCGACGCAGAAGACCTCAAGGAATTTCTCCAGCGGCTCGAAGGCAATCTGCCGGTGATGGCGCTGGGACTTGGATCCAATCTGATCGTTCGCGATGGCGGCGTGCCCGGCGTCGTGGTCAAGCTGGGCAAATCCTTTGCCGATGTCGCAATCGACGAAGCGACCTGCGTGGTCGATTGCGGCGCGGGTGCGCATGGCATCCTCGTTGCCAGCGCGGCGCGCGATGCCGGCGTGGCAGGGCTCGAATTCATGCGCGGTATCCCCGGCACGGTCGGCGGTTTCGTGCGCATGAACGGCGGCGCCTATGACCGCGAAGTCAGTGACGTACTTATCGATTGCACGGTGGTCATGCCCGGTGGCCAGTGCCTCACGCTGCCCGTCGCGGACCTGCAATATACCTATCGCCATTCGGCGCTGCCCGATGGCGCGGTGGTGATTTCGGCGCGCTTTCAGGGCCAGCCGGGCGATCCCGCCGCAATCGGTGCGAAGATGGATGCGATCGGCGAGGCGCGTGAAAACTCGCAACCTTTGCGCACCAAGACCGGCGGATCGACCTTCAAGAACCCCCCGGGCAAGAAGGCGTGGGAACTGGTCGATGCCGCAGGTTGCCGCGGCCTGCGCATGGGCGGCGCGCAGGTGAGCGAGAAGCACACCAATTTCCTGCTCAATGTCGATAATGCCACCAGCGCCGATATCGAAGGGCTGGGCGAAGAAGTGAAACGCCGCGTTTACGAACATTCGGGTGTCGAACTCGAATGGGAAATCCAGCGTGTGGGGCGACCCTAAGGACCGACAATGACCGATCTCCCCAAACTCCATATCGTCGTCCTGATGGGCGGCTGGGCCAATGAGCGCCCGGTGTCGCTGATGTCGGGCGAAGGCATTGCCAAGGCGCTGGAAGAGCGCGGGCACCGCGTGACGCGGATCGACATGGACCGCCACGTCGCCGCGCGGATCGCCGAGGCCGCGCCCGATGTCGTGTTCAACGCGCTGCATGGCGTGCCCGGCGAGGATGGCACCGTGCAGGGCATGCTCGACCTGATGGGCGTGCCCTATACGCATTCGGGCCTCGCGACCTCGGTTGTCGCGATCGACAAGCAGCTGACCAAGCAGGCACTGGTGCCGCGCGGCATCCCCATGCCCGGCGGGCGGATCGTCAAGAGCGCGGACCTGCACCAGCGCGATCCGATGCCGCGCCCCTACGTTCTCAAACCCGTCAACGAAGGCAGCTCGGTCGGCGTGGCCATCGTCACCGACGAAGGCAATTACGGCAATCCCATCGCAGCCGATGCCAAGGGGCCGTGGCAGGACTTCGCCGAACTGCTTGCCGAACCCTATATCAAGGGCCGCGAGCTGACCGCGGCCGTGGTCGATTTCGCCGATGGGCCGCGCGCACTGGCGGTTACCGAACTCAAGCCCAAGAGCGGGTTCTACGATTTCGACGCCAAATATACCGACGGCATGACCGATCACATCTGCCCGGCGGACATCCCACCGCGGATCGCCGAACTCTGCCTCGAATATACGCTGACCGCACATAAGGTACTCGGGTGCCGCGGGACCAGCCGGACCGATTTCCGCTGGGACGAGGAACAGGGCGAGGACGGGCTGTTCGTGCTCGAAACCAACACCCAGCCGGGGATGACCCCGCTCAGCCTCGTGCCCGAACAGGCCCGTTACGCCGGGATCGAATATGCCACGCTGTGCGAGCTGATCGTGGCCGCGGCGCTGCGCGATCACGCCGCCCGCTCCGGGGGCAAGGATGGCTAAGGTCAAACGCTCACCCACCGGCGTGCGCCGGTCTGCGGCGGCGCGCAATCGCAGCCAGAAGGCGCATGCCGCACGCAAGCATACGAGCGGGCTGTTCGATCGCGTCATGGCTGCGCTGCCCTTCACCGAGGAGCAGTGGCACAGGTTTTTCCTGTTCGTGATCATCGCGGCGGGGCTGGGTATCGCCTGGACGATCGCGAGCTATGCCGGCGTGCCCGAAATGGCGAAGGCGGAACTGGCCAAGTCGGCCTCGCGCTCGGGGTTCGAGGTCAGCCGGGTGCGCGTCTCGGGCGTCGAGCGGATGAACGAACAGCAGGTCTATGAGCGGGTGCTGGCCGAACAGGATCGCCCGATGCCGCTGGTCGAGCTCGATGCGGTCCGCGCGCGCCTGCTCGACCTGCCGTGGGTAGCCGATGCGCGCGTCTCGCGCCAACTACCCGATACGCTCAAGATCGATATCGTCGAGCGCGTGCCGCATGCGGTGTTGCGCAAGCCCGACCGGCTAGTGCTGATCGACCCGCGGGGCAACGAACTCGAACCGATCAGCTCCAAGAATGCAGAAGGCAAATTGCTGATCGAGGGGCCCGGGGCCGCGCGCCAGGTCGAGGAACTCGGGCGGCTGCTCGATGCCGCCCCTGCACTCAAGCCGCAGATTGCGTCTGCCGAATGGGTCGGCAACCGGCGCTGGAACCTGACCTTCAAGACCGGCCAGTTGCTCGCGCTGCCCGAAGGCGATCTGGGCGCGCCCGCGCTGGTGAAATTCGCCCAGCTCGACGGGATGCACCGGCTCATCGGGGGCAAGCCCATCGCAATCGACATGCGCGTGCCCGACCGCGCCTATCTGCGCTGCGCGGACGGGCCGTGTCCCAAGCAGATGGCGCTCAACGGGAAGGCCGAATAATGGCCTCCGAACAGCCGCGCATCACCCGTGTCTTCGGCGCCGTGAACATCGGGTCGTTCCGCGTTTCGGCCATGATCATGGGCCAGGCCGAGGGCGGCGAGATGGTCGTGCTCGGTTCGAGCCACCGCGCCAGCGACGGGATCAAGCGCGGCTATGTCACCGATATGCGCGCCGCCAGCCATGCCATACGCACCGCGATCGAAAAGGCCGAGGCGAATGCCAACACCTCGATCCAGAGCGTGTGGATTGGCTGCGCGGGAGCGGGGCTGTCGAGCAAGATTTCCAGTGTCGAAATCGCCATCGGCGGGCGCCGGATCGAGGAAGACGACATCGAGCATCTGCTCTATGCCGCGCGCGACCACCTGCACCCCGACGGACGCATGGTGCTGCATGCACAGCCGGCGCATTACACACTCGACGGGGCGCATGGTGTTGCCAATCCCAAGGGCCTCCATGCCGAGGCGCTGGGGGTCGATGTCCATGTCACGTTGGCCGAAGGTCCGCCCGTCCGCAATCTGATCGAAGCGGTGCAGACCGCGCATCTCGATGTCGAAGGCGTGGTCGCCAGCCCTTTGGCGGCGGCCTATGCCTGTCTCACTGCCGAGGAACGCGACCTGGGTGTCGCGCTGGTCGAAATCGGCGCGCAGGTGACCAATGTCTCGGTCCATGCGGCAGGCATGCTGCTGGGGCTGAAATCGATCCCCATCGGGTCGAACGACATTACTGACGCGATCGCCTCCTCGCTCGGCATTCGCCGCAGCCAGGCCGAACGGCTCAAATGCGTGTCGGGCTCGGCCATCGCGACGCCGACCGACCACCGCGAGATGATCCCCGTCAGCGGCCCCGGCGAAGAGCCCGGCGGACGGCTGGCCCGCGGCGCGGACGAGCACAATCGCATCGCCCGTGCAGAACTCGTTTCGATCGTCACCGACCGTCTGGGCATCACCACTGCCGAAGTGGGCAAGGCGCTCAAGGCGATGGGCTTCTCCGGTGCGCAGGGCGGGCAGGTCGTGCTCACCGGCGGCGGGGCGGAACTGCACGGGATCGCCGAATTCATGCAGGGCGCGCTCGGCCGGCCGGTCCGCATTGGCAAACCGCCCGTATTGCAGGGCCTGCCCGAGGCGCATGCCACGCCCGGTTTCGCCACGCTTGCGGGCCTGTGCCTGTATGCGTCCGACGACCCGGTCGACATCCGTTCGGTGGGTCCGCGCTACCAGCCCACCAAGCGTTATCGCGGCATGGGTCTGATCAACCGTGTCTTACTCGCGTTGCGCGAGTATTTCTGAGGGTTGAACCGCCGTGCAAACACGCCTTTAGGCCTTGTGGATAAGGCAATCATGACTTCGACGTGCGATTCGCTTTGTGCCAAAGTTGTGACATAAAGCCAGCAAGCGACTTTTCGAATACCCAGGGGACTCTTGATGAGTATCAATATCGGACCGGCATCAGACGACGATCTTCGTCCCAAGATCATGGTCGTCGGTGTCGGTGGTGCGGGCGGCAACGCCATCGCCAACATGATGCAGGCAGAGATCGAGGGCGTCGACTTCATCGTCGCCAATACTGATGCCCAGGCGCTGAGTACGTCGCCCTCCGAAAAACGCATCCAGCTCGGCCCCGACATTACCGGCGGACTTGGCGCAGGCGCACGCCCCGAAGTGGGCAAGGCCGCGGCCGAGGAAACGGTCGAGGAAATCGAGGATTCGCTCGACGGGGTGAACATGGTGTTCATTGCCGCGGGCATGGGCGGCGGCACCGGCACCGGTGCGGCCCCCGTTATTGCCGAAGCGGCGCGCAAGCGCGGCGTGCTGACCGTCGGCGTGGTCACCAAGCCGTTCCTGTTCGAAGGCACGCGCCGCATGCGCGCAGCCGAAGCGGGTATCGACGAACTGCAGAAGCACGTCGACACGCTGATCGTCATCCCCAACCAGAACCTGTTCCTGGTCGCGAAGGCGGAAACGACCTTCAAGGAAGCCTTCATGCTGGCGGACGAGGTCCTCCAGCAGGGCGTGCGTTCGATCACCGATTTGATGGTCATGCCCGGCCTGATCAATCTCGACTTTGCCGACGTCCGCTCGGTGATGAGCGAGATGGGCAAGGCGATGATGGGCACCGGCGAGGGCGAAGGCGACAACCGCGCACTCGAAGCCGCCGAACGCGCCATCGCCAACCCGCTGCTCGACGGCGTGTCGATGGCCGGCGCCAAGGGCGTCATCATTTCGATCATCGGCGGCGAGGACATGAAGCTGCTCGAAGTCGACGAAGCGGCGAACCATATCCGCGAGCTGGTCGACGAAGATGCGAACATCATCTGGGGTTCGGCCTTCAATCCCGACCTCGACGGCAAGATCCGCGTGTCGGTCGTCGCCACCGGGATCGAACCCGACGGTTCGGTCGCGGCAGCGCCCGCGCGGGCATTCTCGATGCGCGAAAGCAGCGCGCCGCGGCGTCCGGTGCTCGACCTGCCGAGCGACAACGTGGCCGAGGAAGAGCCGTTCGAACTCAACGAAGGCCTCTCGGCCGATCCCGAGCCCGAACAGCCGTCCTACCAGCCGCAGCCCGCTCCCGAACCGGAGCCGATCGCGGCAGAGGCGGATGCGTTCGATCTCACCGACGAAGCCGAGGAAGAGGATGTCGGCCAGGGCTTCGGCCTCTCGCCGGCGACTTCCGGATCGTTCGACGAGGATGACGAGGAAGGCTATAACGATGTCGACGGCATCGTCGATCCGCTCGCCGGCCTGCGCAACGAACATACCGAACGCTTCGAAGGCGACGATGACGAGGGCGTACCCGCGCCTGCCGATGACCGCGAATTCGGCAGCACGCCGGCGAAGGACGGTTGGAACGAAGACCGCCCCCCGCTCGACCTGTCGGGCGAAATGCGCGAAACCGAAGGCGGATCGCAGGACGAATTCGAACTCGGCGACGACCAGCGCGACACGGGAAGCCCGCTCGCGACCAAGCCGGGGCGCAAGCAACCGCTGTTCCCGGGCGAAGGCGCTGGCGACGAACAGCCGGCGCGCAGCGGTTCGGGTTCCAGCGGCGGGGCGGGCTCTGGCTCGCTGCCGGGGAATACGCTGTTCGAACGGATGGCCAATCTCTCGCGCGGGGCCAGCAATCCCGAAGGCGCGGATGACGAAGACGAAGACGATGATGGCGGCAGCAGTGGCGGCCTCAACATCCCGCGCTTCCTCGGACGCCAGAACAACCAGTAGATAGGGCCGCGTCAGCGCGGGTTAACGCCCGCGCGGCGAGGGACAGGACATGATTTCGACCGGGCGACTTGCTGCTGCCGTGGCGTTGCTGGCTCTGGCAGCGCAGGCCGAGCGTGTCTCGGCCCAGCGCGAGATCGTGCAGCCCTTACCCGCCGAAGGCGAGCGCAGGCTGGGTGACGCGCTGTCGCGGCTGGCGCGCAATTCGCTCGATGTCACGGCACTGCTCGATGCGGGTGAAGCAGCGCTGGAACTGGGTGACATCGACGCGGCAATCGGCTTTTTCGGCCGCGCCAACGAGCTGTCGCCGGGCAATTCGCGCAGCAAGGTGGGGCTGGCCAAGGCCTACACCCGCTCGCGCCGTCCGGTCGAGGCGCTGCGCCTGTTCGCCGAGGCCGAGCAGGCGGGTGTCGCCAATGCGCGGATGGCCGAGGATCGCGGGCTGGCCTTCGACCTCGTCGGCGATTCCGCCAGCGCGCAGCAATTGTACCGGCTCGCGCTGGCCAGTGGGGCCGGTCCCGAAGCGACCCGCCGCCTGGCCCTGAGCCTGGCAATTTCGGGCGATCGGGAGGGCTTCGAAGGCGCCTTGCTTCCCTTGCTGCAACAGCGCGATGTCGCCGCCTTCCGTACCCGCGCTTTCGGCTTGGCGATCCTGGGTGACGCGCGCGAGGCGAAGGACATCGCCAACACCATGCTGCCCGCAGGGATCGGCGGACGCATGGCGGCCTATTTCGAATATATGCCGCGGCTGACCAAGGCGCAGCAGGCGGCAGCGGGCAATCTGGGCGTCTTCCCGCGCACCGCCAGCATCGGCACGGACGATGCCGGGATTGCCGGTTATGCGGGCGATGCGGTGCAGATCGCCCGTGCCGGACCGCCGCCAGTGCGGCAGGCCTCCACGCCTTCGCCCGCCGCCGCCGATCCGCGCTCTCGCCAGACCCGGCGTCGTCCCGATCTGACGGGCAGCAAGGCTACGAGCGCAGGAGCGAGCGCCGGCGCATCGGTTGCGGCTCCAGCACCAGCGCCAGATGATGTGCCCTCGTCTCCTCCGGCCGCGTCAGCGGTCCCCGCGCCGAGCCCTGCGCCTTCGCTGACGACAACGCTTACCGAACCAGAACCCGCGCCGCAGCCGGACACTGCCCCGGTGGTCATAGCGCGCGCAGACCCACCGCCATCGGTTCCGATGGGTACGACAGTCCTGCCATCGCCCGCGCCACCGCCGCCGCCCGCGCCCATCCAACCGGAGCCCGAGCCGCAGCCCGCATCGGTCGCCGATGCCTTCGATGGTTTCACGCTTGCGCCCGGCACGCCGACGCCTTCGGCCAGCGGCGCGGTGGATATCACGCGCCTCGCCATCCCGCGCGAACGCGAAGAACCCAAGCCGCCGCCGCCGCCCGCCCATCCGGCCCGGCACTGGGTGCAGGTCGCGACCGGCAAGGACGTTTCGGCGCTCAAGTTCGACTGGCGCCGGATTTCGCGCAAGGCGGAGGGCAAGCTCGACGGCAAGGGGCCGTTCGTCACCCCCTGGGTCGAGGCCAATCGCCTGCTGTCCGGCCCCTATGACAGCGCCGCGAAGGCGCGCGAAATGGTCAAGGAACTCAAGGAATTGGGCGTCGACTGTTTCACCTTCACCAGCGCCGAGGGCGAGGTGATCGAAAAGCTGTAGACCCGCGCAAAGGTTAACGCGCGCGGCGGTTTTGTTCACAAGCTTTGCACAACCCTTAACGGTTCTCCCCAGCGTCGAGGCGTGCATCCATTGCCAAGCGGCCCCGCGTTTCTGCATCCAGCAAGTCATGACGCGCATGGAACAGCTCCGATGAGACCATCAGAAGATCGCTACGAGGTCGAGGAGGACGCGGCGCCGCTCGACCTGCTGGTAGCCCTGTTCGAAGCGCGTGGCTGGCCATGCGAATCGACCGCGACAGAAATGAGCGGCGAGATCCAGGGAAGCTGGACCAAGTACCAGTTGCGCGGCATCTGGCGTCCGGAAGATATGGTGCTGCAGATCCTGTGCCTGCCCGATATCCGTATTGCCAAGGACAAGCTGACCCCCGCGTATGAGCTCGTCAGCATGATCAACGAACAGATGTGGCTCGGCCATTTCGAGATCTGGTCGAATGGCGGCGTCCTGCTCTATCGCAATGCCACCATACTGGGCGACGACGGGATGCTCAGCCTGGGCCAGGCGCAGGCGCTGGTCGAAATCGCTGTCGACGAATGCGATCGCTTCTACCCAGCGTTCCAGTTCGTGCTGTGGGGCGGGCGCACACCGAGCGAGGCGCTCGAGGCGGCGATGGTGGACGCCGTCGGCGAGGCCTGAGCCGCCCTCCCGATCGGTTAAATCGCGTTAGCCTTACAAATTCCGGTTTCGCTTGAAATCGAGCGGTAAAGTGCCGATATTCCCCTCACGAGCGGCGCGTATGACCGCGCCGCCAAAAGGAGTTGCATAGACATGGCCAATTGGAACGACACCGACCAGAGGCAGGGCTTCGGCTCGGTGCCGCGCGTTGGCGACGCCGTTGCCAGGCAGGAAACCTTTGATGCGGGCCTGCGCGCCCACATGCTCAAGATTTACAACTACATGGCTTCGGGCGTGTTGCTGACCGGCCTGGTCGCGCTGCTGACTGCCCGCAGTGGTCTTGCGCTGACTTTCGCCAGCGGTCCGCTGATGTGGATCGTCGCGCTCGCGCCGCTCGCCTTCGTTTTCGCGATGAGCTTCGGCGTGAACAAGTTCAGCCAGGCGACGCTGCAGCTGATGTTCTGGGCTTTCGCCACCGTCATGGGGCTGTCGCTCTCGACGATCTTCCTCCGCTATACGGGTGAAAGCATCGCTGCGACGTTCTTCGCCACTGCGGGTGCCTTCGCCGGTCTCAGCCTGTTCGGCTACACCACGAAGAAGGACCTGTCGGGCATGGGTACCTTCCTGGTGATGGGCGTCATTGGGCTGCTGATCGCAATGGTCATCAACATGTTCCTGCAGTCGAGCACGCTGGCGCTGGCCGTCAGCTTTATCGGCGTGCTGATCTTCGCCGGCCTCACCGCCTACGATACGCAGCGGCTCAAGCGCGAGTATGATTACCTGCGCGGGACGGAATTTGCCGGCAAGGCCGTGATCATGGGCGCGCTGAGCCTCTATCTCGACTTCATCAACATGTTCCTGTTCCTGCTGCGCTTCATGGGCAGCCGCGAGTAAACCACTCGTCGCACACAGGAATCGTTTGAACGTGCCCGGGGCGTAACCAGCGCCTCGGGCATTTTCTTTGCATCCGGCGAGGGCTAGGACGCGTGTCTTCATCCTCCGTCAAGGGACGGCAGCGCAGGATGAATGCCAGATTTATCGAGGAGTGCCACGCGCTATGAGTCGCGGTTCAAACATCACCATTCGCATGGCAGCCGCGGCTGCCGGGTTCGCCGTCTTGGGGGCCTGCGCCGCGCCGCCACCGCCGCCCCCGCCACCGCCGCCGCCGGCGGTCGAAGCAGTCCCGTATCGCCCACTGCCGCCGGGCCAGGCATCCTATGCCATGGCCATCCCGCCGGTGAATTCGCTGGGGCTGCGCGAAACGGTCAACCTCGGCATTTCGGACGACGAGAAGGTCTGGCACTTCCGCTCGGCCTGGAACGTCGCCGCGCTCAATTGCCTCGACCCGCAATACCAGCCGATCCTCGATGCCTATAGCAGGTACATCAAGGATCACGCCCGCCCGCTCAAGCAGGTGAACGACCGCATCGATGCCGAGTACCGGCAGGAATACGGCCGGGGCCGGCCCGCCATCATGGCGCGCGAGAGCCAGATGACGATGGTCTACAACTACTTCGCGCTGCCGCCCGCACGCTCGGACTTCTGCCGCACCGCACTGGGCATCTCGCAGCAATATCTGGCTTCCGAAAAAGTCGATCCGGCCGGCTTCGCACTGGCGAATTTCTCCGCTCTCGAAGGACCGTTCGAACGGTTCTTCGTCGCCTATGAGCAGTACCAGCGCGAATCCTCCGCATGGGATGCCCGCTATGGCGATCGCTATGGAGATTCGCAGCCGGGCTATGTCGCCGTCCAGAACGCACGTCCGTTCCAGACGCCGCAGCCGGGTGCCGATCCCGCATCGCTGAGCGCGACCCCGCTGCAGGAAACCAAGGTCATCGACCCCGATACCGGAGCGAAGATTCCGATCGTGCCGGTCGACGAAACGCGCGCCTCGGTGCCCGTCGTCCAGCCGATCCCCAACAGCGGGGACGGGGACGACAGCTCGCCGAACTAGGCAGATTGGTGCTTTTCAGGCGCGCCGCCTTTCGCTAGGTGGCGCGCCGCGCATCATGCTTGTTGGTGCGCCGCAAACCTGGAACGGGGCCGTAGCTCAGTTGGGAGAGCGCGTCGTTCGCAATGACGAGGTCAGCGGTTCGATCCCGCTCGGCTCCACCAGGTTTCACCATTTGCCCTGTACACCGGCCCCGCCTATCGCGGCGCGCATGGATTTGCAGGCAATCGTCACCGATACGTGGAATGCCCTTGCGGATGAGCGCGGGGGGGCACGCCCGCGCGTTACATTCCCGCCCTCGCGGCGGTCGATCCATGCAAGTTCGGGATCGCGCTGGCGACCGATGACGGCCAGGTCGCCAGCGCCGGCGATGCGGACGAGAAGTTCTCGATCCAGTCGATCTCCAAGGTGTTTGCACTGGCGCTAGCGCTCGAGCGCGAGGGATCGGCGCTGTGGGACGCGGTGGGCCGCGAACCGTCGGGCGATGCCTTCAACTCGATCGTGCAGCTCGAGAAGGAGAAGGGCATTCCCCGCAATCCCTTCATCAATTCGGGCGCCATCGTCACCACCGACCGTTTCATCGGCCGGCGCGGGGTGGACGAGGCGGTGCGCGACCTGATCGATCGCCTGCGGCGGATGGGCCGCAACCCACAGATCGATTTCGATCAGGATGTCGCGCGCAGCGAAAGCGAGGCGGGCGAACGCAACCGCGCGCTGGCATGGTTCCTCGCCGATTTCGGGAGGCTGCTGAACCCGGTGGAAGAGGTGCTGTCGGTCTATTTCCGCCAATGCGCGCTATCGATGAGCTGTCGGCAGCTCGCCGAAAGTGCGCTGTTCCTGGCGTTCGACGGCACCGACCCGGTGACGGGGCAGAAAATGTGCTCCGCCAGCCGCGCACGGCGCATCAATGCGCTGATGCTGCTATGCGGTCACTATGACAATTCGGGCCAGTTCGCCTTCGAAGTCGGCTTCCCGGGGAAATCGGGCGTGGGCGGGGGAATCCTCGCCAGCGTTCCGGGCCGTGCTGCAATCGCGGTCTGGTCGCCCGGGCTCAATCGCGCGGGGACGAGCCTGCTCGGCGCCAAGGCGCTGGCAGAAATTGCGCGGAGGACCGGCTGGTCGGTCTTCAGCGGGCAATTGCCCGAAATCTAGAGCGCGCCGAAGGTCCAGCCTTCGGTTTGCGCGATCCCCCGGGTCAGACCTGCGGGCGACCAGCGATTGTGATCGTGTGAGACGTGACGCAGCCACGCTGCGGTGAGCAGGGCATCGGATGAATGGTCGTCGATCGGCCCGTGGCCGCCCACTCCCGGGCTGTCCAGATGGGCCAGCGCCGCGTCGAGTTCCTCATGGCTGCGCATCTTGGCTTTCGAAGCGCCTCTCCCGCCTTCCAGCGCGGCGAGGCTGGTGTAGATTTCGACCAGTGCCGAGCCGCGTTCTGGCAGCGGGTCGATCGGCCACACCGGCAATCGCCCGCGGAGCTGGTGCAGCACCCGCATCCCCGTCAGGCTCGACTTGCCCACCTGTGCCGCGCCGAC
Organism: Qipengyuania sp. HL-TH1; assembly: GCF_036365825.1. Lineage (NCBI taxonomy): Bacteria > Pseudomonadati > Pseudomonadota > Alphaproteobacteria > Sphingomonadales > Erythrobacteraceae > Qipengyuania > Qipengyuania profunda. The sequence goes on from NZ_CP142675.1 coordinate 546,996, forward strand.
GAGGTTGAAGTTTGAATAGGGTTTGCAGCCCATCTCCGCCTGCGCGCGTTCGGTGACCCGGAAACGTCCGCGTCCATGCGCGGCGCCATCGCAGCCGAAATGCGCGCCCGTATCGCTGCCGTTGCGAAAATAGGGCGCGAACTCGGGATGATCCACAAAGCTTTGCGCGCCCAGATTGGGATCGCCAGCGCAGATATCGTCGATCAGCGCCCACAGGGACGGGGCATCGGGCAGCAGCACGTTGCGCTTGGGAAAATAGGCCCCGCAATCGGCGAAGGGCAGCGCAATGCCGAGGTCCATTCCGACGAGCGTATCGTCGGGCAGGTCCTCGCGCAGCAGCGCGAGCACATCGGCGCGCGACCAGCCGCGGCCCCGCTCGACCAGCACGGGCGGGCCGCCAGCCGCATCGGCCAGCGCCAGCGCTATGCCTTTCTGGACCGGCCCCTTGGCGCCGGACCAGTCGATTGCGAGGAAATGGTTAAACCTGCCCACGCTCGCGCCGCAGCTTGTCCCAATAGTCGAGCCGCTTCTTTACCTCGCGTTCGAACCCGCGTTCGACCGGCTGGTAATAGCTCTGCGGCTCCATCTCCTCGGGCCAGTAATCGTCGCCCGAGAAGCCCTCTTCCGCGTTGTGATCATAGCTGTAGCCCGACCCGTAGCCGATGTCCTTCATCAGCTTGGTCGGCGCGTTGAGGATGTTCTGCGGCGGCATCAGGCTGCCGGTTTCTCTCGCCGATTTGAAGGAGGCTTTCTGCGCCTTGTAGGCGGCGTTCGATTTGGGCGCGGTGGCGAGGTAGATGCAGGCCTGCACTAGCGCGAGTTCGCCTTCGGGCGAACCGAGGAATTCGAACGCGTCCTTCGCAGCCATGCATTGCACCAGCGCCTGCGGGTCCGCCATGCCGATGTCCTCGACCGCCATGCGGATCAGCCGCCGCGCGAGAAAGCGCGGTTCCTCGCCCGCGGTGAGCATGCGGGCGAAGTAATAGAGGCTCGCCTGGACGTCGCTCCCGCGCACCGCCTTGTGCAGCGCGGAGATGAGGTTGTAATGCCCCTCGCGGTCCTTATCGTAGACCGCGACGCGCCGCTGGAGGAAACGGCCCAGCGCCGCCGGGTCGAGCGGATCGGCGATCTGCGCATTGTAGAGCGTTTCGGCCTGGTTGAGCAGGAACCGCCCATCGCCATCGGCGCTGGCGACCAGCGCATCGCGCGCTTCGGGCGTGAGGGGGAGGGGCCCCTCGAGCGTCTCGCCGCGGTCGAGCAACTGGCCCAGCGCCTCGTGGTCGAGCCGCTGGAGGATCAGCACCTGCGCGCGGCTGAGCAATGCCGCATTGAGCGCAAAGCTGGGGTTTTCGGTCGTTGCGCCCACCAGCGTCACCGTGCCGCGTTCGACAAAGGGCAGGAAGCCATCCTGCTGTGCACGGTTGAAACGGTGGATCTCGTCCACGAACAGCAGCGTGCGCTGCCCCGCCTGCGCGGCCTTGTCGGCAGCGGCAAAGGCCTTCTTGAGGTCCACCACGCCGCTGAACACCGCGCTGACGCTTTCGAAGCGCATCCCCACGCTGTCGGCGAGCAGCCGTGCGATGGTGGTCTTGCCGGTGCCGGGCGGTCCCCACAGGATCATGCTCGACAGGCGGCCAGCCGCGACCATCCGCCCGATCGCGCCTTCGGGCCCGGTCAGATGGTCCTGCCCGATCACCTCGTCGAGGCTTGCGGGACGCAGCCGGTCGGCCAGCGGCGCATCCTCGCGCAGGGTGTCGGGTGCAGCTGCCTGGGGCAGGTCGTCGGGAAACAGGTCGGCCATTGGTCGGCTGACATAGGGTGTTCGCCGAGGATTTGCAGTGCCCTCTTGCAGACTCGGCTTTAAGATATATCTTAGAGCTATCGAAGATCATACGAGGATATGACAATGCACAAGGCAGACAAATGGCGCAGGATGCGCCGAATGGGCGGTTGGCCCTTCGTGGCGGCGATGATGAACGAGGCGGATTGCCGCGATGGCTTTGGCGCTTCGGCCAAGTTTGGCGGCCCCGGCTGGACGTTCGATTTCGGCCCGCGCGCGGGGTGGCCGCCGCCGCCGCCGCATGTTCGGTTCGGGTGAGCTGCGGCTCGTCCTGCTCAAGCTGCTCGCCGACGAGCCGCGCCATGGCTACGAATTGATCAAGGCGATCGAGGAACTGACCGAAGGGTCCTATGCGCCGAGCCCCGGGACGATCTATCCCACGCTCGCGCTGCTCGAGGATGAAGGCGCGATCGCGCAGGCCGCGGGCGACGAGACCCGCAAGGCCTATGAAGCCACCGCCGCCGGCCGGACCGAACTGGACGAGCGCGCCGATGAGGTCGCGGCGCTGTTCGAACGTCTGTCGGGCCATGGCGAGCATCGCCGCGCCTATGCCACGCCGGAAATGTTCCGCGCGGTCGGCAACCTCGCCAATGTGCTCAAGAACCGTGCCCGCTCGGGCAAGCTCGATGAGGAGACGGTGCAGGAAATCGTCGATCTGGTCGACGATCTTGCGAAGAAGATCGAACGGCTCTGACCCCGACCCATTTGGCGATCCGCGGGAGAAGCGTTAGGCTTCGCTCGCGGGTCTCATTTGGGGAGAGAGTTCGATGGAACAGGCAATCAAAACGCCGTGGCATTTGTGGGTCGTCGGCATCGCGACGCTGCTGTTCAATGCGATTGGCTGTTACAGCTATACGATGACGCAAACGGGAAGTCTGGCCGATTTGGGCATGACCCCCGACCAGATCGCCTATTTCGACGGCTTCCCCGCCTGGGCCGATGCGGCATGGGCGCTGGGAGTATGGGGCGCCTTCACCGGCTCGGTCCTGTTGCTGCTGCGCCGGAAATTGGCCTTGGCCGCCTTCGTCGTGGCGACCATCGGGCTGATCGCCACCACCTATTTCGAACTGGTGGTGTCCCAAATCCCCGACAGCCTCCAGAACCCCGGGCTGATGGCGGCGATCTGGATCTCGACGCTGTTTTCGGTCTGGTATTCGCGCTGGATGGGCGCGGCTGGCGTGCTGCGCTGAGGGCCTAGCCCGCAGCCCTGCGCGCTTCGAGCAGTCGCAGATAGGTATCGACCACGGCCTGGTTGATCACATCCCAGGAATAGGCGCGCGCCGCCCGCTCGCCATTGGCGCCGTGGGCGAGCCGCAGCGCATCGTCCGTGCAATAGGGCGCGAGCGCTTCGGCGCAGGCGGGGGCGAACACTTCGGGCCGGCCCGGCGCAACGAGCCGCCCGGTCTCGCCTTCTTGGACCAGGCTCGCGGCGCCGGTCGCACCTGCAGCTACCACGGGCAGCCCGCAGGCCATCGCCTCCAGCGTGACATTGCCGAAGGTTTCGGTGATCGACGGGTTGAAGAAGATGTCGCCGCTGGCGAGCGCCCGGCCAAGCTCCTTGCCGGTCTTGAACCCGGCGAAAATGCCGCCCGGCAGCGCCTTTTCGAACCAGCCGCGCGCCGGGCCGTCACCGATGACCAGCACCTTGTGCGGCACCTGCCGCTTGCGCAATTGCACGATGGTCTCGGCAAAGACGTCGAGGCCCTTCTCCATCACCAGCCGGCCGAGGAAGACGATCGCCACATCGTCATCGGCAAGGCCGTGCGTGCGGCGCCATTCGAGATCGCGCTTCGATGGGTCGAAGACCGTCCGGTCCACGCCGCGTGACCAGATCGAGATGTCGTCATGCATCTCCTGCGCCTTCAGTTCGGCGATCTGGCTTTGCGACGGCGCGACCAGCGCATCGCAGCGGCGATAGAAGCGGCGCAGGATCCCCTCGACCACCGGTTCGAGGAAGCCGAGCCCGTAATAGCGCGGATAGGTCTCGAACCGCGTGTGGACCGATGCCAGCACCGGCAAATCGCGCTCGCGCGCCCATTTGAGCGCGCCATGTGCCACCGGATCGGGGGAGGACAGATGCAGCATATTGGGCGCGAATTCCGCCAGGTCCGCGCGCACCTTGGCGTCGATCCGCAGGGGCAGGCGGTATTCGCCGCGGCCCTTCACGGGCATGCGGGCATTGGGCACATCGACGAGATCGCCCGTCGGCGGGAAGTCGGGTTCGGCCACCACCGGGGCATAGACGCGCAGCGCCGCGCCCTGGCGCAGCAGATAGTCCGCCAGCCGGTTAAGCGCCTGATTGGCCCCGTCGCGGGTATAATTGTAGTTCCCGCTGAAAAGCGCGATGCGGAGATCGGTCACATCCATTGCGCGCGGCTTTAGGGAAGTTGTCCGATGCCGTCCATCCGCAGCATGGGCCGGGCCTACGATGCTGGAAAGGCGCGCAAAACGTGCCGCCAACTCAGCCTTTCGCCCGACGGCGCCGGTCGTGTCGCAAAGGCGGTTCACCGATGCATAGCTATTTCGCATTGACTTGCTGCGGCGCAACATTAGTGCGGGCGGCGGGCCACGCGGTCCCAACGCCGCGCGAGCTCTCTGCAAGGAGAGAATACATGACTGCCGAACCTACGCTCAAACCCGAGCGCCCTTTCTTTTCGTCCGGACCGACCGCCAAGCACAAGGGCTGGTCAGCCGCCAATCTCAAAACCGAATCGCTCGGCCGCTCGCATCGCAGCGCGCTCGGCAAGTCGCGGCTGAAATATGCCATCGACTTGTCGAAGGAAATGCTCGGCGTGCCCGAGGATTACCTCGTCGGCATCATGCCCGCATCGGACACCGGCGCGCTCGAATGCGCGATGTGGACCATGCTGCGCCCCGATCGCCCGGCGACCGTCGCGGCATGGGAAAGCTTTGGTAATGTCTGGATCCAGGACGCGGTCAAGCAGCTCAAGCTGCCGCAACTGACGGTGATGGATGCCGATTACGGTGAAATTCCAGACCTCGCGAGCATCCCGCAGGACAACGACGTCGTCTTCACCTGGAACGGCACCACTTCGGGCGCCAAGATTCCGAACACCGACTGGCTGGCGCCGGGCCGCGAAGGCGTGACGATCAACGATGCCACCAGTGCTGTTTTCGCGATGGAGATGGACTGGTCCAAGCTCGATGCCACGACCTACAGCTGGCAGAAGGTGATGGGCAGCGAAGCGCAGCACGGCATGCTCATCCTCAGCCCCAAGGCGGTGCAGCGGATCGAGGAATACGATCCCGAATGGCCGCTGCCCAAGCTCTTCCGCCTCAAGAAGGGCGGGAAGATCAACACCGGCATTTTCGAGGGCGCGACGATCAACACGCCCTCGCTGCTGGCGACCGAGGACTATATCGACGCGCTCGAATGGGCGCAGGCGATGGGCGGGCGCAAGGCGATGTTCGAACGCGCGGATGCCAATGCCAGGATCGTGCTCGACTGGATCGAGGCAACCCCCTGGCTGCGCAACATGGTCGCCGATCCGGCCAAGCGCACCAACACCGGCGTGTGCTTTGTCTTCCAGGGCGAGTGGTATGACAGCCTGCCCGACGACGAGAAGGCAGCGGTGCCGAAGAAGATCGTCAAGCTGCTCGAAGATCGCGACGTCGGTTACGACTTCAACGGCTATCGCGACGCCCCGCCGTCCTTGCGCATCTGGTGCGGCGGCACGGTCGAGCAGGAAGATCTGAAACGCCTGCTGCCGTGGATCGAGTGGGCCTACGAGCAGGTGAAAGCGGCATAATTGGCGTCGTCCCAGCGAAAGCTGGGACCGCTATCCGCTCGCTCCGACCAAATCGAAAGCGATCCCAGCTTTCGCTGGGATGACGAGAGAAAAATCATGAACAAACCCAAAGTCCTTATTTCGGACAAGATGGACCCGAACGCCGCCCGCATTTTCGAAGAGCGCGGTTGCGACGTCGACGTGAAGCCGGGCATGACGCCCGACGAACTCAAGGCGGTGATCGGCCAGTACGATGGCCTTGCCATCCGCAGCGCGACCAAGGTCACGTCCGAAATCCTCGACGCTGCCGAAAACCTCAAGGTGATCGGCCGTGCGGGCATCGGCGTCGACAATGTCGATATCCCCTACGCCAGCGGCAAGGGTGTGGTGGTGATGAACACGCCGTTCGGCAATTCGATCACCACGGCCGAACACGCCATTGCGATGATGTTCGCACTGGCACGGCAGATCCCCGCCGCCAATGTCCGCACGCAGGCGGGCGAATGGCCCAAGAACGACTTCATGGGCGTCGAAGTGACGGGCAAGACGCTGGGCCTGATTGGCGCGGGCAATATCGGCAGCATCGTCGCCAGCCGCGCGCTGGGCCTGCGCATGAAGGTCGTCGCCTACGATCCCTTCCTGACCGAGGAACGCGCGGTCGAAATCGGGGTCGAGAAAGCCGATCTCGACACGCTGCTGGCCAAGGCCGATTTCATCACGCTGCACACGCCGCTGACCGACGAGACGCGCAATATCCTGTCGGCGGCAAACCTCGCCAAGGCCAAGCAGGGCGTGCGGATCGTCAATTGCGCGCGCGGCGGCCTGATCGACGAGGCGGCGCTGGCCGACGCACTCGACAGCGGGCAGGTTGCCGGGGCCGCGCTCGACGTGTTCCAGAGCGAGCCTGCCAAGGACAGCCCGCTGTTCGGCAAGCCCAACTTCGTGTGCACGCCGCACCTCGGTGCCAGCACCACCGAAGCGCAGGTCAATGTCGCGCTGCAGGTGGCCGAACAGATGGCGGATTATCTCGTCAGCGGCGGCGTCACCAATGCGCTCAACATGCCCAGCCTCAGCGCCGAGGAAGCGCCCAAGCTGCGCCCCTATATGGGTCTGGCCGAAGACCTCGGCAGCCTCGTGGGCCAGCTGGCGCATGGCAATCTGACCAAGATCTCGATCGAGCGCGAAGGCGCGGCAGCCGAACTGTCGGGCAAGCCGATCGAAGGCGCGGTGCTGGCCGGGCTGATGCGCCAGTATTCGGACACGGTGAACATGGTCAACGCGCCCTATCTGGCGAAGGAGCGCGGGCTCGACATCCGTTCGATCCGGCACGAGAAGGAAGGCGTCTACAACACGCTGATCCGCGTGACGGTGGGCACCGACCAGGGCGACCGGTCGGTGGCGGGTACGCTGTTCGGGGCCGATGCCCCGCGGCTGGTCGAGCTGTTCGGCGTGCAGAATCGAGGCCGAACTCGAAGGCCACATGCTCTATATCGTCAACGAAGACGCACCCGGTTTCATCGGCCGGATCGGTTCGTTGCTCGGGCAGGCGGGTATCAATATCGGCACCTTCCACCTCGGTCGCCGCCAGGCCGGGGGCGAGGCCACCGTGCTGCTCAGCGTCGACGCGCCGATCCCGCCCGAGGTGGTCGAGCAGGCCTGCGCGCTCGAAGGCGTCAAGGTCGTGATGCCACTGGCATTCTGACAAACGATAGGGCAGGGGGCGCGGCGCGATGACCAATCAAGACGACCTCCTGCCCATCGGCCTCGAAGACGCGCTGCCGGCGCGCGCGCGCGCGATCACCACTGCCAAGCGCGCGATGCTCGATGCGATGGACAGCCATGGCTACGATCGCGTGCGTCCGCCGCTGGTCGAATTCGAACACTCGCTGGCAGGCCGGATGGATGGCGTCGCGACGCGCCGCATGGTGCGCTTCACAGACCCCGAAAGCCTGCGCACGCTGGCGCTACGCAGCGACATGACCGTTCAGGTCGGGCGCATTGCCGCCACCGGCATGGCCGCTGCACCGCGTCCGCTGCGTCTATGCTATGCCGGCGATATCGCGCTGCTGAGTGCGGACCAGCTCGACCCGGCGCGCCAGCGACTGCAAGTGGGGGCCGAACTGATCGGCACCGACAGTGTTGCCGCTGCCAGCGAAATGGTCTCGGTCGCGATCGCGGCGCTCAAGGCGGCGGGGGTGGCCAGTATCTCGGTCGATTTCACGCTGCCCGACCTGGTCGATACGCTGGCCGAAGACACGCTGCCGCTCGATCCCGAACGCCGCGCCGCGGTTCGCCGCGAGCTCGATACAAAGGACGCCGGCGGTCTGCGCGACGCAGGCGGTGAGGCCTACCTCCCGCTGCTGTATGCCACCGGCCCGTTCGATCAGGCGATCGACACGCTGGCGAAGATCGATGTGGACGGCGCGCTGGGCAGCCGGATCACCGGCTTGCGCGAAATTGCCGCGACCATCGGCGACCGTGCGCGGGTCACGCTCGACCCGACCGAGCGGCACGGGTTCGAATACCAGAGCTGGTTCGGCTTCACGCTCTATGGCGAGGGCGCGCGCGGCGCGCTGGGCCGTGGGGGGACCTATACGATCAAGGGCAGCGACGAACCCGCGACCGGGTTCTCGCTCTATATGGATCCGCTGCTCGATGCCTTGGGCGGACCCGAGGCCGATGAGCGCGAGATCCTGTTCCTGCCGCTGGGCCACGACCGCGATGTCGGCGCACGCCTGCGGGCGATCGGCTGGCGGACCGTGGCAGCGGTGTCGGACAGCGATGATGCGCGCGCGCTCGGCTGCTCGCATGTGCTCGACGGGACCGAGCCCAAACCGCTCTAGGCCGCCACCCATTGCGGGTGCTTGGCCATGATCCCGGCGAAGAGGTCGGAATCGATCAGGCCTGCGAGCCAGATCTGAAGGTGCGGCAGCGCCTGACTATCGAACCATTCACGATCCGCATTGGCGAACTGGCGGATGAAGGGAAAGATCGCGATATCGGCAAAGCCGCGCGTCTCGCCCCGCAGATAGGCTGACCGGGAAAGCCGCTCGTCCAGCGTGCGCAGTATCTCCAGCGCCGCCGCGCGATGCTGCGCCGGATCGACATCGTCGTAACGGGTAGCGTATTTGTAGCGGTCGAGATGGTGTTTGAACGGCCCGTCATTGGTTTCGACCAACTCCGGATCGTCGCGCTCGAGCCAGCCTTCGGGGTCGCTGCGCCCCAGCGCCCAGCGCATGATGTCGCGGCTTTCCTCGATCACCTCGCCCGGTCCGGCGACCAGCACCGGCACCGTGCCCTTGGGCGACACCTCGAGCATTTCCGGCGGCTTGTCGCGCAGGACGACCTCGCGGTGTTCGTAGGATGCCCCGCCGATCCGCAGCGCCATGCGTGCACGCATCGCATAGGGACAGCGGCGAAAGCTGTAGAGGATCGGTTCAGCCATCGCGCCCAGCTTCGCCGCGCCGCCCGATGTGTTCTTCGCCGCGTTCGCGTGCGAGCCGCGCCTGCCGGTTGCGCTCGGCATAACGCGCGCGCTGCTCGTCGCTGCGCTCGTCATGACAACGCGGGCAGGACACGCCTTCGCTGAAGTGGGCATGCGCCATGTCGGCTTCGCTCAGCGGCCTGCGACACGCGCGGCACAGGCCGTGGGTGCCCGCCGCCAGTCCGTGGCCGACGCTGACCCGTTCGTCGAAAACGAAGCATTCGCCGCGCCACAGGCTGTCCTGCTCGGGCACGTGTTCGAGATAATTCAGGATGCCGCCCTTGAGGTGATAGACCTCGTCCACCCCCTCGGCGCGCGCGAAAGCGGTCGATTTCTCGCAGCGAATCCCGCCGGTGCAGAACATGGCAATCCTGGGCTTGCGCCCCTCGGCTTCCAGTTCGGCGCGCTTGGCGCGAAACCATTCGGGAAATTCGCCGAAGCTGGTGGTTTGCGGGTCGATCGCGCCTGCAAAGGTGCCGATCTGCACTTCGTAATCGTTGCGCGTGTCGATCACGATCGTTTCCGGGTCGGAGATCAGCGCGTTCCAGTCCTCGGGCGCGACATAGGTGCCAACGCCTGCCAGCGGATCGAGATCGGGCTGGCCCATGGTCACGATCTCTTTCTTCAGCCGGACCTTGGTGCGGTTGAAGGGCATGGTGGCGGCGCGCGATTCCTTCACCTCGATCGCGCCGCAGCCGGGCAGCATGCGGATATGCGCGATCACCGCGGCGATTCCCTCGCCGCTGCCGGCGATGGTCCCGTTGATGCCCTCTTTCGCCAGCAACAGCGTCCCGCGCACCGCATTGCTTTCGCACGCGGCGAGCAAGGGCGCACGCAGCGCGGACGGGTCTTCGAACCGCGCGAACTGATAGAGCGCGGCGATGCGGATCGGGGGCTTGGACATCACCGCGTCCCGTTAGCAGGGCTTGGCCGTGCAGGCACCCCCGCCGATCAGTCGATCTCCAGAACCACGCTTGTATCGACCAGCCTGACATCGCTCGTCATGCGTAGGTAGCGTTCGTAATAGGGCTTGTGCGAGACGCCGACGATGGCGAGCACGCGGCGCTCGTCGCCGATCACCTGGCGCAAATTCGCGACCATGCGCAGATTGCGGGTCTCCCAATACGCGAGATATTTGCGCCCCGCATTGCCCGGCAGCGTTGACCCTGCCGCAGCGCCAAAATCGCTCTTCATCGCCAGCCGCGCCTGTTCCTCAGTATTAAGGCTGCGGTACCATTCGAGCACCGAAAGCGTGCCGCCTTCCAACTGCTCCTGCCATTTCTGATAGGCCGCCAGCCGCTCGGCACTGGCGGGATTGTCCCAGATCTGGCGCATCTGCGTGCCGAAGGTCTCTTCGTCGATCGGATGCCCCGCGATGTCGCCGGTGTGATCGTCCACCGGATAGACCCGCTCATGGCCGAGCCGGGCGGCCAGCCTCGCGGCGATCAGGCTGGATTCGTTCAGGCGTGCCATCCGTTTCGCTAGCGTCTGGACAAGCTCGGTGGTGAGCGCGTGGTCCGCAATTCGGTCGGCTTCGGGTAGGCGGAGCCATTGGACCAGCGCCGAGTTCGGATCGCCAATCGCCAGGAATAGCGCGGCCAGCCGCCGCCGCTGCGATGCCGAGCGCTCGGTTGCCCCCTCGCCAAGCAGTTCACCGATCTCGCGGTGCGCCTGCGCTGCACTCATGCCCAGCGCCTCGCGTGCCGGTGTGGGATCGGGGCAATAATTCTCCGCGGTGTCGGCATAGGAATGCACATAAGCGCGCAGGAAATCGCACTGCGGTCCATCAAGGTTCTCGATCGCGATTGCATCCGGCTGCCAGTCCACGAGGCGTCCCAGCAGGGGGTCGAAGCGGACGGTATCGAAATTCTCTGGAAGCGAACTGAGATGCGCGCTGCCCAACACCAGCACTTCGCTCAGATCGCCGCGATCGCGCGCCGCGTGGTCGACGATGGACACCGGATCGTTCGCCTCGCTCGTCATCGGCGCCGAGGGCATCGTCGCGGCGAGCAGGGTGGCAAGAAAAATGGACATGACATTCTCCCGAAATCGCCGCAGGAGGTGTCATGTCCATATAATACAGTCAAGTAAGTCGGGTTCGATCCTCTAGCGGCGATCAGCCTTCGAAATCGCCCGGATCGGGTCCGATCCGGCCTTCGGGATCGTCGAGCGCGTCGATGCGGGCCATCTGGTCGTCCGTGAGGGTAAACTTGAGCGCAGCGAAATTGGCTTCGATGTGGTCGCGGCTCGATGCCTTGGGGATCGGGCACAGGCGATGCTGCATGTGCCAGCGCAGGATTACGGCGCTGGCGGGCTGGCCGGTTTCCTCGGCGATCGCGGCGATGGTCTCGTTCTCGATCCCCGCGCCCTGGCCCAGCGGCGACCAGCACTGCGTGACGATGCCGAGTTCCTCGTGCAGCTTGCGCAGTTCGCGCTGCTGGAAGGTGGGGTGCAGTTCGATCTGGTTGAGCGCGGGCGTCACGCCGGTTTCGTCGATGATCCGGCGCAGGTCCTGCTCGCGGAAGTTCGACACGCCGATCGACTTCGCCTTGCCTTCGCCGCGCAGTTCGATGAACGCTTTCCACGTCTCCACGAACAGGTCCTTTTCGGGGCAGGGCCAGTGGATCAGCAGCATGTCGACATGGTCGCGGCCGAGCCGTTCGAGGCATTTGTCGGCGGCCTTCTTGGTTCGCTCGAAGCCCTGACTTTCGTTCCAGATCTTGGTCTGCAGGAAAATGTCGGACCAGTCGCCGACGCCTTTGCCGACCCCGCGCTCGTTCTGGTAGATCGCCGCGGTGTCGACCAGCCAGTAGCCGACATCGAGCGCGGTCTTGACCGCTTCGGGTGCATCGCCCTCGTCGATCTTGTAGGTGCCGAAGCCCAGTTGCGGGAGTTGGCGGCCGTCATTGAGCGCGAGAGTGGGATAATCGGTCATAAGATCTCCTTTGCCGTACCAACGGATTTGCGCCGCCATGTTTCCGGCAAAGCGCCTTGCCCCGTGCCTTAGATCAGCCTAACGCCCGCGGCGTTTGATTTCCTTACATTTGCGAGAACTATCGAATGGCCAACGTCACCGTGATCGGCGCCCAATGGGGCGATGAGGGCAAGGGCAAGATCGTCGACTGGCTGGCCAGCCGCGCCGATGCCGTGGTGCGCTTCCAGGGCGGCCACAATGCGGGCCACACGCTGGTCATCGACGGCACCACCTACAAGCTCTCGCTTCTGCCCAGCGGTATCGTTTCGGGCACGCTCAGCGTGATCGGCAATGGCGTGGTGCTCGACCCGTGGGCGCTCAAGGCCGAGATCGAGAAGCTCGAAGCGCAGGGCGTCACCATCAATGACGACAACCTCGCGGTGGCCGACAATTGCTCGCTGATCCTGCCGATCCACCGCGATCTCGACGGGCTGCGCGAAGCGGCCGCCGGATCGGGCAAGATCGGCACAACCGGGCGCGGTATCGGTCCGGCCTACGAGGACAAGGTCGGCCGCCGCGCAATCCGCGTGTGCGATCTGGCCCATCTGGATCATCTCGAACCGCAGCTCGACCGACTGTGCGCGCATCACGACGCGCTGCGCGCCGGGTTCGAGCAGGACCCGGTCGACCGCGAGCAATTGCTCGCCGAACTGCGCGAGATTGCGCCCTTCGTGCTCAAATATGCGCAGCCGGTGTGGAAGCGGCTGAAGAAGGTCCGCAAGGCGGGCGCCAAGATCCTGTTCGAAGGCGCGCAGGGCGTCCTGCTCGATATCGATCACGGGACCTACCCCTTCGTCACCAGCTCGAACACGGTCAGCGGCACCGCCGCGGCAGGCAGCGGGTTGGGGCCCAATGCCACCGGCTTCGTGCTCGGCATCGTCAAGGCCTACACCACCCGCGTCGGCAGCGGCCCGTTCCCGACCGAGCTCGACGACGAGGTGGGCAAGGGCATTGGCGAGCGCGGCCATGAATTCGGCACCGTCACCGGGCGTCAGCGCCGGGTCGGCTGGTTCGATGCCGTGCTGGTGCGCCAGACCTGCGCCATCAGCGGCGTGACCGGGATCGCGCTGACCAAGATCGACGTGCTCGACGGGCTCGACGAGGTGAAGATCTGCACCGGCTACCGGTTGCGGAACAATGTCTATGACTATTTCCCCAGCCATGCCGCCGACCAGGCCGCGGTCGAACCGATCTACGAAAGCATGGAAGGCTGGCACGAATCGACCGCGGGTGCGCGCAGCTATGCCGACCTGCCCGCCAATGCCGTGAAGTACATCCAGCGCGTGCAGGAGCTGATCGAAACGCCGGTCGCGCTGGTGTCGACCAGTCCCGAGCGCGACGATACGATCCTGATGCGCGATCCGTTTATGGATTGATGAGAAATCTGCGCTATGGTGGCGGCACCATGCGCATTCTCGCCGTCTTCCTCGCCGCCCTGTCTTGCGCCGCTGCGCTGCCGGTACCGACAGCGCATGCGCAGCAGGCGCGGCCGGGTGAGCGGGCCGATTTCGTCCTGATCGACAAGTCCGAGCGCAAGCTGTGGGTCTATCAGGGCGGGCGGGCGATCCGCACCTATTCGGGCCTGCAATATGGCGATGCGCCGCAGGGCCACAAACGCTTCCAGGGGGACGAGCGCACGCCCGAGGGGCGCTATACGATCACCTATGGCAACGAGCAGTCGAGCTATTACCTCAGCCTGCACATCGATTATCCCAATGCGCAGGACCGCGCCTATGCGCGATCGCGCGGGCGGTCGCCGGGCGGGCTGATCTTCCTCCACGGCCAGCCCAACGGCCTGCCCTATGAAACGCGGATACCGGGGGACTGGACCGATGGCTGCATCGCGCTGTCGAATGCCGAGATCGCCGAGTTGTGGAGCCTGATCCCCGACGGCACGCCGATCGAGATCCGCCCCTAGCCGCGCTTGTCAGCGAGCAGCGCGACCTGCAGCTGGAGCCGCTTCACTTCCGCCAGCAGCGTCAGCATGTTCATGCGTGCGAACATCCATTCCTTGAGGAAGCCCTGCATCACCAGCAGCGCGATACAGGTGAGGCCCCAGCCGACCAGTTCCTCCATGCTGGCGAAAGTCAGCGCGCGGTAGAAGGAATAGGCGAGCGCCACGCCGATCATGATCGCGATGGCAAAGCTGAGCTTGGCCCAGCCGCCGAGCGGGCCGCGCATGCTGTCGCCGATCTGCTGGAACATTCCGCGGTCGGGATCGAGCGCGGCGAGGAAAGCCTCGTCATCCGCGTCAAGCGCGCCGCGGATACGGGTGTCGATATCGGTCATGTTTCGTCTCCGGACAGGGCCGCTTTCAATTTGCGGCGGGCATGAAAGAGGCGCGTCTTGACGGTACCCGGCGGCACCGCCTGCACCTCGGCGATTTCGGCGAGGGTCAGCCCCTCGACGAAGAACAATTGCGCGGCGAGCCGCTGTTCCCCCGGTAGCGCAGCAAAAGCCTGGCGAATGGCCAGCGCGTCATCCGCCGCGGCGGGGAGCGCGGGCTCGTCCTCGCTTTCGCCCCGGCGGGCGCGGTCCGCCTGCGCCTGCCGGATCCGGTCGGCGCAGCGCCGGCGCAGGATGCCAAAGGCCCAGGGGGCAAACCGCGACGGGTCACGCAGCCCTGCGATATTGCGCAGGATCGACAGCCACGCCTCCTGCACCGCGACCAGCGCCGCCTCTTCATCGCCCAGCAACCGGCGTGCGGTTCTTGCCAGACGCGGCTGCCAGCGGATCGCCAGCCGTTCGCCCGCGCGCCGGTCACCCGACTGCACCAGCGTGACGAGCAATTCGTCATACAGCCGCCCGGCATCGGGCGATGAGGCTTCGATAGCTGCCATGACCCGATAGTCGCAGCAGGGTGGGGAATGGTTCAATCACGAACGGGAATTTTGCCCGCCTTCTTGACGTGATCCACATTTGTTCTCATCCTGTTCCTGTATTCGAGCAAACGGAGGACGAGTCGATGGAGGCGGATTTCCAATATGAGCCGGTGCGCGATGCCGCCGGGTGCCAGTTGGCGGTGACCGTGCTCGCCGACCGCGCGCATATCCGCGCCGAAATGCGCGAGGATGCCGCCGCGGCAGGGTTCCGGATACGCGAATGCTGCAGTCTCGAGGAATATGCGCAGGGGCCGCTTGGTGCGCTGGGCGATCTCGTGCTGGTCGATTGCGCGGAAGCGAGCGCGGATGCGTTGGCACTGCTGTCGCGGCTGGACATGCGTGGGGGCAAGGCAGGCGCGCAGCTTGTGGTGTCCACCACCATGGGCGCGCTCGACAGCGTGTTCGGCTGTTTCTCGATGTCGGCACCGCAGATCCTCGTCGATCCGGGCCGCGCCGAACGCATCATCGCCATCGGCCGCGTGCTCGCGCGGGTGCCCAATCTGCGCTTGCGCGAAATGGGCGAGGAAGACCGGCTGATGCTGCTCCGCCTGACCGAACAGGTTGGGCAGATCGCCGAACGGCTCGAGCAATTGTCCCCCGGCCAGCGCGAAGGCGGCGGCGCGTTCCGCTTCGAATCGCCCGCACCTGCGTGGCGCGGTGAAGGGGAGGACTATGAAGTCGCGCGAGACGGGAGCGATCGCCCGCGTCTTCCCGAGGCCGCGGTGCTGCGCAAGCTGATCAAGGCGCGCCAGTTGCGCGTGCGCTTTCTGGACGCTCAGCTGTTTGCCGATCCGGCGTGGGATATCCTGCTCGATCTCGCCGCCGCGCGGGCCGAGCGGCAGCAGGTCTGCGTCACCTCGTTATGTATCGCCGCGGGCGTTCCCGCGACCACCGCCCTGCGCTGGATCGGGCAGATGGTCGATGCCGATCTGCTGGTGCGCGTATCCGATCCGCATGACCGCCGCCGCGCCTATATCGCGCTGGCGGACAGAACTGCCGATGCGCTGGCGCGTTATTTCGCGGCAGTCGGCGCGACCGAACTCGCGGTCGTCTAGCCGCGCCGCAGCAGGACTGTCAGCCCGCTCGCGGGTGGCTCTGCGGGAAGCGGCTGGCGCACCGCATCGGCGCGCGCACGGACCAGTACCGCTTCGACAATTGCGGGATCGTGCAGCACCGTATCCGCCTGGCCCAGCGCGCGAGCCTGCCGGATGGTCAGGTCTTCGGGATCGTCGCTGGTGAGCGTGAAGTCGAGCACGCGTGTCTCTTCTGTGGCTGTCTTGCCATCGAGCCATGTCTCGACTGCGTCCGCGCTGCCGGGTGCGAAGGGATCGAGCGCGCCGCCTTCCTGCAGCGCCGCGTCGATCGCGCGCCGCCTGGTGTCGCCATCGGGATACCGCCCGCGAATGCGCTCGCGCGCCGCGCTCAGCGTGCTGGCCAGCGCGCCCAGCGATTGCGGCAGGATCGCTTCGAGCCGCAGCCGCAAATGCTTCGCCAGTCCGGCGGAGGCACCACCCGTGCTCACCGCCACCAGCACCGGATCGCGGTCGAGCAGGCTGGGCAGGGTGAAATCGCACAATTCGGGCCGGTCGGCGACATTGACCAGCAGGCCCGCGCGCTTGAGCCGCAATGCCGCGGCCTCGGCCGCCCGGGGGTTGTCCAGCGCCACGAAAGCGAGCGCGGCGTGATGCGCTTCGGTTTCGGCGCAGGGAATTCCGCCCGCGCGTTCGACCAGCCGCGCCTTGGCGCCGGCCATGTCGCCATCGCCGACCACCACGACGCGTCGCCCGGCGATCCGGTGGAACAGCGGCAGGCTATGCATCGCGGTACCGCATCAATCGAGCCATTCGGGCACGCGTTCGGCATCCATGATCGCGCTGGCGGCGATCCGGTCGGCGACCACGGCATAGCGATCGCCATCGACCAGCGTTTCGGCCACGAAGCCGCGCGAATTGTAGGACGAGGCCATGGTTGCGCCATAGGCCCCGGCCGTGCGGAACACCGCCAGATCGCCCGCCACCAGCGCATCGCAATCGCGGTCCATCGCAAAGGTATCGCCCGTTTCGCAGATTGGCCCGACGATATGCGCGGTCATGCGCTCGCCGCTGGGTTCGACCGCGTCGAAATCATGCCACGCGCCATACATGGCGGGCCGCGCAAGGTCGTTCATCGCCGCATCGACGACCACGAAGGGCGGGCCGTTGCCGCTGCGCTTGGCGCGGATCACGCGGGTCAGCAGCACGCCCGCATTGCCCGCGATCACGCGGCCCGGCTCGAACATCAGGCGCACGTCCCAATCCTTCGTGACGCGCGCGACCATAGCGCCATATTCGGCCGGGGAGGGGAGTTCCTCGCCCGCCTTGTAGGGTACGCCCAGCCCGCCGCCGAGATCGGCATGGGTGACGGTGCAGCCGCGCGCGCGCAATTCAGCGATCAGCGCCCCGACCTTGCCGAAGGCGGTCTCGAGCGGCTCGAGCGTCGACAGCTGGCTGCCGATATGCACCGCCACGCCGCGCATATCGAGGCCGTCTTCTTCGGCCAGCCGGGCATAGATCTCCGCCGCCCGGTCGAGCGGTACGCCGAACTTGTTCTCGCGCTTGCCGGTCGAGATTTTCTCATGCGTGCGCGCATCGACATCGGGATTGACGCGCAGCGCGCAGGCGGCGCGCTTGCCATGCCGTGCGGCGATGGCAGCCAGCTCGTAGCCCTCTTCCTCGCTCTCGATGTTGAACTGGCCGATGCCCACCTCGAGCCCCTGCAGCAGCTCGGCATGGGTCTTGCCCACGCCCGAGAAGACGATGTCCTCGGGCTTCATCCCCGCGGCCAGCGCGCGGGTCAGCTCGCCGCCCGACACCACGTCGGCGCCATAGCCTTCATTGGCGAGTATCTTGAGCACCGCGAGGTTGGGATTGGATTTCACTGCGAAGGCGATATGCGGGTCCTTGAGCGCGCCCAGCGCCTCGCGGAACACGCGCGCATGCCGTTCCAGCGTGGCACGCGAATAGATATAGACCGGCGTCCCGACCTCTTCGGCAATGTGTGGCAGTGGCACGCCCTCGGCATGCAATACGCCGTCTCTCAGCTCAAAATGATCCATGGGCACCGCCTCTGCCCAAAGCCCCGCTGCATGTCGAGCAAGGCTTGCTTGCGGCGTTGAAATTACTCGGGCGGAAGCTCGAAGGGATCATCCTCGCGCTCTTCCGAACGCGTGCGCAGTTCCACGCTGCGGTCGGGCGCCGCGGTGGGTTCGACCGCGAGCAATTCGTCCGCCGTCGGCTGCACCGCCGCGCCATAGGGCGCAGGCGGCAGGGCGGCCCCCTCGACCGGCTGCAGCGCGGATTTCTGCCCGCAGGCGCCGAGCATCACGAAAGCGGCAAGGGCGATCCGTTTGCGCATCAAACCTCCATGCCGAGACGCTGTTTCGCCGCGGCTACCTGCTGTCTTACGCGAACCGGCGCGGTCCCGCCATAGGATGCACGCGCGGCGACCGAGGCATCGACCGACAGCGCATCGAACACGCGCGCATCGATACGGCTGTCGATTTTCTGCAGATCGTCAATCGACAAGCCGTCGAGCGCCACGCCCTGCTCGTCCGCCAGCTTGACCGCGGCGCCGGTGATATGGTGCGCCTCGCGGAAGGGGATATCCGCCTGCCGCACCAGCCAGTCGGCCAGATCGGTCGCGGTGGCGTGGCCCGCTTCGGCGGCCTTGCGCATGCGTGCGGTCTCGAACCCGCTATCGGCGACCATGCCCGCCATCGCGGCAAGGCTCAGATCGATCAGGCCCGCGGCCTCGAACACCGGCGGCTTGTCGTCCTGCATGTCCTTCGAATAGGCGAGCGGCAGGCCTTTCATCGTCACCATCAGCGCGGTGGCGCAGCCGATCACGCGGCCCGCATGCCCGCGCACCAGTTCGGCGGCATCGGGATTGCGCTTTTGCGGCATGATCGAGCTGCCGGTCGACAGCGTATCGGGCAGTTTGACGAAGCCGAAGGGCTGGCTGGCCCAGATGATGAATTCCTCCGCCAGACGGCTGAGGTGGAGCGCGCACTGGCTCGCGGCCATGAGGTAATCGAGCGCGAAATCCCGGTCCGACACGGCATCGAGGCTGTTGCGCGTGGGCTGCGCGAAGTCGAGCGCCTCGGCGGTCATCTCGCGGTCGAGGTCGAAGCCGGTCCCCGCCAGTGCAGCCGAGCCCAGCGGGCATTCGTTCATCCGCGCCAGCGCATCGGTAAAGCGCGAACGGTCGCGCATCAGCATTTCGAAATAGGCCAGCAGGTGATGGCCCAGCGTGACCGGCTGCGCGGTCTGCAAATGCGTGAAGCCGGGCATGATGCTGTCGGCATGCTCTTCCGCGCGCGTCACGAGCGCCCCCAGCACCGCTTCGATCCCGGCGATGGCGCGCTGGTTGGCGGTGCGCACCCACATGCGGAAATCGGTCGCCACCTGGTCGTTGCGGCTGCGCGCGGTGTGCAGCCGCCCCGCGACCGCGCCGACGATCTCGGTCAGCCGCGCTTCGACGGTCATGTGGATGTCTTCGAGATCCCAGTCCTCGGGGACGCCATCGCGTTCGTATTCCCCCGCGATCTGCTGCAGACCGCTGTCGATCGTTGCGGCATCTTCAGGCGAGACGATGCCCTGCTTGGCCAGCATTGCGACATGCGCACGGCTGCCCGCGATATCCTCGCGCCACAGCGCCTTGTCGAACGGAATCGAGGCGTTGATTTCGCGCATGATCGCGCTAGGCCCTTCGGCGAACCTGCCGCCCCACATGCTGTTGGAGCTTTTCGTGTCCCGATTGTCGTTCACGCTTGCACTTGTCCTCGGTCTTGCTGTCGCGGGCTGCGATAGGGGCGCACCCGGTGCGGTGCAAGAAAGCAGCGCTTCATCCGCGCCAACCGTCCAGATCGACCCGAGCGAGGCGGGCACGCCCATGCCCGCGATGACGGTGAGTGATCCGACGGGACGCACGCTCGATCTCGCCGCGCTGCGCGGGACGCCGGTGCTGCTCAATCTGTGGGCCACATGGTGCGCGCCCTGCGTCAAGGAAATGCCGCTGCTCGACGCGCTGGCCAGCGAATATGACGGCCGCCTCAGGGTGCTGACGGTGAGCCAGGACATGCAGGGCGCCGCGGTGGTCGAACCCTTTTTCGCTACCGGCGGCTATGCCCGGCTCGAACCGTGGATGGATCCGGACAACGAACTCGGCTTCACGCTCGGCGGCGGGGTGATGCCGACCACCGTGCTCTACGATGCGGCGGGGGAGGAAGTCTGGCGCGTGCAGGGCGAGTACGACTGGTCGGGCGAAGAAGCCCGCGCCGCCATCGACGCGGCAATCGCGGGATGATTGGGAATTATAGCTCTAAGGGGAGCAAAATGAGGGTTGCACTGAGTTTAGCGGGGCTGTTGATGCTAACCGCATGCGGGGCGTTCGACCAGTTTGCAGAGGCGAAAGAGGTCGCAGCGCAGAACATGAAGGACCCAGCGAGTGTCCAGTTTCGCAACCTTCGCCATTGTCCGGAAAGCCGTGAGATCGTCGTTGGCGAGCGCAACGGTAAGAATTCCTTTGGCGCCTACGAGGGCTTTGAGGATTTTTGGGTCAAGCGCCGACAGGTCTATACGGTAGGTTCGTCAAGCAACGATGAGTTCATCGCCCTCATGGCCGAATGCGTCGGCATGACGGTCGATGAGTTCCAATCGGGAATGCGGGCGGATATGCGCTAATCCGCTTTTTGGTTCCTTTTAGGAAACAATTTAGAGCGGGCAACGCTCGCTGCTTTTCTATTCGAGATCTGGACTGTCTGCCTCGGAATACGCTCGAAGAGCTTAGTCTTCTGCATTGCAAGACATGGTGGGCGCTGACGGGCTCGAACCGCCGACCCTCTCGGTGTAAACGAGATGCTCTACCAACTGAGCTAAGCGCCCCCCTGTCCATCGGGGTGGAAGCGCACATAGCGGCTGTTCCTTGAAAATCAATTGCCGAGAATGCCGCGTGGCCGCTATTCGCCCCGCCCATGACCAAGCTTACCGTCCTCGCCACCGGCGGCACGATTGCCGGGATCGCCGGTTCCGCCATCGCGCATGACTATCGGTCGGGCGAGATCGGGATCGAGGATTATCTTGAAAAGGTCGGCGGGCTGGGGCTCGAGGCCGAATTGTCGGGCACGCAGATCGCCAATATCGATTCGGCCGACATCGGGCCAGCGGTGTGGCAGGCCTTGCATGCCGCCGCGATGGCCGCGCTTAGCAACCCGGAATGCGACGGGATCATCGTCACCCACGGCACCGATACGCTGGAAGAAACCGCTTTCCTGCTCGACCTGACGCTGCCGGGGAACAAGCCCGTGGTGGTGGTCGGCGCGATGCGGCCCGCCGATGCGGTCGGCTATGACGGGCTGCGCAATTTCGCCAATGCGGTGCGGGTGGCGAGCGATCCCGATGCCGCGGGGCGCGGGGTGCTGGTGGTGATGGGCGACCGCGTGTTCGGCGCGCGCGATGTTTACAAGGTCCGTACCCGCGGGACCGAGGCGTTTCGCGGTTTCCCGCGCGAGATCGGTCGGACTGGTCACGCCCGCTTCGCTCGAATGGTTCGGCGCGCCCTGGCGCAGCGGGACCGACGCGGCCTTCGCCTGGTCCGATGAGCTACCAGAGGTGATGATCCTTTACGCCCACGCCGGGCTGGATGCGGCCGCGGTATCGCGGCAGCTGGCCGAGGGCACGCGCGGGATCGTGGTGGCCGGGGTGGGCGAGGGCAATATGCCCGAGAGCGTTCGGCAGGAACTGGCACGGCTGGCCGCGCGCGGCATCTGCGTGGTCCGGGCGAGCCGGGCCGACGAAGGGCTGGTCGATCGCGAGCCCGAGGATGCCGGCAATGGCTTCGTTGCCGCGCGTGCGCTCAACCCGCAAAAGGCGCGCATCCTGCTGCAATTGCTGCTGGCCGCTGGCGAAAGCGATCCCGCCGCCATCCAGCGCGCCTTCGACGGGCGTTAAGGCCCCCTCTTCTTAAGAGGAGGGGGTTGGGGGTGGTGGCGACGCGCCAGCGTCGCGCTTGCCGCTATCACCACCCCACTGCGACTAGGCTCGCCTGCGGCTTGCCAAGTCTCGTTGCCCCTCCTCTGAAGAGGAGGGGGCATGTTCGTAGATCAGCCGTGCGGCATCACGAGATATTTCTCGCCGGTCTTCATCTGGCGATAATCGAGGATGGCATCCTTGGTCAGCATGCCCTCGAGATCGACCTTGGTCTTGTAGCCGCTGGCGAAGGTGGTGGTGAGGTTGTCGAGCACGCGCTTGCGCATGCGCATCACCGTTTCCATTCCCGCGGTCTGCAGGAACGGCGTCAGCAGCCAGCCCGAGAGCGTCCAGCCGAAGCCGTAGCTGGGCGTCAGCGTGGTCGGCCCGAAGTCGAGGCGGCCATAGATGAACATCCGCTTCTGCTGGTTGGAGCCGTAGCGCGAATATTCGGTCATCTTGCCGACCGCGACCTGTTCCATCGCCTTGAAGCAGGTGTCGACCATCTTACCGCCGCCGATCGGATCGAAGCCGTAGAAGGCGTCGGTATCGTCGATCGCCGCCTTGAGCTGGTCGAGGAAATCGTCGTCGGAGGAATTCACGACATGCGTCGCGCCCTGGTCCTTGAGCAGCTTGGCCTGCTCGTCCTTGCGCACGATATTGACGAGGCCCATGCCGTCCTCGAGGCAGATGCGGTTGAGCATCTGGCCGAGATTGGATGCGCCGACGGTGTGCAGGATCGCCTTGTGGCCATCCATCCGGGCGTTCTCGACGAAGCCGAGCGCGGTCATCGGATTGACGAAGCTCGACGCGCCGGCTTCGGCGCTGTTATCGCCCAGCGGGAGGCACATGGCGGCATCGGCAATCGCGTATTCGCTGTAGGCAGTGCCGGGCACGCAGGCGACCCGCTGGCCCATCAGCGCCTTGGCCATGTCGCTGTCGCCGGTTGCGATGACCGTGCCTGCGCCTTCGTTGCCTGCGGGCAGGCGCTGGCCATGGCGGGCTTTCTGCCCGGAGTTGAACGGCTCGGGCATCTTGGCGACGACCTTGCCGGGGGAATAGTCGGCGTTCTCGAAATCGGCCGCGCCGGTCAGGATCGCGAGGTCCGACGGGTTGATCGGCGCGGCTTCCATCTTGACCAGCACCTGATTACCGGTGGGATCGGGAAATTCGCTCTGCGCGATCTCGACGGTCAGCGTACCGTCGCTTTCAAGAGTGGTGAAAAGCTGCTTTCCGGTGGTGGTCATCTGCATTCTCCCAATTCAATTCTGGACCTAACCGGCCTATCGCTAGGCGCGCTCGTGGCGCTTGGCTAGGGTGACGTTGGGTCAACTATCCGCGGGGTAGCTCGCCGATACGAAATACAGGCCGTGCGGGGGCGCGTTCAATCCCAATTCCTGCCGGTCGCGCGCGGCCAGCGCTTCGGCCATGCGCTCTTCGGGCCAGCGGCCCATGCCGACCAGCGCAAGGCAGCCGACCATCGAGCGGACCTGGTGATGGAGGAAGCTGCGCGCTTCAGCGTGAACGCGGACTTCCGTGCCCATCGGCGTCGCCACCTGCTCGACATCAAGCCGGTCGAGCGTTTTCACCGGGCTGTCGGACTGGCAATGGACCGAGCGGAAAGTGGTGAAATCATGCAGCCCGACCAGCGCCTGCGCCGCGCGGTGCATGGCCTGTGCGTCGAGTTCCTGCGGCACCTGCCACAGGCGGCCGCGTTCCAGCGTCAGCGGCGCGCGGCGGTTGGCAATCCGGTAGACATAGGACCGCCCGGTGCAGGAAAAGCGCGCATGCCAGTCGTCGGGGACGATCGCGCAATGCGTCACCGCGACGGGATCGGGGCGGAGGTGCGCATTGAGCGCCTCCATCAGGCGGTAAGGCTTGATGTCCTTTTCGGCATCCAGATGGCTGCGCATCGCGATCGCGTGCACGCCTGCATCGGTCCGGCCGGCGCTGTGCAGCCGCACCTCCTCACCCAGCACGCGAAACGCCGCTTCCTCGACCGCCTGCTGGACGCTCGGCCCGTCTTTCTGCCGCTGCAGGCCGAAGAAGGGTGTCCCGTCGAATTCGAGAGTAAGCGCGAAACGGGTCATCGGCGGCCCACACTCCCCACACCCGTCATTCCCGCGCAGGCGGGAATCCAGCCGACGATCGCGGCAGGCGAGAGGGTATCTGGGGCCCCGCCTTTGTGGGGGTGACGGACAGGGTCGGCAGTCATTCGAGAACGACACCCTTGGCCACCGCGTTGCCGCGCAGGAAGGTGTCCAGGTCCATCTTCGGCTTGCCCGCGCGTTGCAGTTCGAGCGGACGGATCGCTCCCTCGCTGCATGCGATCGCCAGCCGCTCGTCGAGCACTTCGCCAGGCGCGCCCGACCCCTCGACCACCTCGGCGCGCAGCAGCTTCACCCGCTGGCCATCGAGTTCGAACCAGGCTCCCGGAAAGGGCGACAGGCCATGGGCGTGCCGAACCACCTCCACCGCCGGACGGTCCCAGTCGATCCGCGCCTCGGCCTTGTCGATCTTGGCGGCATAGGTCGCATCGGCATCGTCCTGCGCGATCGGCACATGGATATTGAGGTCGCGCAAGGTGCCGACCATCAGTTGCGCGCCGAGTTCGGCCAGTTCCCCGGTAAGCTCGCCGGTGGTCTTGCCCTCAATCGGGGTGCGCGCCATCGCCAGCATCGGGCCGGTATCGAGCCCGGCCTCCATCTGCATGATCGTGACGCCGGTCACCTTGTCGCCCGCCATCACCGAGCGGTGGATCGGCGCCGCACCGCGCCAGCGCGGCAGGATCGAGGCATGCACGTTGAGGCAGCCATGTTCGGGCGCATCGAGCACCGCCTGCGGCAGGATCAAGCCATAGGCAGCGACCACTGCGACATCGGCGTGGAGTGCGGCGAAGGCTTGCTGCTCTTCGGCCGATCTCAGCGATTTGGGATGGCGGACCTCGATCCCCAGATCGCTGGCGCGCTGGTGCACCGGGGTGGGGGTCAGTTCCTTCCCGCGGCGGCCACCCGGACGCGGCGGCTGGGTGTAGACGCAGACGACCTCATGCGCCGCATCGACCAGAGCCTGCAGCGTCGGCACTGCGAAATCGGGCGTTCCCATGAAGATTATGCGCATGATTGGGCGGTTGGCCTTTCTCTGTTTGGCTGCGGCCCCTATCTGTCGCCCCATGGCATCGCAAGAGATCGAAACCCTCGCCGCCGCACTGGCGCGCCTGCCCGGGCTCGGACCGCGCAGCGCCCGGCGCGCGGTGCTGTGGCTGGTCAAGCGCCGCGAAAGCGCGCTGCCCGCACTGCTCGAAGCGCTCGCCACGGTGGGCGAAGCGCTGGTCGAATGCGACACCTGCGGCAATGTCGACACCACCAACCCGTGCGGGATCTGCGCCGATCCGCGGCGCGATCTGAAATCGCTCTGCGTGGTCGAGGATGTCGCCGACCTGTGGGCGCTCGACCGCGCGAAGCTGTTCACCGGGAAGTACCACGTGCTCGGCGGCAAGCTGTCCGCGCTCGACGGCGTGCGGCCCGAAGACCTCAATATCGCGCAATTGCTGGCGCGCGTGGAGGCGGGCGGGGTGGACGAAGTGGTGCTGGCGATGAACGCCACGCTCGAAGGGCAGACGACCGCGCATTACCTCGCCGAACGGCTCGAGGAGCATCCCGTGCGCATCACGCAGCTCGCCCACGGCCTGCCGGTCGGCGGCGAACTCGACTATCTCGACGAAGGCACGCTTGCACAGGCGCTACGCGCGCGGCGGCCGCTGGGGTAGGTTTTTGATGCGTGCGGGAAGCGCCTCCGCGCTTCCCTTGCGGCTGTGCCATCCCACGCCCCCTCCCGGCCACCCACGGCCCGGTATTCTATGGGGAGGCGGGAGGGGGCGTGGGATGGTACAGCAAGAGCCGGACGGAAGTCCGGCGCGCACGCAACGAACAATTGAAGAATCCGCATGGCGCGACTATCTGGCAACCCATGGCTATCCGTGAAATCCTCGAAGTGCCGGATCCCCGGCTCAAAACCGTGTCCGAACCCGTCACCGAATTCGGCGACGAGCTGAACGAACTCGTCTCCGACATGTTCGAAACCATGTATGCCGCGCCCGGTATCGGCCTTGCCGCGATCCAGGTCGGCGTGCCCAAGCGCGTGCTGGTGATCGACCTCCAGCCCGAGGACGAGGATGCGGAACCCGAACCGTGCAATCACGACGGGCACGAACACGTCCACTATCCGACGAAGAAGGAACCGCGGGTGTTCATCAACCCCGAAATCCTCGATCCCGCGGAAGACCTCGCCAGCTACCAGGAAGGCTGCCTCTCGGTCCCCGACATCTTCGCCGATGTCGACCGTCCGGCGGCCTGCCGCGTGCGTTATCAGGACCTCGAGGGCGAAACGCATGAAGAGGACATGGAAGGCCTGATGGCCACCTGCATCCAGCACGAGATGGACCATCTCGAAGGCATCCTGTTCATCGACCACCTCAGCCGTCTCAAACGCAACATGGCGCTCAAGAAGCTAAAGAAGCTGCGCGAAGCGGCGTAAGGACCTCCCTCAGAATTGCGTCATCCCCGCGCAGGCGGGGATCCAGCTGAGTTGGGTTTCTTTCGCGAAGTTATCTGGGGCCCTGCCTGCGCAGGGGCGACGCATGTGTTGATTGTGGCAATGTGCACCTAGCGTTCCCGCTCCGTTCTGCGTAGGGTCGCGCCATGGATCCGACCCTCATCGCCATCATCGTGCTCGTCCTCGGCCTCGCGCTGGGATATTTCCTCGGTCACCGTCTCGGCTCCGCGCCGGTCAAGGACTGGCAGGCGCGCCACGGCGAGCGCGATGCGGAGGCCAAGGAACTCGACGCGAAGTTCCGCAAGGCGATCGTCGACCTGGAAAATGCCACGGTCCGGGCGGAGCGGGCCGACGCGCTCGACGGCGAATTGCGCGAAACGCGCCGCCAGCACGAGGCGGTGCTAGATGAAATGCGCCGCAATAACGGGGCGCTCAGCGCCGAGCTTGCGACGCTGAA
The DNA here is from genome assembly GCF_036365825.1 of Qipengyuania sp. HL-TH1. NCBI lineage: Bacteria > Pseudomonadati > Pseudomonadota > Alphaproteobacteria > Sphingomonadales > Erythrobacteraceae > Qipengyuania > Qipengyuania profunda. Next base: position 573,940 of record NZ_CP142675.1, read on the forward strand.
GGAAAAGACCGCCAATTTCGAAGAGCAGAAACGCCTGCTGATCGAAGCGCGGGAGGAAATGCTTAAGGAATTCCAGAACACCGGTTCGGCGGTGCTGACCAAGGCGCAGGATGCCTTTCTCGAACGCGCGACCGAGCGGCTGGGGCATTCGGAGAAAACCTCCGAAGCGAAGATCCGCGAATTGCTGCAGCCGGTGGGCGACCGGCTCAAGAAATACGAGGACCAGGTCGCCGCGCTGGAGGAAAAGCGCACCAATGCGTTCTCCTCGCTCGCAGCGCAGATCGAGCAGATGCGGCTGGGCCAGGAAGAGGTCCGGCGCGAGGCGCAGCGGCTCGGCAACAGCCTCACCAACGCGCCAAAGGCGCGCGGCCGCTGGGGCGAGCGCGCGCTGCAGAACGTGCTCGAACAATGCGGCCTGTCCGAACACACCGATTTCATTCTCGAACATTCGATCGAGACCGACGAAGGGCGGCTGCGCCCCGATGCGGTGGTCCATGTGCCGGGCCAGAAGAAGCTGGTGATCGACGCCAAGGTTTCCCTGAACGCCTATCAGGCCGCGTTCGAGGCCGATGACGAGAACGAACGCATCCGGCATCTCGACCTGCATGCGAAATCGATGCGCGGGCATGTCCAGACGCTGGGTTCGAAAAGCTACCAGAGCCAGTTCGACGACACGCCCGACTATGTCGTCATGTTCGTTCCGGGCGAGCATTTTGTCGCCGCCGCGCTCGAACACGATCCCGAATTGTGGGACTTCGCCTTTCGCAACAAGGTGTTGCTGGCCACGCCGACCAACCTCGTCGCCATCGCGCGCACCGTGGCGCAGGTCTGGCGGCAGGACAAAATGGCTGACGAAGCACGTGAGATCGGCGCAATGGGGGCTGAATTGTATGATCGGCTTCGCGCCGCGTCTGAGCATCTCAAGCGCGTGGGCGGCGGACTGGAAAGCGCAGTGAACAATTACAACAAATTCGTCGGCAGCTTCGAGCGCAATGTGCTGTCGTCGGGACGCCGAATGGCGGAAAAGGGAGTGGAGATCGGCAAGGCAGAGATTCCCGACGTCCCGCTGGTCGAGGGAACGCCACGCTACAACGCCGAAGATGCCGCGCAGATCGCCGACGGGCGCGAAGCAGCAGAGTAGGGCACCCCCGTATCTAAGGGGCGGGCATGGCGGCGGGCTTGGCCTGCGAAAACCGCCTGGCGAGCAGCGTCCGGACGGGCTTGTCGTACCACGCATCGAGCGCCAGCGCCGCGGGTACCAGCACCGCCGCGATACTCAGGCGGACGAGGGGATCGTCGGCCAGCGCGATGAGCGGCACATGGATGCAATAGAGCGGGTAGGACAGCGCGCCCATCCGCTGCCATAGCGGCTGGAACGGCATCTCCATTCGCGTGCCGAGCCAGACGATTGCGGGCAGGCCGAACAGGATCGCGGCGGTGTCCCACAGCGCGCGGTCGGGTCCGCCGAAATAGGTCAGGGCAAGCAGCGCGGCTGGCAGCAGCAACGCAAGCCGGGTGATACGCCGTACCGGCGCTGCCTGCGCATGCCAGCGATAGATCAGCATGCCCGCAGTGAAAGAGTAGAGCGTACGCGGGACCGCCCATCCGGCCCCGTTCCAATGCGAGCCCAGTTCGCGTGGCCACGGGCCCGACAGGATCGCGAAGGCGAGCAGTACCCCGGAAACCAATGCAACCAGCGCCAGCTTGCGCGTCGAAAGCCCGACGAGCACCAGCGCGAAGGCGATATTGGCAAGCACTTCGGCAAGCAGCGACCAGAACGGCGGGTTGGTCGGAAACAGGCTCAGTCCCAGAAAATCGGGTACCAGCAGCAGGATATTGGGATTGCCGCCATGCAGGATAATGCCGAGCAGACCGCCGATGAACATCATCGGATAGAGCCGGGCGAAGCGGGCCTTGGCGAAGGCGCGAAACGACAGTCCGTCTGCGAACCGCTTGCCAAACGCCAGCGCGATCACGAAGCCGCTGAGGCAAAAGAAGAAATCGACCGCCAGATAGCCGCCGGGCATGTACCCCAGCGAAATGTGGAACAGCATGACCGCGATCGCCGCAACGCCGCGCAATCCGTCGAGGGAGACAAAGCGATCGGGTGAGGTCATGGGCGTCGGGCCCACTAATAGGGAACTGTGGTTAACATCCCCTTCGCCCGGCCACGGGACGCCGCACGCCCCTCAGAGCGAGGCCAATACCTCATAACCCAGCACCGCCGCGGCGACCGCGGCATTGAGACTATCGGCGCGGCCCTTCATCGGCATGGTCACGCGCAGGTCGCAGGCCATCTCGTATGGTTCGGGCAGGCCGCGGCTTTCATTGCCGACCATGACGAAGCACGGTGCGCTATAGGGTGCGCCGCGATAGGGCTGCGCATCGCGCAAGCTGGCGGCGACAAGCTGCCCTGCGCCGCTGCGCAGCCAGGGTTCGAATTCCTCCCACCGCGCCTGCGCAAGGCGCTGCGTGAACACCGCGCCCATGCTCGCGCGCACTGCCTCGACGCTGAAGGGATCGGCGCAATCGTCGAGCAGGATCACGCCGCCCGCACCGATCGCATCGCCGGTGCGCAGCATGGTGCCCAGATTGCCCGGATCGCGCAGCGCCTGCGCGACCAGCCAGATATCGGCGCTGCTGCGGTCGAGCGCGGCGAGCGAAGTGTCGAATTCGGCGAAGACCCCCGCGACTGCCTGCGGATTGTCCTTGCCGGTGATCTTGGAGAGGATGTCGGGCGTGGTTTCGATAATCTCGCCGCCATCGGCTTCGACCGCCTCTTCGAGCGCGGCCAGCAGCGGGTGCGGCTCGCGCCTGTCGGATAGCACCAGCACTTCGGGCAGATAGCTGCATTCGCGCGCATCGGTCAGCAGCCGCAGCCCTTCGGCAAGGAAGCGGCCGGCGGCCTTGCGGTGTCTCTTTTCGCGCAGCGCGCGCAGCGCCTTGACCGTGGGGTTGGAAAAGCCGGTGATTTCGCGGCGTGTCGGGCTCACGTCAGGGCTCCCCGAAGCCATCCTCGACCATGGCCGAAAGCTGCGCCATCACCGCATCCGCATCCTCGCCTGCAACCACGATCTCGATCGTGTCGCCTTTGGCCGCGCCGAGCATCATCAGCCCGAGGATCGACCCGCCGGCAGCTTCGTTCTCGCCCTTCGCCACGCGCACGTTGCAGCCTTCGGGCAGTTCGGCCACCGCATTGACGAACTTCGCGCTCGCCCGGGCGTGGAGCCCGCGCTGGTTGACTACCACAAGGCTCTTGCGCAGTTCGTTCAAGAGGCTTTCCGTGCGCCGGCGATATCCTGGCCGAGGAATTCACTCGCGACCGTGATGTAATTGCGTCCGGCGGTCTGCGCGGCGTTGACCGCATCGACCACATTCATGCTCTTGCGCGCGCCCGCGAGGCGGATCAGCATCGGCAGGTTGATCCCGGCGATCACTTCAATGTGGCCCGTATCGAGCAGCGAGATGGCGAGGTTGGAGGGCGTCCCGCCGAACAGGTCGGTCAGGATGATCGCACCCTGGCCATCGTCGACCGCCTTGATCGCGTCGGCGATGTCGGCGCGGCGCTGCTCCATGTCGTCATTGGGGCCAATGCAGATGGTGGCCACGGCTTCCTGCTTGCCGACGACGTGCTCCATCGCATCGATGAAGTGTTCGGCCAGCTTGCCGTGGGTGACGAGGATCATGCCGATCATGCAGCTTCAGTTCCGTTGCGATGCCCGAAGAATATGCCAGCGTGGCGCTTAATCATTCCTTGCCCCCGGGTCTAGCGGCGCTCGAGCGGATCGGCGGGACGCGAACCAAGGTTACGGTGAATGACCGTGGGCGAAAATCCGGCCTCACGCAAGACCTCGGCGGCACGTTCCGCGCTATAGACCGAGCGGTGTCTCCCTCCGGTACAGCCGAAGGCGATGTTGAGATAGCTGCGGCCCTGCGCGGCGTAGCGCGGCATGACCTCGAGCAGCAGGTCGGTGATCTTTTCGAAAGCGGGGTCGAAGGCGGGATCGGCGGAGATATGCGTGCCGACTGCTTCATCGAGCCCGGTCTGTTCGCGCAGCCCCTCGATCCAGTGTGGATTGTCGAGAAAGCGCATGTCGAACATCAAATCGGCGACTGGCGGCATGCCCCGCGCGAAGCCGAAGCTGGACACGGTCACGCTCATCCCCGGTTCGGCATTCTCGGCGAAGCGTTCGCGCACCACCTGCTGCAATTGGTTGGCCGCGTAATCGGATGTGTCGATGACGGTATCCGACCAGCGGCGCAGCGGGTCGAGCAATTCGCGCTCGGCCTTGATCCCGTCGAGCGCGGTGCGCCCGCGCGCCATCGGATGCGGCCGCCGCGTCTCGTTATAGCGCCGCTCGAGCTCGGCACTGGTGCAATCGATGAACACCGTGGTCAGTTCGATATCGTCGCGCGCTTCGAATTGCTTGCACAGTGCGATGATCTCTTGCGGCACGAAGCCGCGGGTGCGCGAATCGAAACCGATCGCAAGGCGGGTGTTCGCATCGCTTCCCCCGACCAATCCGCCCAGCAGGCGAATGGGGAAATTGTCGATCGTTTCCCAGCCGAGATCTTCGAGCACTTGCAGCGCGGTCGACTTGCCCGCGCCGGACAGTCCGGTGACGAGCAGGATGCGCTGCGAAGGGGGCGAATCATCAGCCATGGCGGGGGTGCCTATGCCTTTTCATCGCCTTTGGGGAGGGGAAGCCCGTGCAGTTCCAACGCATATTCGGCGCGCAGCGCCTGCACCGCATCACCGGGGGCGAAAGGCAGCATCGGAATGGGCACGCCCTCGATGTCGCGCACGGGAATGTCCATCGGGAAACGCGGTGCAGCGGGATCGAGCGTAAGCAGCAGCGCGACCGGACCTTCGGTCACGGGCAGCTCCGCGATACCGACATTGTGTATCTCGATCAGCCCGCAGGTATTCGGTGGCGGTGCGGCCAACAGCGTGTCGCGAATGCGGACGACCGACACGGCATCGTCACCCACCAGAATAGCTCCGCGATCGATCAGCGCCAGCGCGAGCGCCGACTTGCCCGACCCCGGCTGCCCCTCGATCAGCAGCACCCGCCCGGCGACTCCGACAGCAGTGATATTGGCGAGCACCGCCATGCTCAGCGCTTGGCCGGAAGGCCCAGGTGGAGGCAGGCCCCGCTTTCGCCGTCCATGCGCGAGGTGGCGACCAGCGTCCCGTCATGCGCTTCGGCAATGGTCCGCGCGATGGCGAGGCCGAGCCCCGAATGATTGCCGAAATCCTCTTCCGCCGGGCGGTCCGAATGGAAGCGGCGAAAGACCTTCTCGCGTTTTTCCTCGGGGATGCCGGGACCCTCGTCGCAGATCGTCAGGGTGATCCAGTCGTCGCGGCGGCTGAGGTCGGCCCATATGCGACCCGCAGGCGGCGAAAAGGACACGGCATTGTCGAGCAGGTTCTGGATCACGCGCTCGAGCCGCACCGGGACACCCATCACGCGCGCCGGGCGGTCCGCGCCCGTGATTTCGAGCGTGCGGCCTTCGTTCTCGTCGCGCGCCTCGCGGCTTTCGACGATCGTGCAGAGCAATTGCGCCAGATCGACCGGTTCGAATTCGGTCCGCGACATTTCGGCATCGATCCGGCTGGCGTCCGAAATCTCGGTGACCAGCCGGTCGATCCGCCGCACGTCATGCGTGGCGATATCGAGCAATTGCGCGCGCAAGGTCGGATCCTCGACCTTGCTGAGCGATTCGGTCGCGCTGCGCAGCGAGGCGAGCGGGTTCTTGATCTCATGCGCGACATCGGCGGCGAAATGTTCGACCGCATCGATCCGCTGCCGCAGCGCGGCGGTCATGTCCGAGATCGAGCGGGCGAGCATGCCGATCTCGTCGCGGCGCTGCGGCAGGCGCGGCACTTCGACCTGCCGGTCGCGGCCCTGCCGCACGCGCACCGCGGCATGGACCAGTTCGCGCAAGGGACGCACGATGGTCTGCGCGAGAAAGAACGACAGCAGCGTCGAGATCACCAGCGCCAGCAGCACGACCAGCGCTACGGTCGAGCGGGCCTCGCGCACGCTTTCGGTAATGTCGACCGGGTTGCGCGTCAGCAGCAGCGTATCGCCGTCGAGCCCGACCGGCGCGGCGGCGTTGATCACATGCGTGCCGTCGGGTGCATCGCGCAGGACGATCTGCGTCAGGCTGTCCTCGCGCGCCCGCGTCAGTTCGGGCCAGTCACCGACATCGTCGGTCTCGGGCTCGACATAGTCGGGCAGGGCCGGGGCGCCCACCACCCGGTCGAACCAGCGATCGAGCCGCAATGCGAAGGCGCTCTGGTCGACTTCCTTCGCGCTTGGCAGGACGAAACTGGGCGGGGCGAGCTTGAAGCTATCCGATTCGAGCGTGCCGTCGGGGCTGTAGACCCGCAGGCGCAAGCGTTGCTCCTTGCCGATCTGGATCAGCAGCGCTTCCTGCCGCTGCGGGGTCGCGCCAGCCAGCGCTTCGGCGGTGATCTGCGCTTCGACCAGCGCCAGCTTGAAACGCTCGTCGAGCAATTGCTTGCGATAGGCATCGACATAGATGACCCCGCCGCCCAGCAGCACCAGCGGCAGCACGTTGACGAACAGGATGCGGCTGGTGAGCGAGAGCCGCCGCGACCAGCGCTGCTTCTCGATTCGCGGATCGCCTTTGAGGACACTGCCGGTTTCGGACATTGCGCCTCGCCTCAGCCCTCGTTGAAGCTGTAGCCTGCGCCGTACAGGGTTTCGATGGCGGAGAAGGTGTCATCGACGCTGCGGAACTTGCGGCGCATGCGCTTGATATGGCTGTCGACCGTGCGGTCGTCGACGAAGACGTCGTCGGGATAGGCGGCATCCATCAGCTGGTTGCGGCTCTTGATCACGCCGGGGCGCGCAGCCAGCGCCTCGAGCAGCAGGAATTCGGTTACGGTCAGCGATACCGGCTGCCCATCCCAGGTCACATGGTGACGCGCCGGGTCCATGAACAGGCGCCCGCGTTCGACCAGCTCGCCCGGCTTGTCGTCGAACTGCTCGGACAACAGCAGCGGATGGTCGCCGCCGCTGCGCCGCAGGATCGCGCGGATACGCGCCAGCAGCAGGCGCAGGCTGAACGGCTTGGCGATATAATCGTCCGCGCCCATTTCGAGGCCCGCCTGCTCGTCGGTTTCATCGTCCTTGCTGGTCAGGAAGATCACCGGCAGCGGCGATTGTTCGCGCAGACGGCGGAGCAGCTCCATCCCGTCCATCTTGGGCATCTTGATATCGAAGATGGCCAGATCGGGCGGGTTGGACAGCAGCGCGCCCAGTGCCGCCTCGCCATCCGAATAGACGCGCGTGGCGAATCCTTCGGCCTGCAAAGCGATCGAGACGGTGGTGAGGATATTGCGGTCGTCATCGACCAGCGCGATGACCGTGCGGTTCGTCTCGCCCTGCGGCATCGCCTCTGCGCCCATGTGCTCCATGCCCCGATGACTAGCCGCATTGCCGCGGCAAAACAACGCGGGCGGTCGCATGCCGCGCACTTATCGGCAGCCAGTGGTTTGACGGCGGGTGGCAGCCGGACTATTGGCTTTGAAGACAGCCGCGCATTCGTATGCGCAGGCCACTTTCGGACGAACCCGCATTCCGCGCTGGAGAATTCAGTGACCTTTTCGCTTTCCCATTCGCTTGCCGACCAGGGCATCGAGACTTCCGCCACCATTCATCCCAACATGACGTCGGAAGAGCTGACCGCCGCCGCGCTGGAGCGCAGCGAGGGCCGCCGCGCCAAGGACGGTCCGCTGGTGGTCGAAACGGGCAAGCACACGGGCCGCAGCGCGAAGGACAAGTTCATCGTCCGCAACGCCGAAACCGAAGACACCGTATGGTGGGACAACAATGCCTCGATGACGCCGGCGCATTTCGCCGCGCTCAAGGAAGATTTCCTCAAGGCGGTGGCGGACAAGGGCGAGCTTTTCGTCGCCGACCTGTTCGGCGGCTCGCAGCCCGAGTACCGGGTCAATGTCCGGGTGATCAACGAACTCGCGTGGCACAACCAGTTCATCCGCACGCTGCTGGTGCGCCCGACCGAGGCCGAGCTCGACGGCTTCGTGCCCGAATACACCATCATCGACCTGCCCGGCTTCCAGGCCGACCCCGAACGCCACGGCACGCGCAGCGAGACCGTGATCGCGGTCAATCTCGAAGAAAAGCTGATCCTGATCGGCGGCACCAAATATGCCGGCGAGATGAAGAAGAGCGTCTTCGGCATTCTCAACTACCTGCTGCCCGCCAAGGGCGTGATGCCGATGCACTGCAGCGCCAACATCGGCCCCGACGGCAAGACCGCGGTGTTCTTCGGCCTGTCGGGCACCGGCAAGACCACGCTGTCGGCCGATGCCAGCCGCACGCTGATCGGCGATGACGAGCATGGCTGGTCGGATACGGCGGTCTTCAACTTCGAAGGCGGCTGCTACGCCAAGATGATTCGTCTCAACCCCGAGGCCGAGCCGGAAATCTACGCCACCACCAAGATGGAAGGCACCGTGCTCGAAAACGTCGTGATGAACGATGCAGGCGAGATCGACCTCGACGACAACAGCCTCGCCGAGAACACCCGCGGTGCCTATCCGCTGTCGTCGATTCCGAACACCTCGGAAAAGAACATGGGCCCGCCGCCCTCCAACGTCATCATGCTGACTGCCGATGCCTTCGGCGTGCTGCCCCCGATCGCGCGGCTGACGCCCGATCAGGCGATGTATCACTTCCTCTCGGGCTACACCGCCAAGGTCGCGGGCACCGAAATCGGCGTGACCGAACCCGAAGCCACCTTCAGCACCTGCTTCGGCGCGCCCTTCATGCCGCGCCACCCCAGCGTCTACGGCAATTTGCTCAAAGAACGCATCGCCAAGGGCGAAGTGCATTGCTGGCTGGTCAACACCGGCTGGACCGGCGGCAAGTACGGCGTGGGCAGCCGGATGCCGATCAAGGCCACCCGCGCATTACTCAATGCCGCGCTCGACGGGTCGCTCAACGACGCCGAATTCCGCAAGGACCCCAACTTCGGTTTCGAAGTGCCGGTTGCGGTCGCGGGCGTCGATACGGGCATTCTCGACCCGCGCTCGACCTGGGCGGACAAGGACGAGTACGACCGCACCGCCAGCAAGCTGGTGCAGCTTTTCGTCGACAATTTCGAACCATTTGCAGCGCATGTCGACCAGGGCGTGCGCGACGCGGCGCCGAGCAAGTCGGTCGCTGCCTGACCCGTTTCGCTCCGCTCGGGAGCGCACCAGTCGGAGAGGAGGCCCCCGGCCGCAGCAATGCGGACCGGGGGCTTTAACATTGCGCGTCCACCTGCCATTGTGCGCGCACTTTACCGCAGGAGATTTTCGCGATGGGCCTTTTCGACAGCATCCTCAGCCAGGTCGGTGACAATCCGACCGTGACCAACATGGCAGAAAAATTCGGCATCGATCCCGAGCTCGCGGCGAAAGCCGTGGCCGCGCTGGGCGAAGCGCATCAGGATCCGGGCGACACGATCGAGGTTGCCTCGGCCAAGACCGGAATGGACACGCAGTTGCTCGAACAGATCCGCGATGCGATCGGCGGCGAAGGCTCGCTGGCCAAGTTTGCCAGCATGCTCGACCTCGATGGCGACGGCAATCCGCTCGACGATATCGCCGGAATGGCCAGCGGACTGTTCGGCAAGAAGTAGCGGCAGCTCAGACCGTGCTGGCGGGTACTGCCAGCCGGTCGAGATAGCTCCAGATACGGCTCACCACGACCGAGCCTTCGCCAACCGCGCTGGCGACACGCTTGACCGATCCCGAGCGCACGTCGCCGACAGCAAAGACGCCGTCGGTGGCGGTTTCGTACGGCCTTTCGCGCCCGACCTGCGCGCCGGTCTTCACGAAGCCGCGGTCATCGGTCTCGACGAGTCCCGACAGCCAGCCGGTATTGGGCGCGGCACCGATCATCACGAACAGCGCGCGCGTGTCGATCACGCGCTCGCCCGTGGGGGTGGTGAAGGTCACGGCTTCGAGATGGCTATCGCCATGCAGATCGGTGATCTCGGTGTCGTAGTGGATCTTTATCGCCGGGTCGGCTTCCAGCCGCTGCGTGAGATAATTCGACATCGACGCGGCGAGGCTGTTGCCGCGGACGACAACGTGGACACAGGTCGCGGTGCGGCTGAGATACATTGCCGCCTGCCCCGCCGAATTGCCGCCGCCAACCACTACCGCTTCGGTGTTGTGGCAGAAACGCGCCTCCATATCGGTCGCGGCATAGAATATCCCCGCGCCTTCGAACGCCTCCAGCCGGTCGAGCGGCAGGCGGCGGTATTGCACCCCGGTGGCGACCAGCACTGCTTTGGCGCAAACCTCGTCGCCATCGTCCAGTTGGGCGCAAAACGTCCCGTCGCTGCGCCGGACCAGCCCCTCGACGCTGCGCGGCATGGCGAAGCGCGTGCCGAATTTCATTGCCTGGATCTGCCCGCGATAGACCAGGTCGGCCCCGCTGATCCCGGTGGGAAAGCCCATGTAATTCTCGATCCGGCTGCTGGTACCCGCCTGCCCGCCAATCGCGGTGTCTTCGATTGTCAGCGCGCACAGCCCTTCGCTACCTGCATAGACCGATGCTGCCACACCTGCGGGGCCGCCGCCGACGATCAGCAGGTCGTAAAGCGTCTCGCAGCAGACATCCAAATCGAGATGCAGATATTGCGCCACCTTGCGCGGAGTGGGGTCGTCGAGCATGTGGTCCTGGCCCAGGATGACGCTGGGGCGGTGACCGGTAAGGTTGCAGGCAGCCAGTGTTTCATTGTCGCTTCCGTCGAGATCGAGGCTTTCGAACGGGATGCGGTTGCGACTGAGGAACTGTTCGACCTTCTGCACCGCCGCGTCGCGGTCTGCGCCGATCAGCTTGACCGCGCTGTTCTTCAGCTCGAACTGCCGCCGCCGCCGGGCGGAAAACACGCCGATGACATGGTCCGACAATTCGGGCACGCGCGCCATCAGGTCGAGCATCGCCTGACGCGGGACTTCGAGCGTACGGGTCGGCTTGGCCGCGCGCATCGGAAGGATGTTCGCCCCTGCGTTGAGGAAGGCAATCTCGCCCATGAACTGCGTTGGGCCGATCGAGCTTTCCATCAGCCGGTTGCGCGAGCGCGGATCGACCACCTCGATTTCGCCGTCGAGGACATAGACGAAGCTGTCCATCGGATCGCCCGCCTCGACCACCACTTCGCCCTCGGCATAGGTCCTGATCCGGCCCAGCCGGTGCAACGCGGCGACATGGTGGTCGGCCAGCGGCACGCGCGGCATGGTCTCGAGATTTTCGCCCAATGCTTCCATGGCTCGGTTCGCTACTCCCAGTCGCCAGCGGCTTCAATATTTGCCATCGCGTCCGCAGCGTCAGAGGCTGCCGCCGCGGCCTCGCTTGCGGCGCCGGACCCCGATGCTCTTCCTGCGATTTCCGCCTGGACCTGCTCTGAATAGCAGAATTCATCGATCCCAGGCTCGCCGGACCCGATCATCTCTTTGCAGCGATAGGCCGCCATGGCCTCGGGGATCAGGCGCAGCGGTTCGCGCGAAGCATTCCCTTCGGCAATCACATCGCGCATGATGGCGATCTGCCTTGCCAACCACAAACGGTCCTTGGCTTCGCGATAGGCATTCCAGCCAGCCTCTTTCTTATCCGGAACCTCGACAGCGAGCACGGCCAGCGGAATGGTCTCCAGCGTCAGGAGTGCGTCGTCGAACGACCGAGTCTCGCGGTATGCATTGGCGAGCAGGTAGCGCAGTGTAAGCGTATCGAGGTCTGCGCCATCGACCTCGACCAGCGCGGCCCGTGCGATAAAGGCTTCGAGATAACGCTTCCGCAAGGCCGGATCGTGATCGGTCTGCCAGGTTGCGCGCATGAGCAGCCAGGGCTCCGGCAGCTCGATGGCAAGCCGATCCTCGATCCACTGCGCCCGGAAATAGTCGGTTTCATCGTGCAACGCGCGGTAGTCGTTGCTTGCGATCAGCTTCTCGAGCTGTGCGACCTCCTGCGGCGTGAACTCGCGGTACATAACCAGCTTGTTGCCGGGACATTCGGGAAGCGGGCCGGGGAAGACCCAGCTACCATAGGGTTTTCCATCGGGCCGCGATCCCCAGGTCGAATAGCTGGCGGTCGCGGTGTGTTCGAATTGCTCGCCGCCAACCGCGCACGTCACCTCGACCTGATAGGGGCTGCTGGCCGTGGCCTGGCTTCCCGTTGCGAGTGCGACCGCTACCGATGATGCAGCGATGAGCTGCGCGGGCCCGCGAGAGATCATGCGCCCGCCCTTGCGATATAGCGGCCGACGTTCTTTTCCAGCACATCCATCGGGACATTGCCGCCCAGCACCACCGCGTCGTTGAATGCCTTGAAGTCATAGGCTGATCCCAGCGCCGCCTGTGCCCGCGCGCGCTGGTCGACGATCCGGCTGTGGCCCAGCTTGTAGCCGGTCGCCTGGCCCGGCCAGCTGCAATAGCGATCGACTTCGCTCTCGACCTCCGCGGGCTTGCTGCCATTGCGCGTGACGAAGAAATCGACTGCCTTCGCGCGGCTCCAGCCCTTGGCGTGCAGGCCCGTGTCCACCACCATCCGGCAGGCGCGGAAGGCCAAGCTTTGCAGATAACCCAGCTTGCCGACTTCGAAATCCTCATAGGCGCCCAGTTCGTCGGCGATCTGCTCGCCATAGAGCGCCCAGCCTTCGCTGAAGGGATTGAAGGCGAGAATCGAGCGAATCAGCGGCAGCCGGTTCGAATATTCGCCTTCCCAGACGTGGCCGGGGATCGTCTCGTGATAGGTGAGATCGGCGAGATCGTATTTGCGGTGCAGATCGGTGCTGCGCAGATTGATCCAGAAGCGGCCGGGGATGCTGCCGTCCTTGCTGCCCGCGCCGCCATAGGCACCTGGCGCACCGACTTCCTCGGCGGGCGGGATACGGCGCACCTCCATGTTCGGATCGACCAGCGTGTTGAAGGCGCGCGGCATCTGCGCCTTGATCCACTCGACCCGCTCGGCGATGAAGTCCATGATCTCGGCGCGGCCCGGATCGCCCTCGGCGAATTTGTAGCGCGGGTCGGCAGCCAGCGCCTGCATGCGTTCGCCCACCGAACCGCTGGTATAGCCGATGCCGCGCAGGATCGGGTCCATACGCGCATGCAGCGTTTCGAGTTCCTCGAGGCCCTGCCGGTGAACCTCGTCGGCGGACAGGCGTGTGGTCGTGCTCGAACGCAGCGCCCAGGCATAGAATTCCTCGCCGTGTGGGCGCGCGGAAATACCCGGCGCATCGCTGGCGACCGCGCGTTCGGCGCGCAATTCCTCGAGCTGGCGGGTCAGCGCTTCGGCGATCGGCCCGCTTTCCAGTGCCAGCGCGCGATTGGCGTGGCTCTCGGGCATGCCCGCGGCCCGCAGCTTGGCGCGCAGGTCGTCGGCGAACAACTCGCCCTTGCCCGTGCTGGCGATGGTCTGTTCCATCTGCCTCAGCGCCTTGTCGAGCAGGAAGGCGGGCGGGACCACCCCCATGCCGCGCGCCTGGCGAATCCGCGCCAGCTCGCCATCGAACGTGGAGGGCATCGCTTCCATGCGTTCGATATAGGCGTCGGCAGCGTCGCCATGCTCGACCTTGTGGTTCGACTGCATGAAGCGCGGCAGGGCGAGATATTCGCCGACGTTCTGGATCACCACATAGGGCGCGGTGCGCCAATTTCCGACCGGCGTATCGCCATAGGGCAGCGCAAAGCCGTCGAGCGCGAGTTCATAGGCGCTTTCGACGACATCAAGGCTGGTCACCGTCGCGCTGTCGAGACCATCGCGCGGCTGCGCGCGTACCCGCTCAAGATCCTGCCTGAGCGTCGCGGCATAAGCGGCCTGGCCCGCGGGCGACTGGTCTTCGAGCTTGCCGCGCAGATCGTAATACCGGCCGGTATCCACCCCCAGCGCGGTCGCCCGTTCGGGCTCGTGCGCCAGCAGATTGTAGCCGACCACTTCGAGCAGGCGCTGCGCACCGATCGCCTGCGCGCGGGCGATCGCCTCGGGCCGCGCAGTGGCGGCGCATCCCGAGAGGGCAAGGGCGGAGGTCGCGCCAAGGCCGGCGAGGGCCTGGCGGCGGGTGATGGCGGTGGTGGTCTGGGTCATGCCCGCAGGTGTGCTTCCCGCGTGCAAGCCTGTCAAATCAATCGAGGAATTCGGGCGGGACCTTGCCGCCATTGGCGGCCAACTCGTTCATGACGCGGCGGTGCAGCCAGATATTGTCCTCGGCGCTGCCGGCATAATCCTCGCGGCCCATCTCGACGGCGAGCGCCTTGCGGCTTTCGTAATCGGAATCGACCCCGATCAGCTTCATCAGATCGACGATGGAGGTGCGCCAGTTGAGCGTGTCGGCGCCGGGCATATTGTCGAGATTGTTCTCGATATCGACCACCGGCCTGGCCTTCTGTTCGACCACCGGGGCATCGGCCCAGGCATTCCCGGTCGGCTTGGGCGCGGGCTTCGGGGTGTCCTGCGCTTCGGCCTTCTTGCCGAATACCGCGTCCTTGATCTTGCCGAAAATGCTCATGCTGCCGTCTCCTTCATCTGTTCGAACGGGTAGAGCGTCGCCGCGTTCCGGTTTGGTGACTTGCGGCGGCGGGGCAGCGGGCTATGGGAAAGGCATGCTCGACACCGTGCTTTCGATCACCGTCCTGGCCGCGCTCCTCCTGCTGGTGGGCGCCTTCTTTCTCTGGCGGCGGACCGGCAATGTAAAAAATGCGCTGCTGATGGTGCTGCTGGCCGCGGTCGCGCTGGCCAATGTGGCGATCTGGGTGTTGCCCGACGCCGGGGGCGAGGCCCCGCTCGACAAGCTCGAGCAGGACCCCGGGTAAAGCGCGACTATTCGGGCAGTTGCCAGAGCACTGCGCCCGAGTAGGTGCTTGCCACCGCTTCGCCCGTCCCGCTGCGCGCGGGTTCGAACCGCGCACGCTGCGTGACCAGCTTGCAGGTCGCCGTATCGAGCACGCCATGGCCGGTCGAACCGGTGACGGTGCAATCGGTAACGCGTCCGTTCGCGGCAATCTCGAGCCGGAACCGCGCCAGGCCGGTCAGTTCGCGCCTGACCCAGCTCGGGCGATAATCATCGGTCGATAGCCACGCCGCCGGATCGTTTCTCGGCTTGGCCCCGACCGGGGTGAAGCTGCTGATCGGTTCGGGCTTGGCGGCTTCCTTGCCATATGGAAAATCCACAGGTGGGAAGGTCGGCATGGGCGGCGGTTTGAGCCGGGTCGACGCAGTGTTCGTGATGTCGATCGGGGGCACCGGCGGTTTCGGAACTGGCTGGGCAGTGTCGCGGGGGGTCGGCTGCACCTGTTCGGGGGGCTTGGGCGGAGGCGGGGGCGGTTCGATCGGGATATTGGTCGCGTCGATCGGCGTGATGATATCGGGCACCGTACCGCTCACGGTGAGCCCGGCGACAAGAATAGCGCCGATGGCGGCGTGAACCCCGATCACCGCCGCCATGCTGGCGGGCGAGGGCCCGCGGGTCTGGTCGGTATAGGACATGGTGTTGCTCCTCTTCCATGCGGAAGGCTCTGATGCCTCCTCACGTGGAGAATGTTACAACATTACTATCGTTGGGCGAAGAGATTTCACGTTGCATTCCGCAACCTTAGCCGTTTCGAACGCCGGGTGTGGCCCGCGCCGCGGGCCGCCCGATCACTTGATCGGACAGCTCGGGTCGAGACGGAAGTCGAGATAATTGTCGACCGACTTCATCAGCTCTTCCTGCTCGTTTTCGAAGAAGTGGTTCGCGCGCGGAATTTCTTCGTGATGCACGGTAATGTGCTTCTGCGTACGCAGTTTCTCGACCAGCTTGGTCACCGCCTGCGGTTGGACCACCGTGTCCTGCGCGCCGTGGATGAAGATGCCGCTGGCGGGGCAGGGGGCGAGGAAGGAGAAATCGTACATGCTCGCGGGCGCACCGATGCTGATCCAGCCGCGGATCTCGGGGCGGCGCATGAGCAGCTGCATGCCGATCAGCGCGCCGAAGCTGACCCCGGCGACCCACGTCACCTGCGCTTCGGGGTGGACCTGCTGCATCCAGTCGAGCGCGCTGGCGGCATCGGACAATTCGCCGACACCATTGTCGAAGCTGCCCTGGCTGCGCCCGACGCCGCGGAAATTGAACCGCAGCGTGGCGAAACCGCGATTGACGAAAGTCTTGTAGAGCCGCTGCGTGATCTGCTCGTTCATCGTCCCGCCGCCTTGCGGGTGCGGGTGGAGGATCATCGCCACCGGTGCGCGCGGGCGCGGGGCTGGGGAGAAACGGCCTTCGAGGCGGCCTTCGGGGCCGGGAAAGATCACGGTCGGCATGGAGAGGTATACCCTGTCGGAAAATGTCGGGGCGCGGGCACCCCCGGCTTGAACCGGATGAAGCTTTGCGCGAAGTGGCGCGCTATATAGTGATTAACACCCATTTCGCAATATTTTCGAGCATCCGCCATTTCCACGCCCATCTATCTCGACCATGCCGCCACCACGCCGCTGCGCCCCGAAGCGCTGCAGGCGATGCAGGATGGCTTTGCGCTCTGGGCCAATCCGAGCAGCCCGCATGCTGCCGGGCGCAAGGCGCGCAGCCTGCTCGAAGAGGCGCGCGAGCGGGTGAAGGCGGCGCTTGGCTGGGACGACGAGGTGATCTTCACTTCGGGCGCAAGCGAGGCGGCAGCGCTGGCGCTGGACCATGCGCAGGCCGGCGCACGCCTGGTGGCCTCGGTCGAACACGACTGTGTGCTGCAGGCTACTCCCACTGCGGAACGCCTGCCGGTGCGCAGCGACGGCGCGCTCGATCTCGAAGTGCTGACCGAGGCGGTCCAGCGCGAACGCCCGCTCGTGGCGGTGCAGCAGGTCAATTCGGAAACCGGCAATCGCCAGGATCTCGCCGCCATCGGCGGTATCGTCCACCAGGCCGGGGGGCTGCTGCTCGCCGATTGCGCGCAGGGTGCGGGCCGCTTCGCACTGCCGTCCTGCGACATGGCGATCATCTCGGCGCACAAGTTCGGCGGGCCGATCGGGATCGGTGCGCTTCTGGTGAAGGACTATGCGATGCTTGCCCCTTCCGGCGGGCAGGAGCGCGGTTATCGGCGCGGGACCGAGAACATGCCCGGCGTGATGGGCATGGCGGCAGCGCTCGAGGCTTGCGCCGAAACCTATCTCGATCCGCAGGTGCTCGAACCGCTCGACGCGCTGGCCGGGGAATGCCGCAAGCTCGGCGGCACCTGGTTGTCGGACCGCCTGTCCGACCCGACCCCCTATATCCGCGCGATCGCCATGCCCAAGATGAGCGCCACCGCGCAGGTCATGCGCTTCGACATGGCGGGGATCGCTGTGTCGCAAGGCAGCGCGTGCTCCAGCGGGACGATGAAGACCAGCCGCGTGCTCGAAGCGATGCAGGTCGAACCCGAGATCGCCGCCAATACCATCCGCGTGTCGTTGGGCTGGAACACGACCCGCGCCGAGGTGGAACGCTTCTGCGAGGTCTGGCTTGATCTGGCCGGTGCATAGCCGACCAGCCCTTGCGGGGAGCCGCAGGCTCCGCGCCAATCCAGCCCAGCCAGAACTGGATGGCTTCGCTTTGCGCGCAATGACTGTATGAGAACCCCGTGATCTATCTCGACTACCAGGCCACCACCCCGCTTGCGCCCGAAGCGCGCGATGCGATGCTGCGCTGGCTCGACGGACCCGGCGGGACCGGCTTCGGCAATCCGCACAGCGCGCACCGCATGGGGCGCCAGGCGAAGGCGGCGATCGAGCTCGCGCGCGACCAGGTCGCTGCGCTGTTGCCTGCGGGTGGCCGCGTGATCTTCACCTCGGGCGCGACCGAGGCGCTCAACCTCGCGATCCGCGGGTCGGGCGAGGGCGGCACCGTGTCCTATTCCGCGATCGAGCATTCGGCGGTCGGCGATACCGCGCAAGCCGCGGGCAAGAGCCATGTGCTCAATGTCGCCAGCAACGGCCAGTGCAATACGAAGCAGGACCTGCCCGCCGACACGCGGCTGGTCTGCGTGATGCAGGTCAATAACGAGATCGGCACGATCCAGCCGACGATCGAATGGCATCGCAAGGCCAAGCAGCACAATGCGCTGTTCCTGTGCGACGCGGTGCAGGCCTATGGCCGGATCGAAGTGACCGGTGCGGACATGATCGCGATTTCGGCGCACAAGTTCCACGGCCCCAAGGGCGTCGGTGCGTTGTGGCTGCGCGACGGGGTCGATCTGCACGAGGTGCAGACCGGCGGCGGGCAGGAATTCGGCCTGCGTTCGGGCACGCTCAGTCCCGCGCTGATCGCCGGGATGGGCGCCGCGGCTGCCGAGGCGAAGGACCGGATGGAGCAGGACCGCGACCATATCGATGCGCTCCGGACGCGCGCGCGCGCCCTGTTCGGCGACTGGACGCTCAACGGCAGCGAGGATGCGCGCTGGCCCGGCAATCTCAACATCCGCCGCGACGGGCTCGATGTGAACCGGCTGATGAGCGATGTCCGCGACGTGATGTTTTCCGCGGGTAGTGCCTGTGCCAGCGGCTCGGGCCGTCCCAGCCATGTGCTGAAGGCCATCGGCCTGTCCGACAAGCAGGCGAAAAGCTCGATCCGGCTCGGCTTCGGGCGCTACACCACCATGGAAGAGATCGAGGAAGCGGCGGGCAAGATCAACGCTGCAGCGGAGGCGCAAGGGCTGTGAAGATCGAATTCGTTACCGCGACCGACGAGGTGGTGACCGCCGAGGCCGAACCGGGCGACAACCTCCTGCGCGTCGCGCAGGCCGCGGGGCTCCCGCTCGAGGGGGACCTGCGAAGGCCAGATGGCCTGTTCGACCTGCCATGTGATCGTCGAACCCCACTGGTTCGACCTGCTCCATGAAGCGAGCGAGGAGGAAGAGGACATGCTCGACCTCGCCGCCGGCGTCGCGCGCACCAGCCGCCTGTCGTGCCAGATCGACCTCACCCCCGAACTCGACGGGTTGAAGGTGCGCATTCCTGCCGAAAGCTACGATATGAGCCGCTAGGCCCGGCGTCAGGCTTCTTCGGCCGCCGTCAGATCCATCCGCACTTCGCGTTCGCGGGGAAGATAGGCAGGAACCGGTTCGCGCTCGGCCGCAGCATCCATTTCCGAAGCGGCGCGCAGCATGTGTTCGCGCAGCCGGCAATGCATGTCCCACCCGCATTTTGGATCGGTCGAGCGGGCCATGAAGCGCACCGTCATCGCCTGCGCGTTCTGCGCGATGACCTGGCATTTCGCGTCTTCGGGATCGACGACATCCTCGTCATTCTCCACGAATTCGCGGAACGGCTGGCGCAGCGCCTCGACATCGGCGCGATTGTCGAATTCGAGCTCGACATGCATCATCAGCCGCGATTCCTGCTTGGTCCAGTTCTCGAAACTGTCGCTGGTGAAATCGCTGACCGGCGCGATCAGGCGGCGTTCGTCCCAGGTGCGCAGCCGCAGATGGGTGAAACCGATCTTCTCGACATAGCACCATTGCCCGTCATAGCGGATCGCATCGCCGATGCGGGCGGTCTGGGCGAAGGCGATCTGCACGCTCGCCATGATGTCGCCCAGCACCTTGCGCGCGGCAAAGGCCAGCACGAGGCCCAGGATGCCCGCCGAGGCCATGATCGAGAACCCCAGCGTGCTCGACAGATTGCTGGCGACCAGCAGGAAGCCGATGCCGGCCAGCAGGATCATGACGGTCACGATCCGCCGGACCGCGCTCATCTTGGTATAGAAATTGCGGTCGGGATTGTTCTCGGGGGATTCTAGTTCATCGGTGCGCTGCGAGGTCGCGAAATCGAACAGCGCCTCGATCACCGACAGCGCGATGCCGACGATGGCCGCGATGATCAGCACCAGCTGGAGCGGATCGAGCAGGTCCTTGACCGGGCCCGACAGGCGGAACAGCGTCAGCCGCACCAGCGCAAAGGTGCCCGCGAAGGCCAGCAGCGTGGCGGGAACGTGGATCGCCTGCCACACGCCATAGAGCCGCGAATCCTCTTCCTGCCTGCGCCGCAAGCGAGCGATGCCTAGATAGGTCAGCGCTGCCGCCAGCGCCCCCACGAACAGGATCAGCGGCAGCGCAATCGCTTCCCACCACGCCAGCGTCCAGAACGCCTGCTGGCGGAGCACGGGGGGCAGGCTCTTCTCGAACCGGGTCGGCCCGTAAATATCGTAGAGCGCGGGGACATTCTCGACCGTCTGGCGGCTGAAGACCCATACCGGCTCGCCTCCCGGCGCCTGCACGCGGGCAAGCCGGATCGGAACCGTGCGATTGGCCAGTTCGAGATGGCCGATGGTCAGCGAACGGCGCGCAACCCCCGCCATCGGGTCCTTCGAGGTGGTGGTGGTGTCGACCGCGTCGGGGCGGTCGGGCAGCAGGGCCCAGTCGAACGCGACCGACCGGTGCATGAGGTCGTAGAGCCGGGCGGCGAAGCGGTCCGGATCGCGCTCCGCCGCATCGACATTCGCCAGATCGAGCGCTGCGGCGGCGCGCGACCAGTCCCCGTCCTCGCCCGCGGCCATGAAGCTTTCCATAAGCCCCATCGGCGTATCGAGATCGAGCGGGATCCGGCCGGCGGGCGTGCCGTTCTCAAGCCGCTCCACCTCATAGACGAAGGCCTTCGAATCCTCCGCGACCGTGCGATCGGACTGGGCGACCGCCTGGAAGGCGAACAGCGCGTAGAACAGTGCGATGAGCACGCGGATGAAGCTGGTGTGACGATTCCCCATGCGGTCCGAATGCACCGCGGCTGCGATCGGTCCCGAACAAACAAAACCCCGCTACGCGAGCGCAGCGGGGTCATGCTTCAAATTGTCGTATGGCTCAGGCGGCTTCGAGCTCGTCATCCGCAACGGTTTCGCCCAGCATGTCGATCAGCGCCTTGCTGAAGGCGGGGATGTCGTCGGGGTTGCGGCTGGTGATGAACTTGCCATCAGTGGCGACTTCCTGGTCGACCACATTGGCGCCCGCATTCTTGAGATCGGTGCGGATCGAGGGCCAGCTGGTGACGGTCTTGCCGTCGATCAGGCCCGCTTCCGCCAGCAGCCACGGTGCATGGCAGATCGCCGCGATCGGTTTGTCCGCCAAGGCGAATTCGCGGACGATGGCGACCGCGCGCTCGTTCATGCGCAGGATGTCGGGGTTCATCTGGCCACCCGGCAGCAGCAGCGCATCGTAGCCGTCGCAATTCTCGATCGCATCGACCGTCTTGTCGACCGCGACGCTTTCGCCCCAGTCCTTCTGGTCCCAGCCGCGGATCGAGCCTTCCTCGAGGCTGACGACTTCGGTTTCGATGCCGGCCTTTTCGAGATTGGCCTTGGGCTTCATCAGTTCGGACTGTTCGAAGCCATCGGTGGCGAGGATCATTACGCGCTTTGTCATAGGGGAACTCCTTGATTTGATGTTGCCCTTGCAACGCGTGGGGAAAGCGCACCGTTCCGTTCTTCTAGGTAGGGCGTGGCGGTGATAGGGCGGATCGCATGGCCGCTAACGACACCACTCTCGACAGTGAAAAAGACCCGTTCGACGCGATCGTCGACGCCCCGTTCGATTCGGCGCTGTCCGAGCGCTATCTCGTCTATGCGCTGAGCACGATTACCGCGCGCTCGCTGCCCGACCTGCGTGACGGGCTCAAGCCGGTCCATCGCCGGCTGCTGTGGACCATGCGGCAGCTCAAGCTCGACCCTTCCAGCGGCTTCAAGAAATCGGCGCGCGTGGTCGGCGAGGTGATCGGCAAGTACCACCCGCATGGCGACACCGCGGCCTATGACGCGATGGTCCGCCTCGCGCAGGATTTCTCGCTGCGGTATCCGCTGGTCGAGGGGCAGGGCAATTTCGGCAATATCGACGGCGATAACGCGGCTGCCTACCGCTATACCGAGGCGCGCCTGACGAAGACCGCGATGCGCCTGATGGAAGGCCTCGACGCGGGCACGGTCGATTTCATCCCGACCTACAATAACGAGGAAGAAGAGCCGGAGATCATGCCCGGCCTGTTCCCCAATTTGCTGGCCAATGGCGCAAGCGGCATCGCGGTGGGCATGGCGACCAATATCCCGAGCCACAATGTCGCCGAGATCGTCGATGCCACGCTCGAGGTGATCGACAATCCGCATGTCGAACACGCGCGGTTGATGGAACTGTTCAAGGGCCCCGATTTCGCCACCGGCGGGATCGTTGCCGAAAGCGCCGAGACGGTCGCCGCCGCTTACGAGACCGGGCGCGGGTCGTTTCGCGTGCGTGGCAGCTTCCACGCTGCCGAAGCCGAGAAGGCGGAGGACCGCGAGGCGGGGATCGAGCGGCTTGGCGGCGGGCAGTGGCAGCTGGTCATCAGCGAAATCCCCTACCAGGTCGCCAAGGGCAAGCTGATCGAGCAGATCGCCGCCGCGATCGGCGACCGCAAGCTGCCGATCCTCGAGGATGTGCGCGATGAAAGCGACGAGCAGATCCGCATCGTGCTGGTCCCGCGCAGCCGCAATGTCGATCCCGACCTGCTCAAGGAAAGCCTCTACAAGCTGACCGATATGGAAACGCGTTTCGGGCTCAATCTCAACGTGCTCGACGCCAGCCGCACGCCGATGGTGATGGGGCTCAAGGAGCTGCTCAACCACTGGATCGCCAGCCAGATCGATATCCTCCAACGGCGCAGCCAGCACCGGCTCGACCAGATCGCGCGGCGGCTGGAGCTGGTCGAAGGCTATATCATCGCCTTCCTCAACCTCGACCGGGTGATCGAGATCATCCGCACCGAGGACGATCCCAAAACGGTGATGATGGAGGAGTTCAAGCTGACCGACCGGCAGGTCGAGGCGATCCTCAACATGCGGCTGCGGTCCCTGCGCAAGCTGGAAGAGATGCAGCTGCGCGGCGAGAAGGACGATCTGCTCAAGGAGCAGGACGAGCTCGAGAAGCTGCTCGGTTCGCCCGCTCGCCAGCGTACGCGTCTGAAACGCGAGCTGGGGGCGCTGCGCAAGGAATACGGCCCCGACACCGCGCTTGGTCGCCGCCGCACCGCGATCGAGGAAGCGGCGCCCGCGGTGGAATTCAGCATGGATGCGATGATCGAGAAGGAGCCGGTGACGGTGATCCTGTCGCAAAAGGGCTGGGTCCGCGGGGCCAAGGGGCATCTGCCGCTCGACCAGGAATTCAAATACAAGGAAGGCGACGGGCCGGCCTTCGTCTTCCACGCGCAGACGACCGACAAGCTGCTGCTGGCGACCGACAAGGGCCGGTTCTTCACGCTGGGCGCGGACAAGCTGCCCGGCGCGCGGGGCTTTGGCGAACCGGTGCGCAACACGCTCGATATCGACGCCAGCGCGCAGATCATGACGGTGATCGTGCACAAGCCGGGCCAGCGGCTGCTGCTCGCCGCCGATACCGGCAAGGGCTTTGGCGCGACCACCGACGATCTGCTCGCCGAAACGCGCAAGGGGCGCCAGGTGGTCAATCTCAAGGACGGGGCGAAGCTGGTCGTCGCGCGCGCGATCGCCGAGGGGCACGATCATGTCGCTGTGGTTGGTGACAATCGCAAGCTGGTGGTCTTCAACCTCGAGGAACTGCCCGAACTCGCGCGCGGGCAGGGGGTGACGCTGCAACGCTATCGTGACGGCGGGCTGGCCGATGCGACCACCTTCCGTCTCGAGGACGGCCTGTCATGGCAGATGGGCGGCAAGGGCGACCGCACCCGCACCGAGGGCGAGATGTGGCAATGGAAAGTCGCCCGCGGCGGCGCCGGCCGCCTCCCGCCGCAGGGCTTCCCGCGGGATAACAAGTTTGGTTGAGGTTTGTCGGGTGCGGTCAGGACATCCGTCCTGACCTTGCTGTTCCGTCCCACGCCCCCTCCCGGCCACCCACGGCACGGTATTCTATGGGTGGCCGGGAGGGGGCGTGGGATGGAACAGCCAGCAAGCTGGCGGCGGATGCCGCCAGCGCACGCAGAAGAGACGCACCCAAAGAAAAAGCCGGAGACGATCGCTCGTCCCCGGCCTTCATGCGACCCTTGAAGGGCTGTCGTATTATTCGCCAGCGCTTTCGGCAGCCGGGGCCGATGCAGCCATCGCGGCATCGATCTGGGCATTGGTCATCAGCGCCATCAGCGCGCCGTCGGGCGCGGCGGCGAAATGTTCGCGCAGCAGCGTGATCTTGTTGGTTTCGTCACCGCCGCGGGCGATGATGACATTGTCGCCTTCGATCTCGAGCACGGTGCCGAGCGGCGCATTCTTGGCGGTCACGGCTTCGGCGCCGACAACCAGCGCGGCGTCGCGCTTGGCCATGGCTTCCTGATGCGCGGCCTCCAGCATGCCGACGATCTGCGCCTTGGTGGCGTTGAGCGTGGCGCCCTGTTCACCGGTGCCGAAAGCAGCCGCCGGGACCGGGGCCTTCATGCCGTCGACCACGAGGACCGCGGTTTCGCCTTCGACGCTTTCGACGGTGCCGATTTCGACGCCGTCATTGCCATAGACGATCGCGCCAGCGGTCACACCGGCGGCAGCTTCCTGCGCGGTGGCGACGCCCGGGGCGACAGCGGCGGTGGTGGTGAGGGCAACGGCGGCGAGCGCCAGTTTCGCGATTTTCATATGCAACTCCAAGGCTTGTTATTCGGAACTCGCGGCTCTCCCACACGCGAAACGCGCGATCGAGCCGACTAAACTGGAAAGAGCGGACGAGAATGGTGATCTGCGCCCCCCGCAGTCCCCCAAGGGAGAACGGCTTCTCTATTTCACGGATTGCATCATTTCGCAACCGCGGGGCGTTTATGGTGCATTGCACCTTAAGCCACGCTGAAGCCGCGCGAAGGCGGGGTTCAGCGCGCGGCCAGCTCTTCGTCGAGCAGTTGCTCGACCCGTTCGCGGGAGGGGAAACGCTCCGACACCCAGCGCTTTTCGATGCACTGCAACATCCGCGCAACCTCAGGGCCCCTGGCGACGCCGCGGGCAACGATCTCGCCGCCCTTGAGCGGGAAGGCGGGGGCCTCCCAGTCGATGATCGGGGCCGGATCGGCCCCGCCGATCAGCAGGCGGTCCACCGCGCATTCGCGTCCGACCATATAGGCAAGCCCCTGCGGATGCGCCGCGTCCTGCGGCTCGCGCCGGGCGATGCAGGTCAGCCGGCCGCGCTGGCTGCGCGAGAGGCGCAGGCGTGCAGCCACCGTCTCCGCGACCGGAACGATGGCGGGCAGCAGTGCGGCCATCCGGCGCATTGCGGCGGGGGCGATTGCGGCGCTGCGTTCGGCATCGACAAGCCGGGCGAGCTGCGCGACCTCGCGCCGGCCGCTTTCTGGCAGCACTTCCTGCAGCACGCCCAATTCGCGCATCCGCTCCACCGTGGCCGCGGGATCTGGCAGCGCGAGCAGGTTCTGCAATTCCCAGCCCACCCGTTCGCGGCTGAGGCCCTTGAGCGTGGGCGCCAGCTCGCTGCAGGCGCGGCTCGCCTCGGCATCCCAATCATCGCCGAAGCGCGTGGCGAAGCGGAAATAGCGCAGGATGCGCAAGTGATCCTCTTTGATCCGGGTTGCGGCATCGCCGATGAAGCGCACGCGATGCGCGGACAGATCGTCCAGCCCGCCGAAATAGTCGTCGATCGCCAGCGTTTCGGGGTGGGCATAGAGCGCATTGATGGTGAAATCGCGCCGCGCTGCATCGTCGCGCCAATCTTCGGAAAAGGCGATCGTCGCGCGCCGGCCATCGGTCGCGACATCGCGGCGCAGGGTGGTGATCTCGACCGGGCCATCCTCGAGGATGGCGGTCACCGTGCCGTGGTCGATCCCGGTGGGCACGGTGCGGATGCCCGCCGACCGGCAGCGGTCGATTACGGTTGCGGGCAGGTGGCGCGTGGCGGCATCGATATCGTTGGCGGGATAGCCCAGCAGCGTGTCGCGCACGCAGCCGCCGACCCAGCGCAGATCCTCCGCGCCCAGCGCCTCGACCAGCTTCGCGAGGCTGGCACGCTGCGTCCAATCGGCCCGCGGAAGATGCTCAGTCATCCTGCGCCCGCAGCCATTCGACCCTGCGCGACAGGTTCCAGCAGATCGCCGCGGTGACGCCCCAGATCCGGTAGCCGTCATGGTCCATTTCGAGATATTCGCGCATCGCGCCTTTCCAGAACACCGAATTGCGGTTCCATTGCGATGCATCCATCAGCTTGTCGAGCGGGCATTCGAACCAGCTTTCGACCTCGCGTGGATCGGGGCGGATGGGCAGGTCATGCGGCACCGTGGCAAGCACCGGGGTGATGTCGAACCCGGTCCCGGTCTGGTAGCGGTCGGTGGTCCCGATCAGGCGCACATGCTCGGGCTCGATCGACAGTTCTTCCCACGCCTCGCGCAGCGCCGCCTGCACCGCGTCTTCGCCGTGGTCGAGCTTGCCCCCGGGAAAGGCGACCTGGCCGGGGTGGTCGCGCATGGTGCGCGGGCGCTGGGTCAGGAGAACGGTCGGGTTGGGCTGTTCGGTCACTGCGATCAGCACCGCCGCATCGGCAGTGCGGCTGGCATCGGCAAAGCGGCTGTCGGACAAGAGATCATCGAACTCGCGCGTATGGCCCTGCTGGAACAGCGTGGTCAGCCGATCGAAGATCGCGCTCATGTGGGCAGGAGCGAGTAGGTTTCGCCGCCGCTGTTCACGGTCCAGTCCTCGCCCCGCGCCAGCGCAATGCGCGCGAGCTGTTCATAGGTCGAACGGTTGAGCCGCGCTTCGCAGCCGCGCCTCACGTGCAGATAGAGCGCGGGGCTGTCGGGATCGCCCGCCGCGCGGATTGCATGGCCCGGACCCGCCACCACCAGTTCGTCGGTGTTGAGGCGGAAGGCGAGGTCGCCTTCGGTTTCGGACACGTCGGTCGCGATGAAACAGGCATCGTCCACTGCGATCGACAGCTTCTGATAGGGTACGACGAGCCAATAGCTGCCGTCGTCCTCGCGATTGAGCAGGCCGGCAAAGGCGCGCACCATGCCCCCCCGCCTGATCGGCGAGCCCTCGTGATACCAAGTGCCATCGGCGGCGATGCGCATGTGGCTGTCGTCGGTATTCTCGGGCGACCATTGCTCGACCGGGGGCAGCTTGCGCGCGGCAACCGCCTCCGCGATCTGGGCCAGCGACATTCCGGCAAGTTCGGGGGGCGGAGTGTAAGGCACGACGCGAGCGATGGCAGAACACTCCCGCTCACTCAATACCCCGTCGCCCCTGCGCAGGCAGGGGCCTGGATGACTCCACGTCAGGCTCGAGAGGCGAGGCTATCTGGATCCCTGCCTGCGCAGGGATGACGACGCGGTAATGGCGTCTGTTCGCGGCTGACTGCGTCAGTCGCTGCGCCCTGTTCGCTCCCGCTCCCCCTCCCGGCCACCCACGGCACGGTACTCTATTGGGTGGCCGGGAGGGGGAGCGGGACGGAACAGCAAGGTCAGGACGGATGTCCTGACCGCACGCATTAGGAATTCCACGGCCCCAACATGCCCTCGGCAGGCAGCACCGCCGGATTGCCCGTGCGCGCCAGCAGCCGGTCCCGGTCGTAGGGGCCGGGGCAGTGCCAGCCGCCCGTATGATCGGCCAGGAAGCCCCAGCGGTCGTAATAGTCGGGATCGCCGATCATCACTTGCGGCAGCGGGGCTGCGCCCTCTTCGAAGCCTGCGTCGATGGCGCCGAGGCTGGCGGCCATCAGCGCCTTGCCGAAGCCTTCGCCCTGTCGCCCGGGCATGACCGCGACGGGGCCGACCATGATCATCGGGTGTGCGCGGCCCTTGGGGTCAGTCAGCGCCACCGGCCACAGCTGGATCGTCCCGGCGAGGTAATCCTCGTCGTCGAGCGCAGCGAAACTCGCGCCTTCGAGCCAGTCCATCCCCGCGCGGATGCGATAGGCGGTGCGTGCATGCCGCTCCTCGCCGAACGCCGCGTCGAGCAATTGCTCGACCAGCGCCGGATCGATTGCGGAAAGGGGGACGAGGCTAGCCATGGGCCGCGCCGATTAGGGCTGCCCATGGCCGGTGTCGATCAATTTCGCCTTATCAGGGGCGAAGTTCCAGCAGCCGTCCGCCGTCGCCGTCTTCGAGCACCCACAGCGCACCATCGGGTCCTTCGACGATCTGCCGGATACGGTTGTCCATATCATAGCGGGCGGTCTCGCGCGCCGTGTCGCCATCGGTTGCGACGCGCACGATCGCTTCGGTCTTGAGGCCCGCGATCAGCAGATCGCCCGCCAGCCCGTCGAACAGGTCGCCGGTGTAGAAGATCATGTTTCCGGGCGCGATGACCGGCGTCCAGCTTACTGCGGGCTTGGCAAAGCCGTCATCCGCCGAATGGTCGGGAATGTCCGAGCCGTCGTAGTTCACCCCGTTCGACCGCACCGGCCAGCCGTAGTTCTGGCCGCGCCGGACGAGATTGAGTTCGTCACCGCCCTTGGGGCCGTGCTCGACTTCCCACAATTGCCCCTGCGCATCGAAATCGATGCCGAGGATGTTGCGATGACCCATCGACCAGATATCGGGCAGCGCCCCGCCGATCGCCCCATCGCCTGCGGGGCTGCCATCGAGGGTGAGCCGGACGATCTTGCCCAGATGGCTCTGCTTGTCCTGCGCGGGGGTCTGTTTCTGGCGTTCGCCGCTGGCGACGAACAGGTGCTGCTCGTCGGGGCTCAGCACCAGGCGATGCGAATAATGACCGCGTCCGGAAACCTTGGGGGTCTGCCGCCAGATGACCTCGAGGCCGTCGATGCGGCAGCTGTCCGATGCTGCGCAGACCAGTTCGCCGCGGCCCACGGCCGCGCCGCGCGTATCGCCTTCGCCGGCTTCCGCCCAGCTGAGATAGATCGCGCGGCGACCGATGGTGGAGGCGCTTTGCGACGGCAGGAAGGCGACATCGCCAAGCCCGCCCTGGCCACCGTAATCGACTTCGGGCAGGCCGGTGACGGGGATGACCCGGTCGTTTGCCGTATCGACGATCTTCGCCGTGCCCGCCTTTTCGGTGACGAACAGCATCGCGGTACCCGGGACGAAGGCCGCCGCCCATGGTTCGGCGAAACTCCCGTGTTCGGTGGTTACGAAGCCGCCGTCCCATGCGCCGCCGGTCTCGCCCGAAGGCGATGCCTGCGTCGGCGGGCTATCCCCCGATCCGGTGGAGCCGCAGCTTGAAGCGAGCAGGAGGGGCGATAAAGTGGCGGCAAGGATTGAGGTCTTTTTCATGTTCAGTGCAACTCCCGAACGAGGGCTTGGTGCCGCGCCATTGGTGATCGGCGTCGACGAGGCGGGGCGCGGGCCCCTGGCCGGTCCGGTTGTCGCAGCCGCGGTGGTGCTATGCAAGCCATGCCCCGGCGGGCTCGACGATTCCAAGCGGCTTTCGCCCAAGAAACGCGCGGCGCTCGAGCCGCAGATCATGGCGCGCTGTGCGTGGGGCCTGGCGGTGGTGGAGCCGGCGGAGATCGACCGGCTCAATATCTTCCACGCGACCATGCTGGCGATGACCGTTGCGGTGTCGCGGCTGGTCGCGGCGCTGGGGTGCGAACCCGAAGCGGTGCTGATCGACGGGAACATGACCCCGCACGGGCGACATCCCGAGTGGCGCTGGGCGCAGGCCCGGCCGATCGTCGGCGGTGACGGCAAGGAACGGTGTATTGGCGCGGCCTCGATCCTCGCCAAGGAACATCGCGATGCGCTGATGCGCGCTGCAGCCGCGCGGCACCCGCATTACGGGTGGGAACGCAATGCCGGCTATGGCACCGCCGAACATGTCGAGGCGCTGCGCGTGCATGGGCCCACGCCCTTGCACAGGCGCAGTTTTGCGCCCGTGGCGCAGGCGGATCTGTTTACGAGTAGGGTGGCGTAGGGACGCCGACTTCGCGCTCGGCGAGATCGCGGGCTTCGGCCTCGCGCGCTTCGGCCTTGGCGGTTTCGATCTTCTTGCGCTGCCGCGCTACGGCGCGGGCCTGATCGGCTAGCGCCTGCCAGGTCGCTTCGGACCGCAAGGCGCGATCGCGGACATTATCCAGCGTCGCCGCCTTGGCCTCCGCTGCGGATTCGGCAGCACGGGTTGAATAGAATTCGTAGGTCGGATTCGCCATCGATCATCTCCGTTGCTGCAGAAGGGATGGGCTGCGCGGCGTCATCCGTGGGGACGACGCCGCGCGGCCGCGTGAGATCAATCGGCAGCCGAGAGGTTCACGGCGCTTGCCTTGCCATTACGGCCGGTTTCGACTTCGTAATTGAGGCGCTGTTCCTTATCGAGCGACTGCATGCCGGCGGCCTGCACTGCGCTGATGTGGACGAAGCTGTCGTCCGAACCGTCGTCGGGCTGGATGAAGCCATAGCCCTTGTCGGTGTTGAAGAATTTTACGGTTCCGGTCTTGCTCATGATGGTTCCTTTCGAGAACGCGAGAGGTTGCCGCGCCACAACATGTGGAGCGGTCGTGCTTAAAATCGTCCAATGAAAGGAAGTCGTCGTCTGGTTTGCGCCGGGGCTACTGAAAGCAAGCGGCGGTCGTCAAAACCCGAAGTCCGTCGCATAATTCGACGTCAGCAATTATGCACTAGCACGGGCGCCTGCCGATACCAAACGCTTATTTGTGCGTCTGGTCGCTGCCGGTGGCTCCGGCGGTCGGTTGACCTTGTTCGATCAGCGCATGCCATTCGGCGATCTGGCGGTCGATTTCCGGATCGCTGCCAACCCAGGGCAAGGCATCGTTGGCGGGGGCGGGGTCCTGTGTGCGACGCGAGACGCGGAACAGGTTCGACAGGCGGTCGGCGAGTTTCATGGGCAGGCTCCTTGCGGATAGCACAACAACCCGGCCCGAGTGGCGGGGGCTGTAGCTAGAAGGCGGAAAGGAGGCGGGTGCCCTTTGCCAGGGGACCCCCAGACCCGTCGTTCGCGACCGGTAGCAGCAGCGCTTGTACCACAGCGCAGGCGGATCGCCTAAGAAATGCTGCGAAGGCCGCGCGATAGAGTCCTCGCGGCCACACCGCAGCATCTTGAGTCCGCAGATTCGCGGGGGACTCAAGATGTTGTAGCGGACACCTTCTGTTCTCTCTGCGCATTCCGCCGCACCTCGCAGCGCGCGGAATATTGGTGCTTGACCGCGACTCCGTTTGGACTCACCCTGTGGATAACTCAGGACAGGGAAGCATATGATGGGGGTCATCGAGACCACGAAGAGTCGCGCGAAAGCGGCTGTAAAACCGGCCGAAACGCCGCGCGAACTGCTGCCGCTCGGGCGCATTCTCGATGGCGACTGCGTGGAAGCCATGCGCTCGCTCCCCACCGCGTCGGTCGACCTCGTCTTCGCCGACCCGCCCTACAATCTCCAGCTCGGCGGCGATCTCAATCGGCCCGACGGCAGCCATGTCGATGCAGTGACCGATCACTGGGACCAGTTCGACAGTTTCAAGATCTACGACGATTTTACCCGCGAATGGCTGACCGAGGCCAAGCGCGTGCTCAAGCCCGATGGCGGGCTGTGGGTGATCGGCAGCTATCACAACATCTACCGCGTCGGCGCGATCCTGCAGGACCTGGGCTTCTGGATCCTCAACGACATCGTCTGGCGCAAGTCGAACCCGATGCCCAATTTCCGCGGCACGCGCTTCACCAATGCGCATGAAACGCTGCTGTGGTGCAGCCAGGGCGAGAAGGCCAAGTACCACTTCAACTACCGCGCGATGAAGACGCTCAACGACGAATTGCAGATGCGCAGCGACTGGGTGCTGCCGATATGCAACGGCGCCGAACGGCTGAAGGAGGGCGGCCACAAGGTCCACCCGACGCAGAAGCCCGAAAGCCTGCTCTACCGCGTGCTGCTCTCCACCACCGAGCGCGGCGACGTGGTGCTCGATCCTTTCTTCGGCACCGGTACCACCGGCGCGGTGGCCAAGCGGCTGGGGCGCGAATGGATCGGCTGCGAGCGCGAAGGCAATTACCGTGACGCCGCGATCAAGCGGATCGAGAAGGAACTCCCGCTCGACGAAAGCGCGCTCACCACGATGCAGGCGGGCCGCAGCGCGCCCAAGGTGGCCTTCGGTGCGCTGGTCGAAAACGGCTTCATCAAGCCCGGCACCAAGGTGTTCGACAAGAAGCGCCGCTGGACCGCGACCGTCCGCGCCGATGGCTCGCTGGCGCATGAGAAACAGACCGGCAGCATCCACGGCCTCGGCAAGGAGTTGCAAGGCGCGCCCAGCTGCAACGGCTGGACCTTCTGGCACTTCGAACAGGGCGGCGAGATCAAGCCGATCGACGCCGCGCGCCAGCTCTACCTGCTCGCGGTGGAGGACTGATCCTCTTGCGCGGCCTCGCCGGATAGCGCGCGCATCCCCCCGGGCCGCCTGGCAGGCCGGGGGGCGCGACGCCTCTAGCCAGTGATGAATTCCAGTATGTCCGCGTTGAGCTGGTCGGCATTCACCGTCAGCATACCATGCGACAGGCCGGGGTAGGTCTTGAGCGTGCCGTTCGCGAGCAGGTCGATCGCCTTGTGCGCCGAGGCGGCGATCGGCACGATCTGGTCGTCTTCGCCATGCAGCACCAGCGTGGGCACGGCGATCGCCTGCAGGTCCCCGGTCTGGTCGGTTTCGGAGAATGCCTCGATCCCGTCGTAATGCGCCTTCGCGCCGCCCATCATGCCCTGGCGCCACCAGTTCTGGATGACGCCTTCCATCGTTTCGGTATCCTCGCGGTTGAAGCCGTAGAACGGGCCTGCGGGAACGTCGCGGAAGAACTGCGCGCGATTGCCCGCCAGCGCGGCGCGGAAACCGTCGAACACCTCGCGCGGCGTGCCTTCCGGATTGTCGTCGGTTTTCAGCATCAGCGGCGGGACCGCGGCGACGAGCACCGCTTTGGCCACGCGCCCCTCGGGCTCGCCATGGCGCGCGACGTAGCGCGCCACTTCGCCGCCGCCGGTCGAATGGCCGATATGACCGCATTGCGCAGGTTGAGCGCGGCCGCCACGGCTGCGGCATCCGCGGCATAATGGTCCATGTCGTGACCGTGATCGACCTGCGCCGAGCGGCCATGCCCGCGGCGGTCATGCGCGACGACGCGGAAGCCATGCGACAGGAAGAACAGCATCTGCGCGTCCCAGTCGTCGGAACTGAGCGGCCAGCCGTGATGGAACACGATCGGCTGCGCCTCCTTGGGGCCCCAATCCTTGTAGAAGATTTCGACATTGTCCTGAGTGGTGACAAACGGCATTTCCGGTCTCCTTTGCGTGTGGGAGGGTGAAATACGGCAAGCATGGGTGGCGAACGGCCGCTGTCGGCCCGAGTCGCAGGAGGCAGGATACGCCTGTCGGGTGTCGTTTCCGCGGCTAATTGTCGGCGCGCGCAGTAATTACGAATGCACAGCACCAAGCAGCGCGTGAAACGGATATGGCTGGGCCTTCTGGCACTTCGCACAGGACGTCGTAATCAAACCCATCGGCGCCGCGCGCGCCAGCTCAACTTGCGGTGGTGAAATGGCAGGCCCAACGCGAGTTGCATGTCCCCGCTCGGCAGAGGCCCATGCCGGTGGCCGAACGCCATGGGGCCGCTAGCCTGCAAGAGGGGGCATCCGGGCCTTGAAGCAGGGTTTCTGGCTTTTAGTTCTGTTTTGCCGCGCGTGCGAGTTCGCGGGCGAGATCAACAAAGACCTTAACCGCCGCGGGTGGGTTGCGACGACTAGGATAATAGAGGCACAGGGGCGCAAGCGCGGGGGTCCAGTTTTCCAAAACCTGCACCATCCTCCCCGCATCGATGTCGGACCGGACATCCGATTCCATAAAGAACCCGAAGCCAACATTCTCGAGGACGGCCATGCGAGCCAAGCTTGCCTCATCGAGGATGATCGGACCTCGGACATCGACTTGCGTTGGCTGGCCCTGGGATTCGAAATGCCAGCGGTACATTGCTCCGTTCGGAAGGCGTATGCGGATACATGCATGAGAGAGTAGGTCTGCCGGTACTTGCGGGCGTTCTCGCCCAGCCAGATATGCTGGGGAAGCCACCACGACGTACCGCCTGGCTGGAGTGATCGGAATGGCGATCATGTCTGACGGAACCAGGTCCCGGCTCCTTACACCGAAGTCGAAGCCGGCTGCGACGATGTCGGTAAGATTGCCCTCCGTGACCAGATCGATATAGACCTCGGGAAAGCGTCTCAGGAACTCCAAGACGAGTGGTGCCATGATCTCGCGAGCGGCAGTGGGGAAAGTGTTGATCCGCAATGTCCCGGAAGGTGTGTCCTGCTGCGATCGGACGGTGTCGAGTGCTTGATGGACGTCCCGTAAGGCGGGGGTGACCTGATCGACAAACCGGCGGCCTGCTTCGGTCAAAGCAACGCTACGGGTCGTACGATTGAACAAGCGAACACCCAACTGGCTCTCCAGCTTGGCGATTGCGCTGCTCAATGCGCTAGTCGAGATACCCAGATCGACCGCTGCTGCGCGAAACGATGCTTTGCGACCAATCGCAAGGACGGCTTCGAAATCGCTCAAGCTGTAGCCGCTCATTGTCCTCAAAATCCAGATGGCTCATCCAGATTTATCTCAATTATCGGGATGCAGGTAAAGGCCTATTCGGATGGTGCCGAACAGGCCGGTGCTCTTCGCCGAACACCAAACCAATCTGGAGAATGATAATGCCTATTCATTTGCCTGACGTGGTCCGCGAGTATTTCGAGGCCGACAAGTCTTCAAATCCCGATGCGATCGCCCAATGCTTCGCCGAAGACGCGGTCGTGATCGACGAAGGGAATACCTACACGGGACGCGAAGCCATCCGCCAGTGGATGGCGAATGCCTCCACTCAATATACCTACACCGTCAAGCCGATCGCCATCGCTCCCGAGCACGGTCGGATTGTCGTGACAGGACATCTGGCGGGCAATTTCCCCGGTAGCCCGGTCGATCTGCGTTACATCTTCACCTTCGCAGACGACAAGATCGCCCGGCTTGAGATCGTGCCATGAGCGACTTCCTCTCGCTCTGCGGCAAGCGGGCGCTCGTCACGTCGGGGACCCGCGGAGCAGGTGCCGCGACCGTCGCACTTCTAACCGAACTCGGCGCCCGCGTCCTGACTACAGCGAGGAGCAAGCCAGAGGACATGAAGACGGCGAATTTCGTGGCGGCCGATCTCACGTCTCCGGATGGATGCGCTCGCGTGGCGCGCGCCGTATTCGATCGCCTTGGCGGGGTTGATATCGTTGTGCACATGCTCGGCGGTTCTTCTGCACCGGCCGGTGGGTATCAAGCGCTCACCGAGGAAGAATGGTCCCGAGAACTCGACCTCAACTTGATGCCCGCAGTTCGCCTCGACCGGGCATTGCTTCCTTCGATGACGACGCGAGGATCCGGCGTCGTAATCCACGTCACGTCGATCCAGAACGAGCTGCCATTGCCCGAGGCTACAACCGCCTACGCTGCAGCCAAGGCCGCTCTATCGACCTATAGCAAGGCGCTTTCGAAGGAGGTTTCACCCAAGGGCGTTCGCGTTGTTCGCGTCTCGCCCGGCTGGATCGCGACAGAAAGCTCAATCGCTCTCGCAGCACGCCTCGCAGCTGATCATGGCGTAAGCGTAGAGCAGGGAAAGCAGCTGATCATGGACTCGCTTGGGGGTGTGCCGATCGGTCGCCCATCCGAACCCGGGGAGATCGCAAATCTGGTTGCTTTTCTTGCTTCCGATCGAGCGGCGACGATCACTGGATCCGAGTATGTCATCGATGGTGGGACAATCCCTACCGTATGATCGCGATGGCTACACGGCTGCCAAGAAACGGAAGCGTTCGAGCGCGCATCCAGTGGCTGGCCGTGTTCGGAAAGTCGGTTTAGGTATTCGGGTGGCTTCACAAACGATACGGAAGTCGTCGCGCCAACCCTCATATTGCCTGCTCTCCCGCAAATGAAGCGCCCGCTTCATGCAGGAACTGCGCTCCGTACCGGGGCAGGGGAGTAGCAAACCGCCATAGGGTGACTGTCCTACAGTGCATTCGCGCGCTAACACTCAGCGCATGATCCAGCGCTTCATAGCTTCTGCCCCGCTCCGCTTCGCACAGCAAAACCCCTCTGCGGCTTTTTTCGCATTGGACCGTGTAACACCCGGTCCATGTCGCGGTGCTTGCTCTGGGGAAGTCCAACAATGAGCGGGCAGGTCTATATCCGCCCGATCGGGCTCGTTCCGGGCCCGCAGTCCGAACATGGCAATGCCATCCGGCTGGCGGGAACCATGGTCTATGCGAGCCGCTTTGCGGTGATCCTGCGCCGAGATGGCGAAGTGGTCGAGCGCTGGCTTGCCGCGCCTGACACCATGGCCGAAGCGCTCGGCCGCCTGCCCGACGAGCTTGGCGCCGAGGGCGAGGCGCAATGGGCCAATCTCACGCTCGCGCACCCCGCGCTCGAGCTGGGCGCGCGCACGGTCCGTCTCGACCAGCCGCAGGTGATGGGCATTCTCAACGTCACGCCCGACAGCTTCAGCGACGGCGGGCGCTTCCTCGACGATGCCGAGGCAGGCCGGGACCACGCCGCCGCCATGGTCGAAGCGGGGGCAGCGATCATCGATGTGGGCGGCGAAAGCACGCGCCCGGGCGCCAAGCCGCTGTGGGAAGGCGACGAGATCAAGCGCGTCGTTCCCGCGATCGAGGCCTGCGCCGGCATGGGCGCGGCGGTCAGCGTGGACACGCGCAAGGCGGCAGTAATGGAAGCCGCGCTGGAAGCGGGCGCGCATCTGGTCAACGACGTCTCGGGCCTCGCGCATGATCCGCGCAGCGCCGAAGTGGTCGCACGCGCCGGTTGTCCGGTGGTGCTGATGCATGCGCCCGGCGCGGCGGGCGAGGACCTGCATGCGGGCGGCGACTATGCCAGCGCGGTGTTCGACGTGTTCGACGCGCTGCGCGCGCGGCGCGATGCGGCGCTCGAAGCGGGGATAGCGGCGCAGCACATCCTGCTCGATCCGGGTATCGGCTTCGGCAAGAGCCTGGCGGAAAACCTCGCGCTGATGAACGCGCTGCCGCTGTTCCACGCGCTGGGTCATCCGCTGCTGCTGGGGGCCAGCCGTAAGCGCATGATCGGCGCGCTGTCGAAGGAAGCGCCGGTCGAGCAGCGGCTGGGCGGCAGCGTGGCGCTGGCGCTCGAGGGGATGCGCGCGGGCGTGCAATTGGTGCGTGTCCACGATGTCGCCGAGACGGTGCAGGCGCGCAATGTCTGGCGCGGCCTGCGCGATGCCGCGCTGACCGACTTCGCCGACCTGCCCGCCTAGCTGCGAGCCTAGCTTCCGGGCGAAGCGGCGCTGCCCGCCAGCAGCCCGCCGTCGAGCGTGAGTTCGGCGCCGGTCATATAGCCGCTGTCGGCGCTGGCGAGGTAGACGCAGGCCGCGGCGACCTCTTCGGCCGTGCCAAAGCGCTTCAGCGGCGTATCGGCGACCAGCGCGGCCATCTTCGCGTCGCGGTCGGGCCCGTCGCCCAGCATCGGCTCCCAGATGTCGGTGAGGATCGCGGCGGGGTGGACCGAGTTGCAGCGGATCGCCCAGCCTTGCTGCGCGGCGTAGAGCGCGACCGACTTGCTGTGGTTGCGCATCGCCGCCTTGCTCGCGGCATAGGCCGCCGCGCCGGGAATGCCGACGAGGCCCGAGCGCGAGGACATGTTGATGATCGAGCCGGTACCCTTGGCCTTCATCGCGCGCAGGGCGTAGCGGCAACCGAGGAAGCAGCCGTCGGTATTGACGCTGTGCACGCGGTGCCATTCGGCAAGGCTGGCGTTCTCGGGATCGTGCGGGGCGGGGCCGTCCTCGAACCCGGTGATGCCGGCGTTGTTGACCAGCACGTCGATCGCGGGGAAGGCCGCGGCCAGCGCGTCCCATTCGGTCTCGCTGGCGACGTCGAGGCGGTGGAAGCTGCAGCCGAGCTCGGCGGCGGCTTTCCTACCTTCGTCTTCGTCGATATCGGTGAGCACGACGCGCGCGCCTTCGGCCAGATAAGCGGCGCATATCGCCTTGCCGATGCCGCGTGCGCCGCCGGTAACCACGCACAGCATGTCGTCGAGCTTGCCCATGGCGACAGGGCTAGGCCGCTCAGGCGGCGTTGTCGATGCCGAGTTCGCTGAGCTTGCGGTAGAGCGTCGAGCGGCCGATCCCGAGCCGGCGCGCGACTTCGGTCATGCGCCCGCGGTAATGGCCGATTGCGAGGCGAATGATGTCGGCCTCGATCTCTTCCAGCGGGCGGACATTGCCGTCATCGGTGTAGAGCAGCACGCCCAGGCCGCGCGCGCGGCTCTCGCCGCGATCGGCCTGGTCGCCGAGCAGTTCGGCCAGCTGCGGGAAGCTGTGTGCAGTCAGCGCCTCGCGCTGTTCGAACACGCAGGCGCGGAACAATACCGCCTGCAACTGGCGGACGTTGCCCGGCCAGTCATAGGCTTCGAGCAGGCTCAGCCCGCTGTCGGCGATCGAGTGGTGCTGGAGCCCCGGCTGTTCGCCGATCTTGGCGAGGAAATAGCGTGTCAGTCCGGGGATGTCGCCCAGCCGCTCGCGTAGCGCGGGCATGCGGATGCGGGTGGCCGAAAGCTGGTCGTAAAGGGCCTGCGAGAACCCGCCCGTCGCGGCGAGCTCGGCCAGCGCGAAATCGCTGGTGGCGAAAATGCGCAAATCGACGCGAAAGCCGTGCGCGGCGCCGGTCGGGCGGACGATCCCGGTGGCGAGGACTTCGGCGAGGCGCTCCTGCTGCTCGGCGGGTATACGGTCGACATCGTCGAGGATCAGCGTGCCGCCGTCGCAATGCTCGATCAATCCGCGCTGGCGGTCGAATGCCCCGGCGAAGGCGCCCTGTTCATGGCCGAACAACAGCGATTCGAGCGAGGCGGGCGGCATCCCGGCGCAATGGACCTTGCGCATCGCGGCCTTGGCGCGCGTGCTGGCGGCATGCATCGCATTGGTGAGCATGTCCTTGCCCGAGCCGCTTTCGCCCTCGACCAGCACATGCGCATGCCCGCGCGCGGCGGTTGCAGCCTTGGCCAGCGCGGTGCGGAAGGGGGCGGCGGTGCCGACCATGCCGTCGAAGTCTACCGGGTGGGGAAGCTTCTCGGCCAGCGGCTGGAGTTCGGCGGTGGGCCGTCCGGCGCGCGTGGCGCTTGCCAAGGCCTGCAGCAGGCGGTCGGGTTCGACCGGTTTGACGACGTAATCGGTAGCGCCCGCGCGCATCGCCTCGACGGCGAGCCGGGGCGAGGCGCTGGCGGTAAGCATCAGCAGCGGTGCATCGGGCCGCGCGGCGCGCAAATCGCGGATCAGGTCGCAGGCGCGGTCGCCCGGCACCCATTGGTCGAGCAGGATCGCCGTGATGTCGCGGCCTTCGGGCGAAGCGAGCAGCGCGAGCGCCTGTTCGCCATCGGCAACGGTCAGCGTGCGCCAGCCGTCGCGCGCGGCAAGCGCGGACACCAGCCGGCTTTGTGCCGGCTCGTCGTCGATCAGCATCAACACGCGTGATTGCTGTGTCGCCATCTGTCTCGCCAAACTCCCTTGGACCCCTCGGGCATGCAGACCACGCCCTTGTGCAAAGTGCCCTAACCGAAACGGGTAAAGACCGGATTAAGCCTGTTTCGATGATGGCGGCGATTGCGGGGCTTGAGCACCCGGCCCCGCCGCGATAGACCCCGCCGCAACACTCGTTCACACATCACTGCCACACAGGGACTTATCGACATGGAATCCGCCAACGACCACAAGGCGCACAACCAGACCTACGGCTCGTTCATCGGCACGCTCAAATGGTCGGTCCCGCTGATCGCCATCATCACGCTGGTCGTCGTCATCCTGATTGCCGACTAGCCGCATGGCGCTACGCATCGCGGCGCTGAAAGAGCGCGCACCGGGCGAGAACCGGGTTGCGTTGACTCCCGAAACGGCGAAGAAATTTGCCGCTCTCGGGGCTGTAGTCGCAGTGGAGGAGGGCGCCGGTCTGGCCGCCGCCATCACCGACCAGGCCTATCGCGACGCAGGGGCCGAAGTGCTCACAGCGCAGCAGGCGGTCGCGGAGGCGGATATCGTGCTCGGTGTGCAGGCACCCGAGCTCATGGCGCTCGCGGGGGCCAAGCCGGGCGCATGGGTCGCAGCGACCTTCGACCCGTTCCGCAATGGCGAGCTGGTCGCAGCCTATGCCAAGGGCGGCTTCGAAGCGCTGTCGATGGAATTCATGCCGCGCATCACCCGCGCGCAGAGCATGGATGTGCTCTCCAGCCAGTCGAACCTCGCCGGCTACAAGGCGGTGCTGACTGCGGCCAATGTCTATGGCCGCGCCTTTCCGATGATGATGACCGCTGCCGGTACTATCCAGGCGGCCAAGGTCTTTGTGATGGGCGTGGGCGTGGCGGGCCTGCAGGCAATCGCCACCGCCAAGCGGCTGGGCGCACAGGTCTCGGCCACCGATGTCCGTTCGGCGACGAAGGAACAGATCCAGTCGCTCGGCGCCAAGCCGATCTTCGTCGAGGATGTCGCGGGCATCGAGGGCGAAGGCTCGGGCGGCTATGCCACCGAAATGTCCGAAGAATACCAGAAGGCACAGGCCGAGCTGGTATCGGGCCACATTGCCAAGCAGGACATCGTCATCACCACCGCGCTGATCCCGGGCCGGCCCGCACCGCGGCTGATCTCGGATGCGCAAATCGCCAGCATGAAGCCGGGCAGCGTGATCTTCGACCTAGCCGTTGCGCAAGGCAGCAATGTCGAGGGCTCCAAGCCCGACGAGGTGATTGAGAAGCACGGGGTCAAGATCGTCGGCTATTCGAACACTGCAGGGCACCTCGCGGCGGACGCGTCGGCCTTGTTTGCGCGCAATCTGTTCAACTTCCTCTCGGCATTCTGGGACAAGGAAGCTGGCAAGCCCGTGCTCGACGAGGAAATCGGCGATGCCGTGCGGTTGACGCAGGGCGGCAAGGTCGTGAACGAGAGACTGACCACCGCGTAATCCGGGCCCGGGGAGGGGCCGCACATGGACTTCATTTCGATCCTGTCGATCTTCGTGCTGGCGTGTTTCGTCGGCTATTACGTGGTCTGGTCGGTCACGCCTGCGCTGCACACGCCGCTAATGGCGGTGACCAATGCGATCTCTTCGGTGATCATCGTCGGCGCGCTAATCGCGGCGGCGGCGGCGGACGTGCCGGGGGCGAAGTGGCTTGGGCTGCTCGGCATCGTGCTCGCCAGCGTGAACATCTTCGGCGGCTTCGCGGTTACGGCGCGCATGCTTGCGATGTACAAGAAGAAGGAGAAGAAGTGATGCTTTCTCTCCTTGCAGCTGCGCCTGTTGCAGAGGCAGTCGCACACGGTCCGGTGAACCCATGGGTGGCGCTCGCGTATCTCGTATCGGGCGTCTTCTTCATCCTCGCGCTGCGCGGCCTGTCCTCGCCCGCGACGAGCCGGACGGGCAATCGCTTCGGCATGATCGGCATGCTGATCGCGGTGGTGACGACGCTGGTGACGCACGACATCGCCAACATCGTCGAGATTCTGATCGCTATCGCGGTCGGCGGCGTGATCGGCCTCGTCATCGCCCGCCGTATTGCCATGACCGCGATGCCCGAACTGGTCGCAGCTTTCCACTCGCTGGTCGGCCTCGCAGCGGTTCTGGTGGGCTGGGCGGCCTATCTCAATCCGAGCGCATTCGGCCTGCTGGTGGGCGGCAATATCGGCGCGGTCTCGAAGGTCGAGATGGGTCTCGGCATCGCCATCGGCGCGATCACTTTCTCCGGCTCGGTCATTGCCTTTGCCAAGCTTTCGGGGCGGATGAGCGGGTCGCCGATCCTGCTGCCCGCGCGCCACATCATCAACCTCGGTACGTTGACCGCGATCATCGTGCTCATCGGTCTTTTCGCCCTGACCGGACACACCGAAACCCTGCCGCTTATCATCGCGCTAACCGTGCTGGCCTTCCTGATCGGCTTCCTGCTGATCATCCCGATCGGCGGGGCGGACATGCCGGTCGTGGTGTCGATGCTGAACAGCTATTCGGGCTGGGCCGCGGCGGCGATGGGCTTCACGCTGGGCAACAGCGCGATGATCATCACCGGCGCGCTGGTGGGCTCTTCGGGCGCGATCCTCAGCTACATCATGTGCCGCGCGATGAATCGCAGCTTCCTCAGCGTGATCGCGGGCGGCTTCGGCGCGGAGGACGGCGGGGCGGCTGGCGGCGAACCGCGCGAGCAGCGTCCCTACAAGCAGGGCAGCGCGGCGGATGCGGCCTTCATGCTCGAACAGGCGGAGAAGGTCATCATCATCCCCGGCTACGGCATGGCGGTGGCGCAGGCGCAGCATGCGCTGCGGGAGATGACCGACATCCTCGAGGAGAAGGGCGTCGAGGTGAAGTTCGCCATCCACCCGGTCGCGGGCCGCATGCCCGGGCACATGAACGTGCTGCTCGCCGAAGCCAGCGTCGATTACGACAAGGTATTCGA
This sequence comes from Qipengyuania sp. HL-TH1, assembly GCF_036365825.1. Taxonomy (NCBI): domain Bacteria; kingdom Pseudomonadati; phylum Pseudomonadota; class Alphaproteobacteria; order Sphingomonadales; family Erythrobacteraceae; genus Qipengyuania; species Qipengyuania profunda. The sequence goes on from NZ_CP142675.1 coordinate 616,319, forward strand.
GCTGGAGGACATCAACAGCGAGTTCGCGCAGGCCGACGTCGCCTTCATCATCGGTGCCAACGACGTGGTCAATCCCGCGGCGAAGACCGACAAGTCATCGCCCATCTACGGCATGCCCGTGTTCGACGTCGACAAGGCCAAGCAGGTGTTCTTCATCAAGCGCAGCATGGGCGGCGTCGGCTATGCCGGGGTCGATAACGACGTCTTCTACATGGACCAGACGATGATGTTGCTGTCCGATGCGAAGAAGATGGTCGAGGAAATCGTGAAAGCGCTCGATTGAGATGAAACGCGTGCTGATCGTCCTCGCGCTGCTGGTCGTCGGCGGGCTGGTCCTCTGGGCGACCGTCGGCGGCGGGCTGCAGGCCACGGTCGAGGACCGACTGGAGGACGAGTTCGTCGCGCGCGGATTGCCGCAGCCAATGGCTGAATGCATGGCTGGACGAATGGCGCAGCGGCTTTCGGTTACCCAATTGCGCAAGCTGGAAAACCTGCGCGCCGAAGACGGCGAAGCAGGCGTTCCGCTGAGCATCGCCGAATTGCTCGAACGCGTTCGCCGCGTGGGCGACAGCGAGGTGTTGGAGGTGGCGGCCAGCTCTGCCGCCGTCTGTGCCTTCGCGGGACGCTGATACGTCCGATACGCTTGCAATCGCCCGTCCTTGCGGCACTATAGGTTGCAAGGGAGAGACTCATGATGATCAGACTGTCGATTGCCGCCGCGCTGCTTGCAAGCGCTGCGCCTGCCATTGCCGCCACGCATAATGTCGCACCGGGTGAAGGCGCGCAGGAAGCCTTGCAGGAAGCGCTGATCCTCGCCGAGCCGGGAGACGAGATCGTGCTCGCTGCGGGCCGCTATACGCTGACCGATGGTCTCAGCCTCGATGTCGACGATGTGACCGTGCGCGGCGCGGGCATGGATGGCACCGTGCTCGATTTCACCACGCAGCAGGGCGCGGGCGAAGGGCTGCTGGTAACCAGCGACGGCGTGACGCTGCGCGATTTCGCGCTCGAGAACCCGAAGGGCGACGGAGTGAAATCCAAGGGCGCGGACAATATCGTCTATTACCGCATCCGCGTGACCTGGACGCGCGGTCCGCATCCCGAGAACGGCGCCTATGGCGTCTATCCGGTCGAAAGCGACGGCGTGCTGGTCGATGGCGTCAAGGTCACCGGCGCATCGGATGCGGGCATCTATGTCGGCCAGTCGCAGAACATCACCGTGCGCAATTCGATTGCCGAGGCCAATGTCGCCGGGATCGAAATCGAGAACAGCCGCAATGCGCTGGTCGAACACAACCTCGCCACGCGCAACACCGGCGGGATACTGGTCTTCGACCTGCCCAATTTGCCGGTGATGGGCGGCGGCAATGTAATCGTCGCCAACAATCTGGTGATCGCCAACGACACGCCTAATTTCGCGCCTCCGGGCAATATCGTGGCGGGCGTACCGCGCGGCACCGGGATCATGGTGATGGCCAATGACAAGGTGCTGATCGAAGACAACATCCTGTCGCGCAATCCGACCGCTCCGATCATGGTCATCGCCTACACGCAGGAGTTCGAGGACGAGCGGTACAATCCGCTGCCGCGCGACGTGGTGGTGGGCGAAAACCGCTATGACGGCGGCGGCTATGATCCGCAGCTCGAGGGTGCGGACATGCTGCTGGCAGCCTTCGGCGGCGAACTGCCGCCCGTGCTGTGGGATGGCCTCGGCTCGCTGTCGGCTGTCGAAGGCACCGCGGGCTGGAACCTCAACCTGACCGAAGCGGGCAAGGGGCTGGGCGCGGCGCAGCCCGGTCCGCTGGCAGTCGGGACGCCCGCCAGCGAATTCGATCGTAGCGGGATCGGCGCACCCGCCGAACTCGAACAACGGCTTGGCGGATGAGGTCAGCCGGCTGGCTCGCCTGTGCTGCTGTCGCGCTTTCGGGCGCGATGGTCGCGCGTGCGACCCCGCCGCCGCCCGAATACGTCAATGACGCCGCGATCATGGGCGATGGCATGCCGCGCCTGCTGTCGGACTACGGCTTTTTCGACGATCCGGGCGCGCAAGTGCCCGTGGCCGGGGTCCATCCATATCGCCTGAACACGCCGCTCTATTCCGATGGCGCGGAGAAAATGCGGTTTGTCTACCGCGCAGCGGGCACGCAGTTCACCGCGCAGGGCGACGGCCTGCTCGACCTGCCGGTGGGCACGGCGCTGATCAAGACCTTTGCCTTCGGCGAGGGCAGCGAACGGCGACTGATCGAAACGCGCGTGCTGCTGCACCGCGCGGACGGCTGGCTGGCGCTGCCCTATCTGTGGAATGACGAGCAGACCGATGCGCGGCTGGCGGTCGTGGGTGCGCGGATCGCCCTGACCACCCCGGCAGGGCAGGCGATCAGTTACCGCGTCCCCAACAAGAACCAGTGCAAGGAATGCCACGGGCTGAGCGGTGAAGTGGTGCCCATCGGCCCCAAGGCGCGCAATCTGTCGCACGCCTGGTTGAGCCGGATGGTCACGGCCGGGCACCTCGATAGGGTGCCGCAGGATGCCGACCAGTTGCCGCTGTGGGAGGAGCGTGAAAGCGCGCCGCTGTCCGCCGCCGCGCGCGCCTATCTCGACGTGAACTGCGCGCATTGTCACCAGCCTGGCGCGACCGCCTCGAACAGCGGGCTCGACCTGAGGTGGGAGCAACAGGCGCCCGAGGCACTGGGGATCGGCAAGCGACCCGTGGCGGCCGGGCGCGGGGCGGGCGGACACCTGTTCGATATCGTGCCCGGATCGCCCGATGCGTCGATCCTCACCTATCGCATGGCCAGCCCCGAACCCGGTGTGGCGATGCCCGAACTGGGCAAGGCGACGGTCGATGAAGAAGGGCTCACCATCGTGCGCCGCTGGATCGAGGAGATGGCCCCGTGAAATGGTTCTGGCGCATTCTGGGCGGGTTGGCGCTCGTCCTTGTGGCCGCATTCTTCGTCCTGCGCGTACCCGATACCGATGCCGGCGCCATGTATGCTAAATATGGCACCCCGCCATCGCAGATGCTGGGAATCGACAGGACCCGCCGCGTGCATGTCCGCGACGAAGGTCCGCGCGATGCACCGGTCGTCATCCTGCTGCATGGCTCGAATGCCGATCTCCACACCTGGCAGGCCTGGGCCGACGCGCTCAAAAGCGACTACCGCGTGATCCGTTTCGACCAGCGCGGGCATGGGCTGACCGGTCCTGCGGCCGATGGCGATTACGCGCTCGATGCCTTCGTGAAAGATATCGACGCGGTCGCCGACGCGCTCAATGTCGAACGCTTCACGCTGGCGGGCAATTCGATGGGCGGGGCCATCGCCCTGGGTTATGCGATCGCCAATCCGGACCGGCTCGATGGACTGGTGCTGGTCGATGCCGCCGGCGCGCCAGTCGAGCGCGACGGTGGTGGCAATCTCGCCTTCCAGCTGGCCGCCATGCCCGGTGTGGGCAATGTGATGAGCCAGCTGCTGCCGCGTTCGCTGGTCGAGCGCAGCCTGTCGCAAAGCGTTTCCAACCAGGCGGTCGTGACCCCCGGCACGGTCGACCGCTATTGGGAGCTTGCCCGCTATCCCGGCAACCGCAATGCGACGCGCCAGCGCTTTGCAACGCCGCGCCGGAATTTCGACGCTGCGCAGATCGCGGCGGTGACAGTTCCCACGCTGGTGATGTGGGGCGAGGAAGACAGCCTGATCCCCTATGCGGCGGCCGGTTGGTACATGGAACACCTGCCCAATGCGACGCTCGCGAATTATCCCGGCGTCGGCCATATCCCGATGGAAGAAGCGCCCGAACAAAGCGTTGCGGACCTGCGGATCTGGCTGGGCGAAGTGCTCGCCTCGCAAGATGTCGCGGACGAAGGAACCGCCTCGTGACCCGCCCGTTGTAAGGCCCTGATACGCGGGCACACCGCGATCGTGCGAACATGAGGGCGGAATAGGGGACAAACGGTTGCGCAAGCTTGGCATTATCGGGGGGATGAGCTGGATCTCGACCCGCGCCTATTACGAACGGATCAACAAATCGGTGCAGAAGCGGGCGGCCCCCTTGGCCAGCCCGCCGCTGCTGATCGAAAGCCTCGATTACGCGCCCATCGCCGCGGCCAAGAATGCCGATGACTGGGACGCGATCGCCGCCACGCTGGTCGAATCCGCGCGGCGGCTCGAAAGCGCCGGGGCCGAAGGCCTGGTGATCGCGGCCAATGCCATGCACAAGGTCTATGACCGGCTGACCGAAGCGGTCTCGATCCCAGTGCTGCATATCGCCGACAGCGTCGGCCAGGCGATGGAAGACGCCGACTGCAAGAGCGCCGCACTGCTTGGCACGCGCTTCGTGATGACCGAAAGCTTCTATCGCCAGCGGCTGGTCGGCCACGGCGTCGATCTGCTCCCGCCCGATCCCAATGATGTCGAACTGGTCGACGGGATCATCTACAAGGAATTGATGCTCGGCCGCGTGACCCGCGATGCCGAGCGTGCGCTCAAGACGATCATCACGATGAAGGAAAAGGACGGCGCCGAGGCGATCGTGCTGGCCTGTACCGAGCTCGAGCTGGTCGTCGACACCGACGCCAACGTGCTGCCGGTCTACGATTCCACCGATATCCACTGCCGCGCCGCGGCGGACTGGATCCTGGGCTGAATCCGCAAACCCGCGAACCCGGCTGTCCGCGCGCACATTCTGCCGAAAACCCGCCGGGTTCGCCTTTCGTTCACGTTGTCGCCCACCCGGCGCTGACCTAAGCCTCGGCGGGCATGCACACAGCCCCCTACGCTTCCGATCCCGCCGCCAGCCGCGGGCGCGAATTCACCGAGGAACGCGAGGGATCGCGCGGCCCGCGCAGCGAATTCCAGCGCGACCGCGACCGCATCGTCCATTCGATCGCCTTCCGCCGCCTGCGTTCCAAGACGCAGGTGTTCGTCTCGCCCGATGGCGACCATTACCGCACCCGGCTGACGCATAGTCTCGAGGTCGCGCAGGTCGGCCGCGTGCTGGCGCGCGAGCTGGGGCTCGACGAGGACCTGACCGAAGCGCTGTGCCTGGGTCACGACATCGGCCACCCGCCCTTCGGCCATGCGGGCGAAAAGGCGCTTGAAGAGGCCATGGTCCATGCCGGTGGCTATGACCACAACGCGCAGGGCCTGCGGACGCTGGCGCGGCTCGAAAGCCCTTATTGCGACCACGACGGGCTCAACCTCACATGGGAGACGCTCGAAGGGCTGGCCAAGCACAACGGCCCGGTCGCCGCGCCGAGCTGGGCGCTGGCCGAAATCGATCGTGCGTTCCCGCTCGATCTCGCGACCTGGCCCTCGCTGGAGGCACAGGTCGCGGCGGTCGCGGACGACATCGCCTACGATAATCACGACATCGACGACGGCCTGCGCGCCGGCTTCCTCGAACTCGACGATCTGCTCGCGCTCGACTGGCTGGCCGATCAGTGGCGCGCGGTGGAGAAACGCTTTCCCTTCGCCCCGCGCGATCGCCAGCTGCGCGAATTGGTCCGCACGCAGATCGGGCTGATGGTCAACGACGTCCTCACGCATACGCGCGAACAGGTACAGGGCATTGCCAGCGTCCAAGAAGTGCGCGGCGCGGGCCGCCAGCTGGCCGGGTTCTCGCCCGCGATGGGTGAACGCGAACGCGTGCTCAAGCGCTTCATGTACGACCGGCTCTATTATCACGAGGAACAGCTCGCCACCGCCGAACGCGCGCGCGACGTGATCGCGCGGCTGTTCGCCGCCTATCACGACGACCCGCGCACCATGCCCGACGACTGGCTCGCCACGTTGCCCGCGCAGGAACCGCAGCGCAGCCGCCATATCGCGGACTTCATCGCCGGAATGACCGATCGCTATGCGATCACCCAGTGCAACCGCATCTACGGCAGCACGCCCGAAGGGCTGAGCAATGTCTGACGCGGTTCGCATCGCCCTGATCGGCGCCACCGGGCTCGTCGGTTCGAGCGTGATCGGGCAATGCGTCGGGCGCGAGGACCTGCGCCTTACCGGTATCGCGCGGCGCGAGGTGGCGCTGCCGCGCGGTATCCGCATGGAGCTGTTCGTCGCCGAGCCCGCCAAATGGGGCGAGGTGATCGAGGCGGTCCAGCCCAAGGCGATCATCTGCGCGCTGGGCACGACCTGGAAAAAGGCGGGCGCGGACGAGGCGGCGTTTCGCGCGGTCGATCAGGACCTCGTGCTCGACACCGCCCGCGCGGCGCGCGAACTGGGGGTCGAACGCTTCGTCCATATCAGCTCGGTCGGCGCCGATCCGATGGTGAAACCGTTCTACCTGCGCGTGAAAGGCGAGGTCGAGCGCGAGCTGACCAAGCTGCGCTTCAACCGGCTCGACATCCTGCGCCCCGGCCTGCTGCGCGGCACGCGCGAGAACGATCGCCGACCTGCCGAGCGGTTCGGCATCGCGGCAGCGCCGGTGGCGAACCTGCTGCTCCATGGCAAATATCGCCAGTATCGTGGTATCAAGGCCGATGTCGTTGCCCGCGCGGCGCTGGCGCTTGCAAAGCGGGCCGCACGCGGCCGCTTCGTGCATGATAACGACGCCATCCAGCGCGCGGCGCATACGCTGCCGCAAATCGAACATGAGGTGCTCTGATGTGGGATACGGCTTTCGGGACAGCCAATGCGCTCGCCATGATCATGTGGGCCGGATTGATCCTGCTGCCGCGCTGGCCGGCGCTGCTGGCGGCGGTGCTCTATGCCGGGGTGGGGCTGCTGTGCCTTGCCTATACCGTCGGCTTGATCGGTATCCTGACGGGCGCCTTCGACCCCGTTCCCCTCGGCTCGGGTGAAGCCGCCAGCTTCTCGACGATCGAGGGCGTCCGCGCGATTTTCTCCAGCGATGGCGGCGTGACCGTCGGCTGGATCCACTACCTCGCCTTCGATCTCTTCGCCGGTCTGTGGATTGCGCGCGATGCCGATGCCAAGGGCTTTTCGCGGCTGCTGCAGGCACCGATCCTGCTCGCGACCTTCTTTGCCGGGCCGCTCGGCCTGTTCCTGTGGCTGGCCATTCGCGAACGTCGTGCGCGGGCCGGCGGACGCTGGCAGTAACGCCTGTCGGAATCGGGTTGCGCAACGCAACCGACCTGCCATGATGCCTCCAACTGCTGAAAACAGCGGAGAGGATATATGGCAGATACCGAAAAGCTCACTTTCGATGAGCTCATCACGCATTGGGCGCAGGAAAAGCCCGATCAGGTCGCGCTCGAACAGGATGGCGCTGCGCTGACCTTCGCCGAGCTGGAGGACCGCTCGCGCCGGATCGTGGCGATGCTCGCCGCGCACGGGGTGGGCAAGGGCGACCGGATCGCCTGGCTCGGCAAGAACGCGCGGCACTATTTCGAACTGTTCTATTCCGCCGCGCGCATCGGGGTGGTCATGGTGCCGATCGGCTGGCGTCTCGCCGCGCCCGAAATCGCCTATATCCTCGGCGATACGGGCGCGAAGCTGGTGTTCATCGACGAAGGGTTCGGCGAACTTGCCGCCAAGGCCTGCGGCGAACTGGATACACCCCCCGAGATTATCGACACGCCGACCGCCCAGCGCGAAATCGCCGCCGCACCGGCCGATGCATTCGACGGCGCGGGACCCGACGATCCGGTCCTCCAGCTCTACACTTCGGGCACCACGGGCAATCCCAAGGGCGCGGTGCTGACCAATGCCAACCTCTTCTCGCTGCGCCAGCCCGCCGAAGCGGCGGCACAGCCATGGTCGAGCTGGGACGAGGACGAGGCGATCCTGATCTGCATGCCCTGCGCGCATATCGGCGGGACCGGGCTTGGCATCATGGCGATCGCGGCGGGCATCCGCGGCATCGTCCAGTCCGAGTTTACGCCCGATGGCGTGCTCGACGGCTTCGAACAGGGGATCACCCGGCTGTTCATCGTGCCCGCCGCGCTGCAAATGGTGGTCCAGCACCCGCGCGCGAAGGACACCGATATGTCGGCGGTCAAATATGTCATGTATGGCGCCGCGCCGATCCCGCTCGACCTGCTGCGCGAGGCGGTCCAGACCATTCCCGGCGCGGGCTTCCTGCAATGCTACGGCATGACCGAGACGACCGGCACCATTGCCATGCTCCCGCCCGAGGATCACGCGCTCGACGGCAACCAGCGCATGCGCAGTGCGGGCAAGGCCGTACCGGGTGCCGAGCTCAAGGTGGTCGGCGAAGACGGCGCCGAACTTCCGCGCGGCGAGGTGGGTGAACTGATCTGCAAGAGTCCGTCGAACATGCAGGGCTATTGGAACCTGCCCGATGCCACCCGCGGCGCGCTGAAGGACGGCTGGATGCACACGGGCGACGCCGCCTATATGGACGAGGATGGCTACGTCTATATCCAGGACCGCATCAAGGACATGATCATCTCGGGCGGCGAGAACGTCTATCCCGCGCAGGTCGAAAGCGCGATCTACGGCCACCCGGCAGTGGGCGAGGTCGCGGTGATCGGCGTACCCGACGATACCTGGGGCGAAGCGGTCAAGGCCTGCGTCGTGGCCAAGCCGGGCAGCGAAGTGGATGCCGAGGATATCATCACCTTCACTCGCGAGCGGCTGGCAGGCTTCAAGGTCCCCAAGACGGTCGATGTCATTCCCGAAATGCCGCGCAACGCCAGCGGCAAGATCCTGCGCCGCGAATTGCGCGCCCCCTATTGGGAAGGGCGCGACAGGCAGGTCAATTGAAGCGCCACGCACCCGCCACCGCGCGCAATTCGGAGCCATTGGCCGGGGTGCTGGCGGAGGAATTGCCCGCGAGCGGGCTGGTGCTCGAAATCGCCAGCGGGAGCGGCGAACACGCGGCGTTCCTCGCGCGGCGCTTTCCCGCGCTGGGCTGGCAACCGAGCGATCACGATGCGGAGGCACTGGCCTCGGTCGATGCCTGGGCGGCCGAAGGCGGCTGCGCAAACCTGCACCCTGCAATCGCACTCGATGCCGCGCAGGCCGACTGGCCGATCACGGCGGCGGATGCGGTGCTGTGCGTGAACATGGTGCATATCAGCCCATGGGACGCGGCGGTCGGGCTGTTTGCGGGGGCAGGGCGGATATTGGCCAGCGGCGCACCACTGGTGCTTTACGGCCCCTTCATCGAACCCGATCTGGAGACCGCGCCGTCGAACCTGGCGTTCGACCAGTCGCTCAAACAGCGCAACTCCGAATGGGGTCTGCGCAATACCGCCGATCTCGACCGGCTTGCCGCAGACCACGGCCTGCGCCGAACTGCGCGCCACGCGATGCCTGCCAACAATCTGGCGCTGGTCTACCGGCGAGGCTAAGGGGGAATGCCGGCTAACGACCCGAAACCGGACATCATGCAGCGCGTGCGCGTAGGCTAGTCTCAAGTGTCCTCACTAGCTGAAATCCGGGGTAATTCAGCTTTGTGTATTTATGTCTGTAGTAGGCATTCCAGTAACTGGCCACGCGCTGCTTAGTCAGTTCCCAATAGTCACAATTTTCGGAGATAAATGAGATCATCGCGTCAACATTTGACGGAGTGGTCGCACCTGCGATGTCCTCGATGATCTCGACGACATACTCACCGATCAGGGTTACCACAAAGGGTGCAGACCATGGCTGCACCGCGGGTAGAAGTGATCGCAAAGCACGCTGCCGGTCAAAGCCGTTGGAACTCTGAGTTTGGAGACAGGCGGCCATTTGCGCGATGCGGCCGTCGTTCGAGGATGCGCTTTGGGCCTCGCTATATCGCAGCCGTCGCGGCACGAGTATTTTCTCTCCGCCAACTAGAAGGCTCACTTGCTTGGCCCATTGTCGTGGATCAAGAAGGCCATGGACCACCTTTCCGGCTTCGACCGCGTTTGTCCTCATCGACATGGGGAAGGCGTCTGCAAGCTGGCTGACGTCAATTTCAGTGAGCATCTGAGGGTGGTTCATAGCCTCGTTTGTCTAGCTTTCGCGATTTCCGCTTTCCACCCCAAAGCAGAACTCATGCCATTCGAGCCCGACTCTGGCAGCGGCGGGAACCGTGAAACATGATCCGCGCCGAACCACGCACTACCCGCGAACCGTCTGATGCGGGCTTGTCGCAGGCGGCGCGATTGTCTTCTGCTCAGCGCGAGCACACTTGCGCCGCCACGCCTCGCCGATAGGGTGTCGCATGAGGGAGACGCCTCATGACCGCCCTATCCATTCGTGAACTCGCCAGCCGCCACTGGTTCTATCTGCTGCTGCCCGTGTGGCTTGCCGCCTCCTGGTCCTTGCGCGGTGCGCCTATGTGGAACCAGCAACCGAAGCTGGGCGAAGCGATTGTCCTGTTCGACTGGTGCATCTTCATGCCGGTGCTGTTCGCGGTCTGTTATCGCGACATGCCGCGCCGGGCGCTCGCGCTGCGCATGCTTGCGCTGTTTTGCGGCGGTATCTGGCTGGCGGGCCAGATCGTCCCGCCCGAAGCGCAGGACCTGCTGGGATTCGGCGCGGGTCTGCGCTGGGTCGGGCTCATCGTACTGCTATTGTTCGAAGCCGCCGCGATCATGGCCATGTTGCGGATCGTCTTTGGCGCAGCGCCGAGCGCTGCCGCCCTCGAGCGGCAAGGCATCCCGCCGGTGATCGCCCGGCTGATGGTGCTCGAGGCCCGCTTCTGGCGCTGGGTGTGGAAACGCCTGACGGGGAAATAGCCCGCATACGAAAACGCCCGCCGGTGAGGGCGGGCGTCTCGCTGTCAACTGTTGGCTCTACTCAGGTCGCGTCGTCGACCGTGTTGGCGGCGGATTGCAGGTCGTCGCCCGCGCCGCGCACGGTGTTGCAGGCGGCGGCGGTCAGCGTCATCGTGGTGATGCCGAGGGCGAGCAGGATTTTCTTGATCATTATCGTTTCCTTCCCAAAGGGCTCCCATCGCGGGGTGCGAAAGATTCAACGGATCATGCTTCCTTCGGTTCCATCAATGCCCTGCGCGCCAGGCCGAGCCGGTGTTCGCGCCAGGCGATCAGCAATCCGGCCCCCACCACCAGCGGCGCGCCGAACCAGAAGGACGCGGGCGGGAGACTGGTGAAGACCAGCCAGCCGAACAGCGTCGCCCAGATCAGCCCCGAATAATCCATCACGATGACATTCGCGACCGCGCCGTAGCGCAGCGCCGCGGTCAGCAGCACCTGCCCCAGCAGCCCGATGACCCCGCAGGCCAGCAGCAGCAGCCACTCCTCGGGCGCATGCGCCTTGCCGACGATGGGCATTGCCAGCGCGAGGACCGGGACCGAGAAGAGCGAGAAATAGAATACGATAGTGAAGGGGTGCTCAGTTCGCCCCAGATCGCGCAACTGGACCGAGATCAGCGCGATCATCAGCGCGGCGCCGAGCGCGATCGCCGCGCCCAGCAGCGGCAGTTCGCCGCTCCAGGGCTGCGCGATCAGCACGACGCCGGCAAAGCCCATCGCCACCGCGCTCCAGCGCCATACGCCCGTCGGCTCGCGCAGGATCAGCGCGGACAGCAGTACCGCGAAGATCGCCGAGCTGTAATTGAGGGTGGTCGCGACCGCGAGCGGCAGCAGGGTCGCCGCGCCGAAATTCATCGCCATGCCGACGAGGCCGAAGCCCGAGCGGCGCAGGTGCGATCCGGTGCGGCGCGTGGCGAGCACATCGAGCCGGCCGCGCAGCGCGAACCAGGCGAACAGGATCGGGATCGTCGGCAATTGCCGCCAGAACATGATTTCGGCGAGATGGATGCCCTTGTCGCTGGCCAGCTTGACGCAGGCGAGCAGCGCGGCGAGCACGAAAGCGGCGGCAAGACGCAGCCCCAGCGCGAGCAGGGGCCGATGGTGGGGATGATCGCTTTCGGGCTGCATCGCACGGGGCGGTTAGCCCAGCCATGGCGGTGTGCAAACGGGAGATTGCAGGCGGTGCATGGTCTGCCCATATGGCCGCGTAATGGAAGAACCCGATTTCCTGCTGTTCGCAAGCGATGCCGAACTCGCCGCCTATTGGGCCGCGGCCTTCCTGGTGGCGGCGCTGTTCTGTCTTGCGATGGAGCGGCGCAGAATGAAGCGGACGGTGCTCAACCGCGTCGGCTGGATGCCGTGGACGGGGCTGTTCCTGACCTTTGCGGTGTTTGCCGGCGGCCTGCTGGCAGCGTCGATCCCCGCGATTATCCAGGGATAGCGTGCTCGGCCTTGGGGCTGCGCGCGCGCATTTCGGTGAAGCTCTGCATGTACAGCGCCTCGAAATGCCGTTCGCGCGCGAGATCGCGCAGCGTGTCCCGCTTCGGCTTGCGGTGGCCCAGAAAGAGAAGCTTGTTCAACATGGCGTGTTCCTACCCTTAAAGCGGGTATACGCCGGTCGGACGGTACGTGATTGTAAGAAGTCGCCTTTGTGCGGCGTGTTCTTACAATTCCGCGGGTTTAGATCGCCTGCACCAGAGGGCGCGCGTCAGAGACACGCTTCCAGATACGCCTGGTCGAAGCCGAACTGGCGCGCCTTTTCGAGCGTGTAGGGACGCAGGCCCGACGAGCGGTATTCGCCCATGATCTTGCCGTCTTCGCCCTCGTCCAGATATTCGAACTTGAACAGTTCCTGCGTCACGATCACGTCGCCTTCCATCCCGATCACTTCGGTGATGTTGGTCGTCCGGCGCGAACCGTCGCGCAGGCGCTTGACCTGGACGATGATATCGACGCTTTCCGCGATCTGGCGGCTGATGGCTTCCTTGGGGATCTTGATGTCGCCCATCAGGATCATGTTTTCCATACGGCCAAGGCATTCGCGCGGGCTATTGGCGTGAAGCGTACACATCGAACCATCATGGCCCGTATTCATCGCGGCGAGCAGGTCGAAACATTCCGCGCCGCGAATTTCGCCCAGGATGATGCGGTCGGGACGCATACGCAGCGCGTTCTTGACGAGGTCGCCGATGGTGATCGCACCCTGTCCTTCGAGGTTGGGCGGGCGGGTTTCGAGCGGCAGCCAGTGTGGCTGCTGCAGACGCAATTCGGCCGCATCCTCGATCGTCAGCACGCGCTCGCCCGGGTCGATCATTTTCGACAGGGCGTTGAGCATGGTCGTCTTACCCGAACCGGTACCGCCCGAAATGACCACGTTCATCCGGCAGGCGCCGGCGATCTTGAGCGCGGTACACATCTTGTCGCTCATCGAACCGAAGTCCTTGAGCATGTCGAGCGTGATCGGCTTTTCGGAGAATTTACGAATCGAGATCGCGGTCCCGCGCAGCGACAGCGGCGGGACGATGACGTTGACACGGCTGCCGTCCTTGAGACGGGCGTCGGCCAGCGGCGTGGTCTGGTCGACGCGGCGGCCGACCTGATTGACGATGCGCTGGGCGATCTGGAAGAGGTGCGTCTCGTCGCGGAATTTGATCGGCGCGATGATCAGCTTGCCCTTTTTTTCGATATAGGTCTGGTCGGGGCCGTTGACCATGATGTCCGAGACGTCGGGATCGTTGAGCAATTCCTCGAGCGGACCGAAGCCGAGCAATTCGTCGACGAGGACCTTTTCGAGCGCGAATTGCTCGCGGCGGTTCAGCGTGACCTTCAGTTCGGCCAGCACTTCCATGATGATCGGACGGAATTCTTCCGACAGCTCATCCTTGGACAATGTGGCCGCGGCTTCGGGATCGACGCGTTCGAGCAGGCGCGGCAGCACCTGTTCCTTGATCTTGTGGACGCTGGCTTCGAACCCGCCGACTTCGCTCTGGCCCGAATGTGTGGAATTCATCCGCTCTTCGAGCCGCGACATCGCGTCGCCGGTGCTGTTGGACCCGGCGGAAGGTACGTCGTTTTCAGGCAGCGGGGGGAACTGGTCTCCGCCATCGTCCCGGTCGGGCTTTGATGGCGAAGGGGTGGGCGAGCCGCCCCGCATGGGTTTGGCCACACCAAATTGCGGACGGGCACCGGCGCCCATACCTGCCGGCCCGTTTTTCCGTCCGAATGCGCTCATTCCGGTAACCCCCGAAGAAACTCTTGATTCGCCCAGCGGAACCTTGCGCTTATGCGCCCAAGTCCGCCTCTAGAAGCGTGGTGAATAATTTGGAAACCTTGATTATTCCCTAATAGGGGGTGACGCGTAAGCACGTCCCGCGCGCGCGGCGATCCACGATGTTGAAGGCGAGCCGCGCGCACCCATTCTGCCGGACCGATTGATTGCCCGTCAGGAACCGCTAAGTCTCGCGCCACACAGCCAATCGGAGAATACGGCGCATGTGCGGAATTATCGGTATTGTCGGGGCAGAACCCGTGGCGGAACGGCTGGTCGATGGCCTGCGCCGGATGGAATACCGCGGCTATGACAGCGCCGGGATCTGCACGCTCGACCAGGGCGAACTGATCCGTCGGCGCGCCGAGGGCAAGCTCAACAATCTGGTGGTCGAACTGGCGGACAATCCCGCCCCCGGCGACACCGGAATCGCGCATACGCGCTGGGCCACGCACGGCGCGCCGACCGCGCAGAATGCGCATCCGCATGCGACCGGGCAGGTGGCGCTGGTGCACAATGGGATCATCGAGAATTATAAGGAGCTGCGTGCCGAACTGCGTGCCGATGGCCGCACGCTCGAAAGCGATACCGATAGCGAAGTGGTCGCGCATCTGGTGTCGCGGCTGGTCGAAACGGGCAGCAGTCCGCAGGAAGCCGTCGCCACGGTGTTGCCGCGCCTGCGCGGGGCCTTTGCGCTGGCGATCGCCTTCCGCGACCATCCCGATCTGCTGATCGGCGCCCGCCGCGGCTCGCCGCTGGTCGTCGGCTATGGCGATGGCGAGACCTATATCGGGTCGGACGCGCTGGCGCTGGCCCCGCTGACGCAACAGATCAGCTATCTCGAAGAAGGCGACTGGGTGGTCGTGTCGCGCGATGGCGCCGCTATCTATGACGCGGAGAACCAGGCGGTCGAGCGCGAGGTGCGCAGTTCGGGTGCCTCGGCCGCGGCGGTCGAGAAGGGCAATTACCGCCACTTCATGCAGAAGGAGATTTTCGAGCAGCCGACCGTGGTCGCGCAGACGCTCGGCTCCTACCTGCGCCAGTCGGACAATTCGGTCGCATTGCCGCAGTTCGATTTCGACATTTCCAGCGTCAGGCGCATCACCATCGTTGCCTGCGGCACGTCCTTCTATGCCGGCATGGTGGCAAAATACTGGTTCGAACGCTTCGCCCGCGTGCCGGTCGATATCGATGTGGCATCGGAGTTTCGCTATCGCGAGCCGGTGCTGGAGGAAGGCGGACTGGCACTGTTCATTTCGCAGAGCGGCGAAACCGCCGATACGCTCGCCGCGCTGCGTCATTGCAAGCAAAACGGCCAGACGATCGGCGTGATCGTCAACGTGCCGACCAGCTCGATGGCGCGCGAGGCGGACCTGCTGCTGCCGACGCATGCCGGGCCCGAGATCGGCGTCGCCTCGACCAAGGCCTTCAGCTGCCAGCTTGCCGTACTCGCTGCGCTGGCCGCGCATATGGCGGTGAAGAAGGGGCTGATGAGCCGCGCCGAGGAGCAGGAGGTGGTCGCGCATCTGCTCGAAGCGCCTGCCGCGCTCAACGCCGCGCTCGACCATGATGACGATATCGCCAGCATGGCGCATCTGATCGCCCCGGCGCGCGACGTTCTTTATATGGGCCGGGGGCCTGATTATGCGCTCGCGCTCGAAGGGGCGCTGAAGCTGAAGGAGATCAGCTATATCCACGCCGAGGGCTATGCCAGCGGGGAAATGAAGCATGGCCCCATTGCGCTGATCGACGACGATGTTCCGGTGATCGTGCTCGCGCCTTCAGGTCCGCTGTTCGAAAAGACCGTGTCGAATATGGAAGAGGTGCGTGCGCGTGGCGGACAGATCGTGCTGATCTCCGATGCCGAGGGTTTGGAAGCTGCCGGCGAGGGCTGTCTCGCGACGATCGAGATGCCGCGCGTCCATCCGCTGATCGCACCTTTGGTTTACGCGATACCGGTGCAATTGCTCGCTTATCACGTGGCTTGCGTCAAAGGCACCGATGTCGATCAGCCGCGAAATCTGGCGAAATCTGTTACTGTGGAGTAACTTAGGGCCGGTTTGACCGTTTTTTCCTGCCTCAACTGTTTGGTCCGTCTTTTACCAGAGGATAAGGTTTTGCGGTTAATCGTCCCCGGGTGAGCGAGCCGGTAAACCCCCAACAAACCAGTGCACCTGCGCTGTCGACTCGGCAGGTCATCGGGCTTGAAGCGCCCGAGGGCTCCGATTGGGGCGTGGTTCACGGCCAGCAATATGCCTTGCTGCAGGAACGGGTGAAGGTCCGTATCGGCCTGCATCTGACAAGCTTCCTGCTCGTTGCGGTGACGCTCTATGGTTCGCTTCCGACAGTCGTGCTCGGGTTGTGGGGGCTTGCGCTGCTTGTTGCGGTGGGCTTCGCCTCCCGCTCCGACCTCGGGCTGGGCGATGCCGACAATCGCTTTATCGAACTCGCAGAGATGAAATCCCATGCGATGGCCACGGGCACCAAGGGTGCGGTGTGGTCGGCGGGCATGCTTGCCTGCGCCTGGCTTGCGGATCCGGCATCGGTCGTGCTCGTCTGGGCCGTCGTTGCCATGCTTGTCGTGGCGAGCAGCGCGAGCCGCTTCGGCGCGCCGCTCAGCTCGATTGCCTTTACGCTGGCCGCCGGAGCAGGCGGGTTCGCAGCCAGCCTGATCACCGCCCAGTACGGACTTGCCGTCGTCGTGCTCATGACCACGCTGCTGGCGATCTTCGGCGTTATCGAAAGCGCCCGTATCCGCGTGGCTGCGCGGCTCGCCGAATCGGCGATGCAGGAGAAGAGCGAAGTCGTCTCCATGCTGCTGCGCGAATTCGAGGAAGGCCAGGCCGATTGGTTGTGGCAGATCGATCCGCGTCGCCGCCTCAAATCGGTCTCGCCGCGTTTCGCCTTTTCGCTGGGCAAGCAGCCCAGCGAGATCGAGGGGGAATCCTTCCTCCAGCTGATTTCGGGCGACGGCTGGAAAACCGGCCGCTTCCCGCCGAGCCTGCACGAGCTGGCCGATAAGCTGAAGCGAAAGAAGAATTTCTCCAACCTCGTGGTCAGGGTCTCGATCGACGGCCAGGACCGCTGGTGGGAGCTGTCGGGCACACCGATCGTCGACGAAATGGGAACCTATCAGGGGTTCCGCGGGGTCGGCTCCGATGTCACCGAGCAGCGCGAATCCTCGGAGAAGATCGAATATCTTGCGCGCTACGACACGCTGACCCAGCTGCCCAACCGCCGCATGCTCAACGAGGCGCTGGGCGAGGCGCTCAAATATGCTGCCGAATGGCGCTCGCGCTGTGCGTTTCTCATGATCGACCTCGACCGGTTCAAGGCAATCAACGATTCGCTTGGACACCTGGTCGGCGACCGGATGCTTGGCGAAGTCGCCGCGCGGCTGAAAAGCCTGGTCGTCGAAGGCGAGGTCGTAGGCCGCCTGGGCGGCGACGAATTCGCAGTGGTCATCCGCGACATTGCCAACCGCGAACGCATGGACACGCTGGCGCGTGACATCATCCAGCGGCTTTCCGAACCCTATCACATCGAAAACCAGGTGCTCTATGTCGGTGCCAGCGTCGGTTCGGCGCTGGGTCCGCGCGACGGGCGCACGGTCGAGGAATTGCTCCGCAACGCCGATCTCGCGCTGTATCGTGCGAAGGGCGAAGGCGGCGGCATGCACCGCGAATACGAACCCTCGCTCCACGCCAATGCCGAAGAGAAACGCCAGCTCGAACATTCGCTGCGCAATGCGCTCGAACGCGACGAGATGC
Organism: Qipengyuania sp. HL-TH1; assembly: GCF_036365825.1. Classification (NCBI taxonomy): domain Bacteria; kingdom Pseudomonadati; phylum Pseudomonadota; class Alphaproteobacteria; order Sphingomonadales; family Erythrobacteraceae; genus Qipengyuania; species Qipengyuania profunda. Next base: position 634,032 of record NZ_CP142675.1, read on the forward strand.
TGCTGCACTACCAGCCGGTGGTGGACGCCACGACCGAAGAGATCGTCAGCTTCGAAGCGCTGATCCGCTGGGACAGCGCCGATCACGGCTTCGTCAGCCCGGGCAAGTTCATCCCGCTGGCGGAAGATACCCGCCTGATCGTGCCGATCGGCACCTGGGTGATGCAAGAGGCCTGCCGCGAGGCAGCCGACAACTGGCCGACCAACATCAAGGTCAACGTCAATGTCTCGCCCGAACAGCTGCTCGAAACCGATTTCTCCGCCACGGTCGTGCGCGCGCTGTCGGATAGCGGGCTCGATCCCAAGCGGCTCGAGATCGAGGTGACCGAAAGCATTTTCCTGCGCGATGCCAGCGTGGCGCGTAACGCGCTCGAAGAGTGCATGGCACTGGGATGCTCGGTCGCGCTCGACGATTTCGGGACCGGCTATTCCTCGCTCGGCTACCTGCGCAAGCTCAAGTTCTCGACCATCAAGGTCGATCGCACCTTTGTGCAGGGTGCCGCGCAGCAGAGCCCCGAATCGATCGCGATCATCCGCGCTGTCGTCGCCATGGCCGACAGCCTCGGCATGACCACGACCGCCGAAGGCGTCGAGAACGAGGAAGAAGCGGAGATGATCCGCAGCATGGGCTGCACCAAGATCCAGGGCTTCCACTTCGGTCGCCCGATGCCGCGCGACGACGTTGCGGGCGTCTTTACCCGCCGGGCAGCGGAGCAGCGGCTCAAAAGCGCCTGATCAGGCTTCGGCCAGCGCTTTCAGGGCATTTTCGAACAGCGCCAGGCCGTCGGTCCCGCCATGCGCCGGATCGACCGCGCGTTCGGGGTGCGGCATCATGCCGAGCACATTGCCCGCGGCATTGAGCACTCCGGCGATGTCGCGGCGCGAACCGTTGCAATTCTCGACATAGCGGAACGCCACGCGGCCTTCGCCCTCGATCCGGTCGAGCGTATCTTCGTCGGCGAAGTAATTGCCGTCGTGATGCGCGACCGGGATATGGATCGTCTGGCCCTGGTCGTAGCCGCCGGTGAACAGTGATTGGTTGTTCTCGACCGTCAGCGGGACGGTGCGGCAGATGAAGTTCTGGCTGGCATTGCGCATCAGCGCACCGGGCAGGAGGCCGGCTTCGGTGAGCACCTGGAAGCCGTTGCACACGCCCAGCACGGGCACGCCGCGTTCGGCCTGCTGCTTGACGCCGCGCATGACCGGGCTGTTCGCCGCCATCGCGCCCGACCGCAGGTAATCGCCATAGGAGAAGCCGCCGGGCAGGGCGATGAAATCGAGCCGCTCGGGCAGTTCGGCATCGGCATGCCAGACCCGCAGCGGGGCAGTGCCCGTAACCCGCTCGATTGCCACCGCCATGTCGCGGTCGCAATTGGAACCGGGGAAGGTGATGACGGCGGCGCGGAAAGCCATCAGCCGACCTTCTCGATGCGGTAGTTTTCGATCACCGTATTGGCGAGCAGCTTCTCGCACATATCGGTCAGCGCCGCGTCGCTCGTGCCATCGGCCACTTCGAGTTCGATCAGCCGGCCCACGCGAACATCGGCAACCCCGTCGAAACCAAGCCCTTCGAGGGCATGGTGGACGGCGCGGCCCTGCGGATCGAGGACGCCGGGCTTGAGCGAAACATGGACGCGGATCTTCATCGAGCAGGCCTTTCGTGTTGGCGCGCCTATGGCGCAGCACCCGCGTGCATTCAAGCCCGCGCGCATGCACAGCGGGGAAGGTTGCAAGGGTGGCATATGCGCGACGGATTGTAGCGCGATTGCAACATTTGCAATCAATCTGTCGCAACCCTGAGCGTCGCGCGCCAATTTACCGCGCAACCTGCTATCGGATGCGCACGGCGATCGTGCCGCTTCCCTCCAAATGCCCGCCCCCCATGTGCGCGCTCAAGCAGGAATTCCCCTACATGACCATTCGATCCACCGCTGCCCGTTTTCTCGGCGCCAGCACGCTCGCCTTCGCGGCGTTCGCTGCGCAACCCGCCCTCGCGCAGGATGTCGACGCCGACAGCTCCGGCACCGCAGAAGCCGGCGCGGGCCAGCTCAACACGATTATCGTGACCGCCAACCGGCGCGAGGAAAACCTGCAGGATGTCGCGGTTTCGGCAGCGACGCTCGATGCCAGCACCGTGCGCACGATCTTCGATGCGGGCGCTGAAATCACCGCGCTGGCCGCGCGCGTGCCGGGTCTGTTCATCGAAAGCTCGAACGGCCGCGCCGCACCGCGCTTCTACATCCGCGGGCTCGGCAATACCGATTTCGATCTCGCCGCATCGCAGCCGGTCTCGGTGGTGATGGACGATGTCGTGATGGAAAACGTCACGCTCAAGTCCTTCCCGATCTTCGACGTTGAGCGCATCGAAGTGCTGCGCGGGCCGCAGGGCACGCTGTTCGGCCGCAATACGCCCGCCGGCATCGTCAAGATCGACACGGTCAAGCCCGGTGACGAATTCGCGGTTGACGGTTCGGTCAGCTACGGCAGCTTCAACAGCATCTCGGCCGATGGCGGCGTGACGCTGCCGCTCGCACCCGGGGTGGTGTCGCTGCGCCTTTCGGGCCTGTGGCAGCAGCGCGACAATTGGGTCGACAACGGCTTCACCGGTGAAGAGGACGCCTATGGCGCCTACAGCGAAGTCGCCGGCCGTGCGCAGCTGCTGATCACCCCCGGCGATCGCCTCTCGATCCTCGGCAGCTACTCGATCCGCGACCTCGACGGCCAGTCGACGCTGTTCCGCGCCAATATCCTCGGCCCGGGCGACAACGAGCTGAACGACAATTACGACCGCGACACCGTGTTCTACGACGCCGGCGGGCGTAACGAAGCCGCCTACAAGGCCGAGATCGCGAGTGCCAAGGTCGATTACGAAGCCGATTTCGCGACCTTCACTAGCATCACCAGCTGGGCCAACAGCGAAGGCCGCAGCCGCGGCGATATCGACGGTGGATGGATCGTTCGCGATGAAAATGGCGATGTGATCGAGACCGGTCCCGGTTTCATCCCGTTTGAATCGGATACGCAGGATTCGATCGATCTCGAGCAGTTCACGCAGGAAGTCCGCATCGCCTCGAATTCGAACGGCCCGGTGCAATGGCAGGTCGGCGGCTTCTACTTCGACAGCGATTTCGACGTCACCACCATCGGCTTCCCGTTCCCGCCGCCGGTCACCGTCAACCACACCAATGAAAGCTGGGCGGTATTCGGCCAGGTGACGGGTGAAATCACCCCTGCGCTCAAGCTGACCGGCGGCCTGCGCTATACCGAGGACGAGAAGCAGTTCGCGGTGACGCAGACCTCCTTCATCTCGGGTCCGGATGCGCAGGAGCGCAGCGTCAAGGACGAGCGGATCAGCTGGGACCTTGCCGCATTCTACGATGTCGGCACCGACGCCAGCGTCTATGCCCGCGTAGCGAGCGGTTTCCGCGCGCCGACCATCCAGGGCCGCGACGTCGCCTTCGGTTCGGCACCGTCGATCGCGACCTCGGAAAAGATCATGAGCTACGAGGCCGGGTTCAAGTCCGAATTCGCGGGCCGCAGCGTGCGTCTGAACGGCGCGGTCTATTACTACACGATCGACGATCCGCAGTTCACTGCGGTGGGCGGCGCGGGCAACCTCGTGCAGCTGGTCAATGCCGAGGAAGGCCGCGGCTACGGTTTCGAACTCGACAGCGCCTTCCAGATCACGCCCGACTTCCTCGTCACTGCAGGCGTCAGCTGGAACAAGACCGAGATCCAGGACGACACGCTGGCTGTGGGCATCTGTGCGCAGTGCACCGTGACCGACCCGACCGTGGTCCTGTCGGGCAACACGCGCGCGCTGGTGGACGGCAACCCGTTCCCCAATGCGCCCGAATGGATCGCCGACATCACCGCGCGCTACGGCGTTCCGGTGGGCAATGCGGGTGAGATCTTCGCCTTCACCGACTGGGCCTACCAGGGCAAGACCAACCTGTTCATCTACGAAAGCGCCGAATTCAACACCAACAACCAGATCGAAGGCGGGCTGCGCGTCGGCTATGCCAAGCTCGACGGCACGTTCGAAGTCGCCGCTTTCGTGCGCAACATCCTCGATGCCGACAATGTGAAGGGCGGCATCGACTTCAACAACAACACCGCCTTCGTCAACGATCCGCGCGTGTTCGGTATCTCGGCCCGCGTCAGCTACTAAGCGCGCGGACGACCGACCAAGAAAAGGGCCGGGGGAGCGATCCCTCCGGCCCTTTTTCTATGCCTACGCTGCGCCGCGGGCTTGCGCCGGACGCGGCCGACCGCGTTACTTCTTCGGCTTGGAGGAGTCCGCAGCCGCCCGCGATGCGCGTTCATGTCGAGCACTTCGCCCGGGCCGCTGTCTTCGTTCTGCAGCAGGCCGAGACGCCGCGCGACTTCCTGATAGGCTTCGCTTTCGCCGCCGAGGTCGCGGCGGAAGCGGTCCTTGTCGAGCTTTTCGCCGGTGTTGATGTCCCACAGGCGGCAGCCGTCGGGGCTGATCTCGTCGGCCAGGATCACCCGGCTGAAATCGCCATCCCAGATACGGCCGAATTCGAGCTTGAAGTCGATCAGGCGGATATCGATCGCGCTGAACATGCCCGAGAGGAAGTCGTTGATGCGGATCGCCATGCTCGACATGTCCTGCAGCTCTTCATGGCTGCACCAGTTAAAGCAGGCGATTTCCTCTTCGGAGACCTTGGGGTCGCCCAGCGCATCGTCCTTGAGGCAATATTCGATCAGTGTGTGCGGCAGCAGCTCGCCTTCCTCGATCCCGAGGCGCTTGCTCAGCGTACCCGCAGCGACATTGCGCACCACCACTTCGAGCGGGATGATTTCCACCTGGCGCACCAGCTGTTCGCGCATGTTGAGGCGGCGGATGAAATGCGTGGGAATGCCGATGTGCGACAACCGCGTGAACACATATTCGCTGATGCGATTGTTGATCACGCCCTTGCCGTTGATCGTGCCCTTCTTCTCGGCGTTGAACGCGGTCGCATCATCCTTGAAATACTGGATGATCGTGCCCGGTTCGGGACCTTCGTAGAGGATCTTGGCCTTGCCTTCGTAGATCTGGCGCCGACGAGCCATGAATATGCATTCCTTCACGCTAGAAAAGCCTGCGCCCCGGCGACGGAATCGACTGGCGATTGCGACTGCCGGGGCGTTTAGCGAGCCATACAGAAGCCGATTGACGAAAGCAATTGCAGGCACGCGGCGCGGTGGTTAGCGCGCGCGGCATGGATACGGGGCGCACCACCAACACTCCGCTTGCCGCGCAGGTCGATGATCTGGCGGGTCTGGCGCACGCGGCGCGGCTGCGCAGCCTTTCGCTTCCCGGCGGCACCGATTTCTCGTCGAACGATTACCTCGCGCTGGCGGGCAGCGGGAGGCTCAAGAACGCCGTGATGGACGCGCTCGAGCGCGGCGTCCCAGTCGGTTCGGGCGGTTCGCGGCTGCTACGCGGTAACCACCCCGAACACGAAGCGCTGGAGGCGGAGGCCGCGCGCTTCTTCGGCTGCGAAAGCGCGCTGTTCCTTGCCAATGGCTACGGCGCCAACAGCGTCCTGCTGTCGGCACTGCCCCAACGCGGCGATGCGATCTTCTACGACGCGCTGGTCCATGCCAGCGCGCACGAAGGGATGCGTCTGTCGCGGGCCGAATGCATTGCCGTGCCGCACAATGATGTCGGCGCCTTTGCCGAAGCGCTCGCGCACTGGCGGGCCGGCAATGCCGCGGGCCAGGCTTGGATTGCGGTCGAAACGCTCTACAGCATGGACGGCGACCGCGCGCCGATTGCCGAATTGGCCGACCTGGCTGACCGCCATGGCGCGGTGCTGCTGGCCGACGATGCGCATGCCACCGGCGTGTTCGGCAATGGCGGCCGGGGGCTGGCAGCGGATATCGACGGGCGCGATAACGCGATCGTGCTGCGCACCTGCGGCAAGGCCCTGGGCGGCGAAGGGGCGCTGCTGTGTGGGCCGCGCGTAATGCGTGACCATGTCATCAACCGCGGGCGGGGCTTCATCTTCTCCACCGCGCCATCGCCCCTGATGGCTGCCTGCGTGCGCGAGGCGCTGAGGATCGTGGAGGAGGAGCCCGGACGGCGTGAAGCGCTGCACGATCTGGTCGGCTATGCGGGCTGCAAACTCGCGCCCTTCGGCGTCAGCGCCAGCGGATCGCAGATTATGCCGCTGGTGCTGGGTGACGAAGCACGCACCATGCAGATTGCCGGCGCGCTGCGCAGCGCGGGCTTCGATATCCGCGGCATTCGCCCGCCCACCGTGCCTGCGGGCAGCAGCCGCCTGCGCATCTCGCTCACTCTCAATAGCGGCCGGGCACAGATCGATGCGCTGGCCGGCACGCTTTCGGAGATTCTCGCATGAGTGCATTCACTGTCACCGGAACCGATACCGACGTCGGCAAGACCGTCTTCGCTGCCGCGCTCACTGGCGCGCTCGATGCGCACTACTGGAAGCCAGTGCAGGCGGGGCTGGAAGAAGGCGGCGACCGGGCGCAGGTGGCGAAGCTTGCGGGATTGCCCGAAACCCGCGTGCTGCCCGAGGCCTATCGCCTGGCGACGCCCTGTTCGCCGCACCGCGCCGCCGAGATCGACGGGGTCGCCATCGATCCCGACCGGCTGGCGCTCCCCGCGCAGCGTCCGCTAGTGGTCGAGGGGGCCGGCGGCGCACTGGTCCCGCTCGGTGGGGACTTGCTCTACGCCGACATGTTCGCGCGCTGGGGCCTGCCTGCGATCGTGGTGGCGCGCACCGCGCTGGGCACGATCAACCATTCGCTGCTGACGATCGAAGCGCTGCGCGCGCGCGGGGTGGCAATCCACGGCGTGGCCTTCGTCGGCGACGCGGTGGAGGACAGCGAAGCGACGATCTGCCGGCTCGGCGCCGTGAAGCGGCTGGGCCGGCTGCCGCTGCTCTGCTCGCTCGACGCGGCGTCGCTCGCCCAGGCCTTTACCGACAATTTCGACCTGGCGGATTTCACATGACCCATTCCCCGGTATGGCATCCCTTCACGCAGCACGGGCTGGGCGATCCGGTTCCGCTGGTCACGCATGCCGAGGGCGCCGTGCTGCATACCGAGGACGGCCGCCGCGTGGTGGACGCGATCTCGAGCTGGTGGGTGACCACGCATGGCCATTGCCACCCGCGGATCATGGCGGCGATCGCCGACCAGGCGCAGCGGCTCGACCAGATGATCTTCGCCGGCTGGACGCACCAACCGGCAGAGGATCTCGCGCGTGAATTGTGCCGGATCCTGCCCGAAGAGCTGACCCGCGTGTTCTTTTCCGACAGCGGTTCGACTGCAGTCGAGGTCGCGCTGAAGATGGCGCTCGGCTTCTGGACGCACCGCGGGGAGAACCGCAGCAGGATCGTGGTGATGGAGCATTCCTATCACGGCGATACGATCGGCGCGATGTCGGTGGGCGCGCGCGGGGTATTCAACGCCGCCTATGCACCGATGCTGTTCGATGTCGGACGCGTGCCTTTTCCCGGCAATGATCCGCAGCCCACCTACGATGCGCTCGAAGCCGAATGCGCGGGCGGGGCGGCGGCGTTCATCGTCGAACCGCTGGTGCTGGGGGCGGGCGGCATGCTGATGTATCCGCCCGCAGTGCTGGCCGAGATGCGCGCGATCTGCGCCCGGCACGGCACGCTGTTCATCGCCGACGAGGTGATGACCGCCTGGGGCCGTACCGGCACGCTGACCGCCTGCGAACAGGCCGATGTCGTGCCCGACATCATGTGCCTGTCCAAGGGGCTCACCGGCGGGGCGATGCCGCTAGCGGTGACCATGGCGAGCGAACCGATCTGGGATGCGCATTATTCGACCGACCGCACGCGCACTTTCTACCATTCGTCGAGCTATACCGCGAACCCGGTGGCCTGCACGGCGGCCAATGCCAATCTCGCGATCTGGCGCGAGGAACCGGTGCCTGAGCGGATCGCGGCGCTGGCAGCGAAGCAGCAGGCGCATCTCGATACGCTCGCGGAGCACGCCATGGTGCGCAACGCGCGGCGCTGCGGGACGATTGCCGCGCTGGAACTGGGCGAGCCGGGCGGGAGCTATCTGTCCGACCTCGGGCCGAAGCTGCTGCGCCGGTTCCGCGAAGCAGACCTGCTGCTGCGGCCGCTTGGCAACACCGTCTATGTCATGCCGCCCTATTGTATCGATGAAGCCGATCTCGCCCGGGTCTGGGCAGAAATCGCCGCCGCGGCGGACGATGTGGCCGCGTCCTAGGGCGGAGGCGGCGGGCCTGCTGCGGCGGCGGTATCGTCTTCGACCGCGGGGGCGTGGTCGCGTTTCAGCTTCTCGATCAACCGCCCCAGCGTGGCGCGCTGGACAAGGACGCTGAACAGCACCGCGGCGAAGGTCGCGGCGAGGATCAGATCGCGCGTCTCGCCCGCGGGCAGCGACAGCGCCAGCGCGATCGAAATGCCGCCGCGCAGCCCGCCCCACCACAGCACGCGGCCTGCGCCCTTGTCCTGCAGCCGTGCAGCGGGGATCGCCTTGGTCGAGACAAAGATACCGACCCCGCGCGCGGCCAGCGTCAGCGGGATCGCGGCCAGCGCCAGCACTAACTCGTCAAAGCCCGCGACCAGCACGATCATTTCCAGCCCGATCAGCAGGAACAGCACCGAATTGAGCAATTCGTCGACCAGCTCCCAGAATTTGACGAGATAATCGCGCGTCACGTCGCTCATCGCATAGGTAACGCCGTGGTTGCCGATCAGCAGGCCGGCCACCGCCATCGCCAGCGGACCCGAGAGCGTCAGGTAATTGCATAGCGCATAGCCGCCCATGACCACTGCCAGCGTGACCAGCACCTCGAGCGTGTATTCGTCCATCCCCGCCAGCGCGCGGTAGCCGACATAGCCCGCGACGAGCCCGATCAGGATGCCGCCGCCCGCCTCGATCGCGAACAGCCGTGCGCCCTCGGCGAAGGAAAAGTCATTCCCGCTCACTGCCGCGCCGAGCAGGATGATGAACACCACGATGCCGACGCCGTCATTGAACAGGCTTTCGCCCGCCACCGCGCTCTGCAGCGATTGCGGGACCTTCTCCTCGCGCAGCACGCCGAGCACCGAAACCGGGTCGGTCGGGGCGATCAGCGCGCCGAAGACGAAATACCAGATCGGCGCGATCCCCAGCGCGAGCACCATGCCCACGCCCCACATGGCGAGCCCGACGAGCACGGTCGAAATCATCACGCCGACGGTGGAGAGCAGCAGCACCGGCAGCCACGCGACCTTGAGGCGGTCGAGATCGACATGCAGCGCGCCGGCAAACAGCAGGAAGCTGAGCATGCCCTGCAGCAGCGTCTCGGTGAAATTCATCTGCTGCAGCGTGTCGGCGACCCAGTCGTCGAGCGTCACGCCGGGAATGAAGGCATCGGCCACTGTCAGCCCGATTGCCCCCAGCGCGCCCATAACGGTCAGCCCGATGACATGCGGCAGCTTGAGGAAATGATGGTTGAACCAGCCAAGCAGCGCCGAAGCGACGACAAGGATTGCGGCGATGTCGAAAGCGGAGAGCGCGGTGCTGGCAGTATCATGCATCCCGGCTGACTAGCGCGGGCGGCGAAGCAGGGGAAGCCATCGCAGCGAAGTGGTGCCCAGGGGCGGATTCGAACCACCGACACGACGATTTTCAGTCGTCTGCTCTACCCCTGAGCTACCCGGGCACACTGCTTCGGCGGAGGGGCTTGAACAGCCCCGCGAGCAATGAGAGCGCGCCTATGGCGAAGCTGGCCCGCCTTGGCAAGGGGGTAATTAGTCGTCCTGCCCCTTGGTGACTTCCGCCGCGATTTCCTCGGGCAGGGCGGGGCGCGCCGGCACCGCATAGCCATCGCCGAACCATTGCGCGAGGTCGCGGTCGCGGCAGCGGGTCGAACAGAACGGCGTGTGCTCCTCGCTGCGCGGCTTGCGGCAGATCGGGCAGGGGCGGGGCTTACTCGTCATGCGGCACGATCTGGGCGGTGGCGGCCTCGATCGCAAGCCCGGGATCGGTCTCTATCCGCAAAGGGCGCGCGGTGCGGCGTTCGAGTTCGGCGATCCATTCGGGCTTGAGCCTGGCCTTGAGCGCCGGGTGGATGGCCAGCAGCGTCACGCCCGGCCCGTCGACCAACTCCGCGCGGCGCAGCGCCATGCGCGCCGCAGCACCCACGCGCGCAGAGGCGAAGCGGTGGAGCAGCGAGGGCCCCGTCAGCCGCGCGACGATATGGACGAAGCCGAAGCCGTTCATTGCGGTGCGTTCATGCGGCCAGCCCGCCAGCGCGGCGTCGAGCGCGGTATCGACCGCCTTGCGGTCGGCTTTGGCGGCCAGCGTGGGAAAATCGATCCCGATCGAACCGCCGAGGTCGAACAGGCGCAGCCAGCGCGCAATCGCGGGGATCGCGGCAAGCGCGAGGTCGCGCGGCGCCAGATCGCCATCGATATCGATCAGCGTCATCGCGGGTGTCACGCTGAACAGCAGTGCGCCGCCTGTGAACGCGACCTCGCCCGCGGCGGCGGCATGCCAGATCTCGTCCCACTCGCCCCCGGGCAGGCGGCGGACCGCAACGCCCAGCACGAAGACATTGTCGCGCGGCGGCGGTGCGTCGGCCTCGCTCTCGATAACGCGGCCCTGCGCGCGCTTGAAGCGCCCGCGCTCGGCAATCGCGGCGCGGGTTATGCGCAGGGTCAGCGCGCTGCCCTCGGTCGCCCGGGGCGGAATGCGGTCGATGAGGATTTCGGTGCCATTCGCCATCCGCGCGAGCCCGCGTGCACCCCCGGCGGGCTTGGACACCAGTTGCGCGAGCGCGGTGCTGTCGACCGGGAGGTCGCCCGACCAGTGCAATTTTGCGGCGACCACCTCTTCGCCGTGGACCAGCAGCGCGCGGCTTTCGCCGATCCCGTGTTCGACCAGCCATTCGGGCCCGTCGCTGCCAGGCCCCCCGCTGTCAGACAATCTGGAACCCTGCGGATTTGAGCAGCGCGCGCGTTTCGTAGAGCGGCAGTCCGACAACCCCCGAATGGCTGCCCTGGATGCGCGAGATCAGCCCCTCGGCGAGGCCCTGGATGGCATAGCCCCCGGCCTTGCCCTCCCATTCGCCGCTGGCGAGATAGGCGTCGATCTCCTCGGCGGAGAGACGCTTGAACAGGACCATGGTCTCGCACAGCCGTTCGCGCATATGGCCATCGGGCGCGCGCAGCGCGATTGCCGAGAGCACACGGTGGCGGCGGCCCGAAAGCAGTTCGAGGCATTTCCGCGCGGTCACTTCGTCCTCAGCCTTGGGCAGGATGCGGCGTCCAGCGGCGACCACCGTATCGCCGGCAAGCACGAAGCCGTCGTCCGATGCGGCGGCCTGCGCCTTCTCGCGCGCCATGCGGATGGCATAGTCGCGCGGGCGTTCGCCGGCAGCGGGCGTTTCGTCGATATCGGCGGGATTGATCGCAGCCGGCTCCAGCCCGAGGCGCGCGATCAATTCGCGCCTGCGGGGGCTGGCCGATGCGAGGATGAGTGTGGGCTGGCCCACCGGCGCTTACTGCGGGCCGGGGCCGCCGCGACCGGGCATAAAGCGGTAGGTGATCCGCGCCTTGGTCAGATCGTAAGGCGTGAGTTCGCACAGGACTTCGTCGCCCACCAGCACGCGGATGCGGTTCTTGCGCATCTTGCCGGCGGTGTGACCAAGCACTTCATGGCCGTTCTCGAGCTCGACGCGGAACATCGCATTGGGCAGCAGTTCAACCACCTTGCCGCGCATTTCGAGAAGTTCTTCTTTCGCCATGTAGGTCTTCGTATCCGTTCGATTGTGCAATATGAGCGGCGGCCTTTAGCGGTGACGGGGGGAAAAGGGAAGCCTCGCTGCATCCAAGTGCCATCGACGGAACGTATATCCTATTCGTTCAGCGACAAACCGATACGGAAACCCCGCTTGCCTGTCGGCATTCATCGTCGCAATAGCCTGCCACACGGGGGCGGTTGGATAATTTAAGACGGAAGGCCCTGCGCTTGAAATCCCTATCATTTGTCGCAACTTCGCTCCTCGCACTCGGCTGGGCCTCGGCTGTCCACGCCCAGGATAGCGGCCAGGCGGCCGAGCCTGCGCCCGAGGTCAATGAAGACGTGCTGTCCGCACCCGGGACGATCGTCGTCACCGGCGCGCGCATCCGCGGCCAGTTGATCGTCGACCAGCCGCCCGTAGCCGAATACGACAGCGAGGATATCGCGGCGTTCGGCGGCAGCTCGATCGCCGATATCATCGCCGCGATCGAACCCGCGACGGGCAGCGCCCGCGGTGGGCGTGGCAGCGGCCGACCGGTATTCCTGATCAACGGCATCCGCGTGTCCAGCTTCCGCGAATTCCGTTCCTATCCGCCCGAAAGCATCGCCAAGATCGAGGTTTTCGCCGAGGAAGTGGCGCAGCGCTTCGGCTATTCGCCCGACCAGCGCGTGGTCAATATCGTGCTGCAGGAAAGCTATTCCTCGATCACTGCGGAAGTCGAGGCCGAGGCCCCCGCGCGCGGCGGCTATTGGCGCAACGAGCAGGAGATCGGCTACCTCTCGATCAATGACGGCGCGCGGATCAACCTCAATCTCGAGGTCGAAGACGTCAGCCTGCTGACCGAGGACGAGCGCGATCTGGTGACCGCTTCGTCGATCCTCGGTGTCGCCGACGAAGCCCCGTTCCGCAGCCTCGTCTCGGACAGCTACGGCGTCGAGGCGACCGCGAACTATGCCAAGGCCTTCATCGACAACGGTTCCTCGATCAGCCTCAACCTGACTGGCTCGCGCGAGGAAAGCCTCGGCCTGTCGGGCCTGCGCCAGGTCGATGGCGTGCTCGAACCGATCGAACGGCGCAACCGCACCGATACGCTGTCCACTGCGGCCAGCTACACCCAGCCGGTCGGCGACTTCCAGCTGACCGCTACCTTCGATGGCGGCCGCACCAAGACGCGCAGCGAAGTCGATCGCAGTACTGCTGCGGGCTACGATATTTCGCGCTCGACCACGTGGAACGCGACCAATCTGGTGACGCTCCGCGGCATCGCGGTCGAAATTCCGGCGGGCGAGATCGCGACCACCTTCGATGTCGGTTACGACTGGCAGCGGATCGAGAGCGACGACACGCGCACCGCTTTCGATACGCAGCTGACGCGCGGCGATCTGTCGGGCGGCGTCAATATCGTCGTCCCGCTAACCAGCCGCCGTACCGGCTTCCTCGATGCCGTTGGCGACATCTCGGTTTCCGGGCAGGCGGGCATCAACCATCTGTCGGACTTCGGCACGCTGCAGGACTGGAGCCTGGGCGTGAACTGGTCGCCATTCGAAAACCTCAACCTGCAGGCGACGCGGATATGGCGCGAAGTCGCCCCCGGGCTGAGCGCGCTGGGCTCGCCGCGGATCGACGAGGCTAATGTCTCGGTGTTCGATTTCGCCACCGGGCAGGATGTGCTGGTCACGGTGATCACCGGCGGCAATCCCAATCTGCGTGCCGAAACGCAGTCCGACTGGAAATTCGGCGCGAACTGGGAATTGCCCTTCTGGGAAGGCACGCGGTTGCAGGCGGATTATGCGATCAACCGCTCGCGCGATGTCACGCTGTCCTCGCCGGCTTTCACCTCGGCCTTCGAACAGGCCTTCCCCGATCGCGTGACGCGCAATGGGGCGGGTGAATTGCTGGCGATCGACCGTAGTCCGGTGACGCTGTACGAAACGCGCAGCCGTACGCTCAGCTTCGGTCTGTCGACGCGCGGCAGCTTCGGCGGTTCGGATAGCGGCGAAAGCAGCCGTGGCGGTCCGCCGGCGGCTGGCCGCAATGCTGGGCGCCCCGGTGGCGGCGGAGGCGGTTCGCGCTTCGATCCTGCGGCCTTTGCCGCGATGCGCGAGAAACTGTGCGCCGCACCCACTTCCGGCACACCCGACCTGGCGCAGCTGCCCGAGGGGATGCGGGCCCGCCTGCTCGACGAGAATGGCGAGCCCGATCCGGCGCGCGTCGAGATGCTCCGCCAGCGGCTGTGCAGCGCCGAGGGCGAGGCCGATATCGGCCGCTTCGCCGAGCTGCGCACCGCGCTGTGCTCCGAACCGCCGCAGCTCGACCAGCTGCCGCCGCAGATGCTCGAACGGCTGCGCGGCGAAGATGGCGAGATCGATCCCGAGCGGCTCAAGGCCTTCCGCGAGCGCACGTGTGCCGCCGATGGCGCGGGTGGTTCGCCGCAGGGCGAAAGCCAGCAGCGCGGCGGCGGGATGAACCCCTTCGCCCGGCGTGGCGGCTCGGGCGGGCGCTATTTCGTCAACCTCAACCACACCATCGCGCTCGAAAACGAAGTGACGCTGGCGGCTGGCGGGCCGGTGTTCGACCAGCTCGACGGCTTCGTGCTGGGTAGCGGCGCGATCCCCGAGCACACGTCGCGGCTCGAAGCCGGGATGTTCATCGATGGGTATGGCGTGCGCCTGTCGAGCAATTACCTCGGGCAAGCAGAGCTGCGCGGTAGCGGCCTGCCCGGATCGAGCGATCTGTTCTTCGGCGACCTGGTGACCTTCGACCTGCGCCTGTTCGCCGATCTCGGGGAAATCCTCGAACGCGACGAGGGCTTCCTCAAGGGCTTCCGCGTCGCTTTCGTGCTCGACAATGTGTTCGACGGGCAGCGCCGCGTGGTCGATGCCAGCGGGCTTGTCCCCGAAGCCTACGACCCGCGCCGGATCGACCCGGTCGGGCGCTATATCGGCGTCGATCTGCGCAAGATGTTCTAGCGGCAGGGGCGGCGCGCGAAGCTACAGCGCGTCGCCCGCCGCGACCCCGCTCGCCCAGGCCCACTGGAAATTGTAGCCGCCCAGCCATCCGGTCACATCGACCGCCTCGCCAATGGTATAGAGGCCGGGGATACGCTTGGCGGCCATCGTCTTCGATGACAGTTCGGCGGTCGAGATGCCGCCCACGGTAACCTCGGCCTTGGCAAAGCCCTCGGTGCCATTGGGGCGGAATTCCCACCGCTTGAGCCGTTCGCCCGCGGCGCGCAGCGCCTTGTCGGGCAGATTGCCCAGCTCGCCTTCGAGCGCGAGCTTGTCGGTCAGAATATCCGCCAGCCGAGCGGGGAAGGCGTCGCGCAAGTGCGCGCGCAGGCCCGCGCGCGGATTGGCGCGCTTGGCGTCGAGCAGCCAAGCCGCGTCGCGCTGCGGCAGGAAGTCCACGAACAGGGGTTCGCCCGGTCGCCAATAGGAACTGGCCTGCAGGATCGCCGGGCCGGACAGGCCGCGATGCGTGAACAGCGCGGCTTCGGCAAAGCTGGCCTCATTGGCCGATACGGCGACCGGCGCAGACACGCCCGAAATGTCGCGGAACAGCACTTCCTCGCCGCCCAGCGTCAGCGGGACCAGCGCGGGGCGCGGCTCGACCAGTTTGAGACCGAATTGCCGCGCGAGATCATAGGCGAAGCCGGTCGCGCCCATCTTGGGGATGGAAGGGCCGCCGGTCGCGATTACCAGCGCCGGGGCGCGATAGCTGCCGGTCTGCGTGGTAATTGTGAAACCGTCGTCTTGTTCGACCCGCGCGATCTCTTCGCCGCAGCGGATCTCGACGCCGCCCTTGGCGCATTCCTCGAGCAGGAGCGCGACGATCTGCTTGGCCGAGCCGTCGCAGAACAATTGGCCGAGCGTCTTTTCGTGCCAGGCGATACCATAGCTTTCGACCAGTTCGAGGAAGTCCTGCGCGGTGTAGCGCGCCAGCGCCGATTTGGCGAAATGCGGGTTGGCGGACAGGTAATTGGCCGGACCCGCACCGATATTGGTGAAATTGCAGCGCCCGCCGCCCGAGATGAGGATTTTCTTCCCTGGCGCGCTCGCGCGTTCGAGCACCAGCACGCGGCGCCCGCGCTGCCCCGCACGCGCCGCGCACATCAGGCCCGCAGCCCCGGCGCCCAGGACGATCGCATCGAAGCCATGTTCCATGCGAAGCGCCCTAGCCGCGCGGGGGCGGTGTGCAAGCCCTTAGGGCTGCGCGGCGGTCACCAGCTTGCCCAGCGTGTCCCACTCGGGCCGCGGCGACCAGTTGCGGTTGCTGCCGAGATAGGAGTGGTCGTCATTCTCGAGCAGGCCGATGATCGTCTCGGCGACGATGGTTGCGCCGACCGGGCCGAGCGCTTCGCCTTCCTTGGTGCTGCCGTCGCTTTCCTCGCGTCCGATCACCTCGGCTTCGGCAAGGATCCACAGCCATAGCGGGACGCCGTGTTCGGACAGCGCACCATCGACCGCGTCGGACAGCTTGGCGATCCGTTTCTTCACCTTGGCGGTCCATTTCGGATCGCAGCCGATCGCTTCCGCCACTTTCTCCCCGCCGGGCAGCAGGAAGGCATTGCCGCGCAGCAGGTTGCGGGTCGCGAGCGAGTTTTCGGCATTGGTGATGAACGGCAATTGCAGCAGATCGCCCGCCAGCAGCAGGTCGAGCTTCTGCGCGCGTTCGACCTGGCGGTTGGCCGGGGTGAACAGCAATTCGTGCCAGTCGACCACGCCATCGGGTGTGCCCAGCGCATCGAATCCGCCACCTAGTATCGCGCCGAACAGTTCGAGCGGCGACTTGCCCTTCTGCACCTGGATTTTCATCGGGATCATCGAATGGCCGAAGCGATAGGCAGCCACCGAAAATTCGATCGGGATGAAGGGCGTATCGCCGCAATAATGCGCGCGTCCGCAGCCGAGGATACGCTCGACCACCGGGCGGCCGCACATGGCGGCGAGGAAGTCGTTCACCACCGCCCACTGGTAATGCCAGGTGGTTTCCTCGCGGGCGTGTTCGTACAGTTCCTCGCCCTCGAAGCCGTCTTCCGCATGCAGCGTGTCGCAGACGTGGTTGTGGAAGCGGATGATCGCCAGTTGCAGCTGGCTGATGATGCGGTTCTCGTCATTGCGCGGATCGCCGATCATCGCGCGGCCATTGGGGCTGCGCAGCAGATCGTGGTCGCGCTCGCCCGCCTGGCCGGGATTGTCGCTCCCGGTCAGCAGCTTGGGCCCCGCGAACGCGCCCGCCTGTTCGTAGAGATAGGGCTGCGCTTCGGGTCCGACGCCATAGATGCAGTCGAGATCGAGCGTGGGTGTGCGGACATTGGCGATCTCGCCCGGATCATCGACCACGCTGTCGAAGGTGGTGCTGGCGTCGAGCGTGATGTCGTGATCGACGAACTGGCCGAAGAACACCATGCCGACGGGTACGGTATCGGTCCGGTCGTTCTTGGATTTGCCATCCATCGGCCCGCCCTTGCGGCCGATCGCCTCGAGCGTGTGGATCGGGATGTAGGCGGGGCTGAGCTTGGGGAACAACCGCCCGAAGCGATCGTCGCGCTGGTGGTCGGGCTGGTGCCCGCGCCGACAATAGGCGCTCATCCCTTCGAGGGGCTTCATTCCGTGATGTTCATGGCCGGACATTGGCGGTCTCCTGTTTGCTATGTTTTGCAGACGCGACCGTACGCCGCCATAATCGACGGTTCTCATTGACTCATTCCGACTCGAGTGAGCGGACAATGTCTTTGAAAAGATCGGAAGAATTGTAGAATTGCGCCGCCCGTTACAGGTGGCGGCGGCGTGGTTATCGCCAAGTATATCTAATCAGCGCCTTTTTCGTCTTTCAGGCAAGATCGGGCGATCACCGTAATAAATAGATTGTATTATAGGGGCGCCCGGCCTGTCGCCGCCTGCGCGCTAAGCCTCGTCGATCGGGTACTCGGGCTTCTGCCGCGCCGCGATGACATACAGCAGCGTGCCTGCAGCGATGAACCCGCCGAGCACCAGCCACGCCTGCGCCTGCGCCTGCGCGGCGATAAACAGCGAACTGCCCACCGCGAAGATCACGCAGAACAGATGGAACGGGACGATCCGCCCCTCGCGGTGTTCGAGCACGGGCAGCGCGCAACTGGTCACGATATAGGTCACCAGGCGCACCAGCGTCCCCGCGATCGCCAGCACTTCGAAGCCTTCCCACAGGCCGAACAGCATTGCCGCCACGCCGTAGAACAGGATCGCGTTGAACGGGGTAAGGAAGCGCGGGTGGACATATTCGAACCACCGCGGGAGCATGCCGCGCTCGGCCATGCCGTACATCAGCCGCGGCTGCGCCACGCCGCTGGCGAAATTGTTCGCCCCGATGCTGAAGCTGGCCGCGACGACGATCGCGAGCGACCCGATCTGCCCCATCGAGGCGCCGGCGACGCCCGCCAGCGCATTGTCCTCGCCCGCGAACTCGGGACCGATCGCGATGAAGGCCCAGATGATCGCCATGTAGAGCAGCGTTACCCCGCTCACCATGGTCACGATCGACAGCGGGACGTCGCGCTTGGGGTGCTTGAACTCGCCCGCCGCCTCGACCACGCCCTCGAAGCCGATGAAGGCGTAGAAGGTCAGCAGGATGACCGTCTCGACCTGGCTGAACTGCGGCAGCGTCACCGCGCCCATCTCGCCGCCCGCGAAGAAGGCCGAGAGGATCAGCGCGCCCAGCGGCAGCAGCTTGATCGCGGTCATCACCCCCAGCGCGCCGACCGAGGCGCGCATGCCGTAGAGATTGATCGCGGTGATCAGCGCCAGCCCCACCGCCACCGCGACGGGCGAAGCGACCGGCCCCGCCAGTTCGGGGAACAGCGCGGCGAGATAAGCGACCATCACATGCATGTTGGCCGCCGCGGTCACGATCGCGCTGGCATAGCGCGCCCAGCCGGCCTGGAAGCCGACGAAGCGCCCGAAGGCGGCTTCGCCATAAAGCACCGATCCGCCGCTATGCTCGAACCGCGTGGCCATCCAGGCGTAGCACAGCGCCAGCGGCAGGAAGAGGATGCCGCCGACCAGCATCATCCACGGGGCGAAGTTGCCCACCGCGGCCACCAGCACTGCGGGCAGCGCGAAAATCCCCGCGCCGATCATCCCGTTGAGCGGGAACAGCGACGTGCCCCAGAAGCCGACCGTGCGCGGCGGTGCAATTTTGGTTGGGTCCATCGCCCGGGGGATGGCGGCAAAACCGGCTTTGCACAAGCCGATGCGGCGCACTATCTCCCCCTGCATGTCGCGCACGAAAGCCGGTTCCCCGCATGATCCGAGAGGTAAGGAGCGGTTCCACGAGGACCGCGCCACCAAGACCGTGGCCGGTGCGCAGCCCGATCTCGAAGCGGGCATCGCCGCGATCCGCGAAACGGTGAAGACGCTCAAGCCGCGCCCGGGCGTCTACCGGATGCTCGATGCGCGCGGCGATGTGCTCTATGTCGGCAAGGCGCGCAGCCTCAAGGCGCGGGTCGCCAATTACACGCAGATCAAGGGCCTCACCAACCGCATCCAGCGGATGATCAGCCAGTGCCGGGCGATGGAAATCGTGGTCACCAATTCGGAGGCCGAAGCGCTGCTGCTCGAAGCGCAGCTGATCAAGCGCTATCGCCCGCCGTTCAACGTGCTGCTGCGCGACGACAAGAGCTTCCCCTTCATCCTGCTGCGCGCCGACCACGCCTTCCCGCGGATCACCAAGCATCGCGGCGCGCGCAAGGCCAAGGGCAATTACTACGGCCCCTTCGCCAGCGCGGGCAGCGTCAACAAGACGCTCAACGCGCTGCAGAAGCTGTTCCTGCTGCGCAGCTGCACCGACAGTTTCTTCAACAATCGCGACCGGCCCTGCCTGCTCTACCAGATCAAGCGCTGCAGCGCGCCCTGCGTCGGCCGGATCGACGAGCCGGGGTATGAGAAACTGGTGCGCGAGGCGAAGGACTTCCTCGGCGGCAAGTCGAGCGCGGTGCAGCAGGATCTGGAAAAGCAGATGGCGAAGGCGGCGGAAGATCTCGATTTCGAGACCGCGGCGATCCTGCGCGACCGGCTGCGCGCGGCGACCTTCATCCAGGGCAGCCAGGCGATCAATGCGCAGGGCGTGGGCGATGCCGATGTCTTCGCGCTGGCCGCCAAGGGCGGGCAGGTGGGCGTGCAGGCCTTCTTCATCCGCGGCGGGCAGAACTGGGGCCACCGCACCTTCTATCCGCGCAATACGGGCGAGCTCGAGAAGGAAGAGGTATTGTCCGACGTATTGCTGCAATTCTACGAGGAAGTGCCGCCGCCGCGCACCATCCTCGTCGACCGCGCCTTGCCCGAACAGGATCTCGTCGCCGAAGCGCTGTGCGAGAAGGCGGGGCATGGCGTGGCGATCTCGATCCCGCAGCGCGGCACGCGGCGCAAGCTGATGCAGCAGGCCAGCCGCAACGCGGTCGAGGCGCTCGAGCGGCGGCTGGCCGAAACCGGGACCAAGACGAAGGTGCTGCGCGAGCTCACCGAATTCCTCGAACTGGAAGAGGTCCCGCAGCGGATCGAGGTCTACGACAACAGCCATATCCAGGGCGACAAGGCGCTGGGCGCGATGGTCGTCGCCAGTCCCGAAGGCTTCGAGAAGGGCCAGTACCGCAAGTTCAACATCAAGACCGCGCAGACCAATGATGATTTCGCCATGATGCGCGAGGTGATGGAACGCCGCTTCCGCAAGCTAGCCGAGACCGGGCGCGATCTCGACGCGCGCACCGAGGGCAAGGGGCACGAGGCGATCTGGCCCGATCTGGTGCTGATCGATGGCGGAAAGGGGCAGATGTCGAGCGTGCGCGACACGCTGGAGGAAATGGGGATCGAGGACGTCCCGCTGATCGCGATTGCCAAGGGCCCGCATCACGGGCGCGAAGGACGCGAGGTGTTCCATTTCCCCGACGGGCGCGAAAAGACGCTGCCGGTCAATTCGCCGCTGCTGTTCTATCTCCAGACGCTGCGCGACGAAGTCCACCGCTACGCCATCGGCGCCCACCGCGCCAAACGCAGCCGCGCGATCACCGCCTCACCGCTCGACGAAATCCCCGGTATCGGCCCCTCGCGCAAACGCGCGCTGCTGCTGCATTTCGGCACGGCTGGGAAGGTGCGCGCGGCGGCGCTGGACGACCTCAAACGCGCGCCCGGTATCAGCGCGGGCGTGGCGCAGCAGGTGTATGATTTCTACCACGCGGGTGGGTGAGGCTTGCAAGGTCCGCTAACGACTCGATTGCGGACATTGAGACCAAACAGTTAGTCCACTGGCTTCATGCGAATTGGGAGGGTGTGCGATCGAATTTCCGAAGGGTCGCTCAATCTCTATGTAAGAGGGATTGGCGAACCACCAGAGAATGAACTTCGGATAGTGGTGGCGGAGGGACTGCTCGGGGAAACCACCGCCATTGAGTTTGCGGGTCACGACCTGAGCGAAGGGCGACCGATAGAAATTACGGACGCGTCCCGCCGTTTCGAAACTAGGTGGGACAGCTATGTGGCTTATGCGGTTAGCGAGCGATCTGCTAGCATTAGGACGGTAACGTAATGATCGTGAGCCGCTTTTTGGTATTGGCGGAACGTCAGGACCGGCTTAATTGGCTCGCTTCCTTCTCGACTTCTTCTCTCGTTTCTACGCGCATCGGAGACCTACTTGAACAAGACCATGCGATTTGCTGCATCTTCGGCAGCTTTCATTGCTCTTATCGTCCAGACGCCTTTGCAGGCAGGGAGTGATCCTTCGGGTTTCTGCGCTCGCCTTGCCGAGAATGCGGGGATCGAAAGAACGCAAACGATCGATGGCGAGACGACTTGGTCAGCCAACGCGCTTAATTTTGGTCAGCGTGTGCTGTTCGGTGGGACCGCCGCGACCTCTGTGAACGTCGACCCCCTGCAGCCAGCAACGGTCGAAGATTATAAGCGAGCCGCGACCATGTGCGCGGCGGAAGGCAAGGGCGCAGTTTGCCGGCTCATTGGACCAATCAACTTCGAGTTCAGCTGGAAAGGCATCAAGACGTCGACGCCAGTTCTAACTGGTGAAGCAGCCACGGTGGTTGTCGAAGGAACGCGAGCCACCTGCAGATCGAGCATGCAATCGCTTGGGAGCGACCACTCGTGATTACCGGTCTGACGCGAACACTACCAAACTAATGGCGCGTCGATACCAGACTGTTGGCTGACACCCGATTGAGGCTATTGATAGACCAATGCATACACATTTGAGTATGTAGCGAACGACGATTGGGGGCCTAGGAAGGCTGCCAAAGGCGCTCAAGCTGAGGAGACAGGGGGAATGAGCGTTTGGTGGTTTGTCATTGCTGGCGGTGTCATCGCTTTGGGCATTTACGCTCGCAGGGGGCAAAATGCGGTGTGGGGAACTGCGACCCTCGCGTTGTTAATCGGCGTTGGGATTGCGATTTTTCAGCCCGAGTTCGCCTGGTTTACAGTTACTAAGTCCGTAGCAATTGGGGCTTTAGTTGGCTTAGCCTTCGAGCTGTTGCCAATGTTGAAGAAAAACAATTCGCGATGAGAAACGGCTGTTTGCGAAAGACAGAACCGTCATTAGTTTAGCGGCCGGTTTCCACCCAAATCTCGGTCATCCCAGCGAAAGCTGGGATCGCTCGCCGCACGCTGCGAGCTTTCTGGGCGCATGAGCGCATGGGTCTACATCATGAGCAACCGCAAGGATGGGGTGCTCTATATCGGCGTGACCGCCGACCTCTCTCGGCGGATTGTCCAACATCGGGAGGGGAAGGGCTCGGCCTTCTGCCGGCGGTACGGGCTGACGCGGCTTGTCTATGCGGAAGAGCATGACAGCATCGAGGACGCGATCGCGCGCGAGAAGGCGATGAAGGCGTGGAAGCGCGCGTGGAAGATCGAACTGATCGAGGGTGCTAATCCTGAGTGGGACGATCTTTTCAGCGTAGTTCTTTGATTGCGGGCGATCCCAGCTTTCGCTGGGATGACGTGGCGGGGCAGAGTTGACGTGGCGGGGCTGGCTGCCTTGGTGGGGCTGGGCCGAGGGCGATCCCAGCTTTCGCTGGGATGACGAAGTGGGGCTGGGCTGACGCCGTGGCGGCAGGGCTTTCCTACACACCCTATCCCGTGCCTTACTCTCGCGGATGAAGCACTACCCGCCGCCCATCGCAAAACCGCGCACGCCCTCCATCACCATCCCGCCGTTCCATGCCGTCCCGCTGCGTCATCGCGCCGATGGGTGGACGCCCGTGCGGCAGGCGGAGTTCATCGGGCACCTTGCCGCGACGCGTTCGGTCGCGGCGGCGGCGCGCGGCGTTTCGATGGCGCGCGAGACCGCCTATCGCCTGCGCGCGCGGCCCGGGGCGCAAGGCTTTGCGGCGGCGTGGGACGTGGCGCTCGCGCGGCCGCGTTCGGAGGCCGGGCGGGTGCGGCTCGAGGCGGCGCTGGCGGCTGCACGCGCGGCGCGAGAGGCACACCGGAAGGTTCACGATCCCCGAGCTCGAATGGCGGGTTGCGACCGGGCTGTGGCAGGTCATGCTGCGCGGCGGGCGCTATGTCGGCGTGGTCCGCAAGCCCGACGAAACCGCACTTCTCGCGCTGCTCTCGCGCACGCGCACGGCCGCGGGGCGGGCATGATGCGCGATGAAGGTCACGCTTTTGGGGCGCGCGGTTCGCGGTCCATGCCAGCGCGCGGTTTGATCTCGATCAAGGAGCCGCGCCGGATAGCTGCTATACTGGCCGCATCACGCGGGGAATCGGCCCGTTGGCCATCCTGCAAACTGGGAGACGAGCCATGAAGACGATCCTGTTCAACGCCGCCGGGGACGACGCCTTTCCCGGACGGCTCGATGCCGTGCTTGGTCTGGCGCGGCGGTTCGATGCGCATCTCACGCTGCTGCACGCGATCCCCTATGAAGCGGTGGGCGTGCTCGATTTCCAGGGCGCCGCCTTTGCCGCGATGGTACCGATCTGGCGCGAGGAGGCGGCGCGGCTGCGCGAGGCGACGCTGGCCGATCTCGCCAATGAGGACGTGCCGTGGAACTGGGTCGATGCGGGCGGGCCGGCGGCGCTGGCGCTGCTGCGCGAATCCGCGCTGAACGATCTGGTGGTGGTGAGCGCGCGCGATCAGTCAGCAGGCCCGGATACGCCGTCCTTCACCGCGGGCGAACTGGCGCTATCGGCGTCCTGCCCGGTGCTGGTGCTGCCCGAGACCTGCACGCGGATCGACCCCGAAGCGCCCGCGCTGGTCGCGTGGGACGGATCGGCCGAAGCCTCGCACGCGCTCAAAGCGGCGGTGCCGTTGCTCCGGCTGTCGAGCGCGGTCTATCTCGCAACGGTCAAGGAAGCCGGGAAACCGGCGAAAGCGGCGAAGGAGCCCGACCTGCCGCCGGTTGCGGGGGCGGACTACCTCTCGCGCCACGGCATCTCCTGCGAGATGATCGAGGTCGCGCCGCATGAGGAGGGCGTGGCCGCCGCGTTGCAGGCCGAGGCCGCCACGCGCAAAGCGGGGCTGCTCGTCATGGGCGCCTATGGCCATACGCGCCTGACCGAACGCGTGTTCGGCGGCGTGACGCGCAGGATGCTCACCGGAGTGCGCATCCCGCTCTTGCTGACGCATTGACGCTGGGCCGGGGGCCGGATCAGTCCTTGCGCGGACCGCCCGGCTTGCCCTTGGGCTTGAACTTGGGCTTGCCCGCGAAGGGCTTGCCGCCACCGGGTTTGCCGCCGCCGGGCTTGCCGCGCTTGAACGGCGGCTTGCCACCGGGGCCCTTGCCGGGACCACCCGGACCGCCGGGACCCTTGCCCGCGGGACGCGCGTGGATCTTGCCCGCGCCGCCACCGCCGCCGTGCTTGCGGCGGTTCTCGCGCGCTTCGATACGCGGGCCCTCGGGGGCCTCCTCGATCGCGATCGCATCCTGCTCGTCCTCGGGCGAGGCAGTGCGCTGCACGGCATCGGCGAACTTGCCCGCCACCGCGCGCGGCACCTGGAACCAGCTTTCGGTCTGGCCGATGCGGATCGCGCCGATCTCGTTGCGGGTGATGTGGCCGCGGCGGCAGATCAGCGGCAGGATCCAGCGCGGCTCGGCGTTCTGGCGTCGGCCGATGTCGATGCGGAACCAGGTCACGTCCTCGAAGCCGGGACGGTGGCGCTCGGCCTTGGCCTTCTCATGCGCTTCGGGGGTGTTGGCGATCAGCTCCTCGGGCTCGGGCATCTTCGCCCGGTGTGCCTGGACCAGCGCGGCGGCGATGTCCTCGGGCGTCATGCGCGCCATTAGCTCGGCGGCCGTCTCGCGATCGGACTCGTCGATCTCGCGCGGTTCGGTGAGCTTCTCGATGAGGCGCGTGTGGTCCTTCTTGCGGATCGCCTCGGGGGTGGGGGCGTCCATCCACTGGGCCTCGATGCGGGCCCCGCGGAGCATGCCTTCGACCCGGCGGCGGCGATTGTAGGGCACGATGATCGCAGCGGTGCCCTTCTTGCCTGCGCGTCCGGTGCGGCCCGAGCGGTGCTGGAGCGTTTCGGCATCGCGCGGGATCTCGACATGGATCACCAGGCTGAGCGTGGGCAGGTCGATCCCGCGCGCGGCGACATCGGTCGCCACGCAGACGCGGGCGCGTCGGTCGCGCAGCGCCTGTAGCGCCTGGTTGCGCTCGGACTGCGAATGCTCGCCCGAAAGCGCGACAACGCCGAAGCCGCGGTTCTGCAGCGTGGAGTGGAGGCGGCGCACGCTTTCGCGCGTGGCGCAGAAACAGATCGCGGTTTCGGCTTCGTGGAAGCGCAGCATGTTGACCACTGCGTTCTCGATTTCGGACGGGCCGACGGTGATCCCCTGATAGGTGATGTCGCCATGACCGCGTGTCTCGCCGGCAAGCGACAGGCGCAGTGCATTACGCTGGTAGCGTTCGGCCAGCCGTTCGATCGGGCGCGGCATGGTGGCGGAGAACAGCAGCGTGCGGCGCGTATCGGGAGTCGCGTCGAGGATTTCCTCGAGATCTTCGCGGAAGCCCATGTCGAGCATCTCGTCGGCCTCGTCGAGCACCACGCCGACCAGTCCCGAGAGGTCGAGCGCGCCGCGTTCAAGGTGGTCGCGCAGGCGTCCGGGCGTGCCGACGACGATCGCGGGCCCACCGCGCAGCGCGCGGCGTTCCTTGCTCGCATCCATCCCGCCAACGCAGGTGGCAATGCGCAGGCCCGCACCGGCATAAAGCCAGCCAAGCTCGCGGCTGACCTGCAGCGCGAGCTCGCGGGTGGGCGCGATGGCCAGCACCAGCGGCTTTTCGGACAGCGGCATGCTGCCGGTTTCGCCAAGCAGTTCGGGTGCCAGCGCGAGACCGAAGGCAACGGTCTTGCCGCTGCCGGTCTGCGCGGAGACGATCAGGTCGCGGCCGGCCGCATCGGGAGCGATGACGGCGGCCTGGACCGGGGTGGGGGCTTCATAGCCGCGGGCGGCAAGCGCTTCGCCGAGAACCGGCGGGAGAGTTTCGAAAGACATAGGACTCGATAGAACGGAGGCATCGCGGAATGCGACGCGAGGAGGAGGGGGAGGTGTAGCAATGCGCCCGGCTGGCGCGAATAAGGGGTGCGTCGGCGGGTTTGGCACCTGCACGCTCGGGACCGCCTATAGCGTATTCGAGGCGGTTTGGCTTGCGATATTTTGCAGGTGCGAAATCAGTGCTCGCAAACGTCGATCCGGCGGCCGGTCCGGATGTTACAGTTGCGGGTCACAAACCGCTCGATTGTCTTGCAGATTTCTTCGTCCGGCAATGATCCGGTCAACCAGCGCTCATATTGCGCCTTCATCTTACCTGGAGGGCAATTCATGAAAATCAGAACCACGCTGTTCGCCGGAGCCGCGATTGCGGCGCTGTCGCTTCCCGCCATTGCGCATGCCGGCGAAGTCGTCGGCACCGTGTCCGATGCCAGCGATACCATCGCTTTGCGCAGCGCGCAGATCCGCATCGTCGAGCTCGACCGCGTGGCGACGTCCGAGCGCGATGGCTCCTTCCTCTTCGCCGATGTCCCCGCGGGTGAATACACGCTGGAAATCAGCTATGTCGGTGCCGAAACCGTCACCCGCATGGTCAGCGTTCCCGCCACCGGCGCGGTGCGCGCGGACATCGCGATGTCCGGCTTCGGCGATAACGAGATCCTCGTCATCGGCCAGGCGGCGAACCTGTCGAGCGCGCTGTCGCGCAAGAAGGAAGCCGACGGTGTCTCCGATGTGCTGACGCGCGATGCGATCGGCCAGTTCCCCGATCAGAACGTCGCCGAAAGCCTGCGCCGCCTGCCCGGTGTCAATGTCCTCAATGACCAGGGCGAAGGCCGCTTCGTTTC
Source organism: Qipengyuania sp. HL-TH1 (assembly GCF_036365825.1). Lineage (NCBI taxonomy): Bacteria > Pseudomonadati > Pseudomonadota > Alphaproteobacteria > Sphingomonadales > Erythrobacteraceae > Qipengyuania > Qipengyuania profunda. Next base: position 661,122 of record NZ_CP142675.1, read on the forward strand.
GGTGCGCGGGCTTGCACCCGACCTCGTGTCCTCCTCGCTCAACGGCGTGCGCCTGCCGTCGCCCGAAGCCGATGTGCGCTCGGTCGCGCTCGACGTGATCTCCTCCGACATCATCGAATCGATCGAAGTGAAGAAGTCGCTCACTCCCGATATGGACGCCGATACGATCGGCGCCTCGGTCGAGATCGAGACGACCAGCGCCTTCGACCGCAAGAAGCGCCTGCTGACCGCCAAGATCGAAGGCAGCTATAACGATTACGCCGACCAGATCAGTCCCAAGGGAAGCCTCGATTTCGCCAGTCGCGTGGGCGACAATTTCGGCATTTCGGGCGGCGTCAGCTATTACAAGCGCACCTTCGAAACCGACAATATCGAGGCCGATGGCTGGGAAGAGGACGATGGCGTCATCTATGCCGAGGACCTCGAATATCGCGACTATGATGTCGAGCGCGAGCGTATCAGCGCGACGCTGGGCTTCGATGTCCGCGCGGGCGACAGCACCGAGCTGTATGTTCGCGGCGTGTACAGCCAGTTCGACGACCAGGAGAGCCGCCGCCGCCTGATCTTCGATCTCGGCGACGCGATCGTCTCGGGTTCGGGCAGCACGGTCAACTACAGCGATACCGACCCCGATCCGGACGAGGACGCTGCGATCACCGTCGAACGCGACATCAAGGACCGCTTCGAAAGTCAGAAGATCCGCTCGCTCGTCTTCGGCGGCGAAAGCGACTGGGGTGCATGGTTCGCCAATTACTCGGCCAGCTGGGCAAAATCGAGCGAGCTCGAAAACGGCAGCCTCGATCCGATCTCGTTCGAACGCGAATATGAGGAAGAAGGCTTTGGCGTGGGGCTGGACTTCAGCGATCCGCGCATCCCGCTCTATACCGCCACCGACCCGAGCGGCGACTTCCGCAATCCCGGAGCATTCGAACTCAACGACGTGGAATTCGTCACGCTCTCCGATTCGCAGGACGAGGAATGGTCGGCGAAATTCGATATCGGCCGCCGCTTTGCCGCCGACAATGGCGAATTCACCGTGCAGGTCGGGTTCAAGGGCCGCTGGCGCGACAAGACCTATGACGCGGATGTCGCATTCTACGAAAACGACGCGATGACGCTGACCGACGCGCTGGGTGAAGGCCAGACCTATCGCCTGGCCGATATCTCGCCGGTTGCCGGCTTCACTGCCGGTTCGGACTTCTTCCGCGCGAACTTCGGCAATTTCGAATTGCAGGAAGCCGACAGCGCCTATGACAGCGCGGTCGAGGATTTCGCGGTCGCTGAGGACATCATGGCCGGCTATCTGCTCGGCCGCTGGGAAAGCGCGGACCTGCGCGTGGTCTATGGCCTGCGGTACGAGCACACCGACAACACGCTGGCAGGCAACAATGTCCTGCTGGTCGAGGAAGACGGAACGCTGCCGGATGGCTCGATCGCGGGTGACGATACCGTACTCGTTTCGCCCATTTCGATCGACAAGAGCTACGACCACTGGCTGCCGAGCCTCAATGTGCGGTATGAAGCGCAGACCGACCTCGTCCTGCGCGCGGGCTTTTTTCGCTCGATCGTGCGTCCCACGCCGTTCCAGCAGGCACCGCACTTCGCAGTCGAGGAAGCCGATGACGGCGAGCGCGAAGGCGAGTTCGGCAATCCCGCGCTGCTGCCGACCGAGGCATGGAACTTCGATGCGGCGGTCGAATATTACATGAGCTCGAACGGCGCGCTGTTCGCTTCGGTCTTCTACAAGAGCCTCGACAATTTCATTGTCGATGTGAACACCGATGTCGCGGGCAGTTTCCGTGGCCTCGCATTCGACGAGGCGACCATCGCCCGCAATGGCGACGAGGCCGACATCTTCGGTATCGAGCTGGGCTTTGCGCAGGCGTTCACCGGCGCGCTCGACGGCGTCGTGGTGCAGGCGAACTACACCTACACCGATGCCGAGGGTACGGTCACCACGCTGGCCAGCGAAGGGCCGCGCTCGATTGCGCTGCCCGCCACTGCCAAGCATACCGCCAACTTCTCGGTCGGTTACGACAAGGGGCCCATCGATATCCGCCTGTCGGGCACCTATCGCGACAAATATCTCGACGAGCTCGCCGATACGGCGGATCTCGACCGCTATGTCGACGACCACTTCCAGCTCGACCTGTCGGCCAAGCTGCGGGTCACCGACAACGTGCAGGTGTTCTACGAATGGGTGAACATCAAC